>CAZNXK010000124.1:0-10390 GCA_964576835.1 uncultured Treponemataceae bacterium | reverse complement strand
CCGAGTCAGCCGGCAAGCGTTCCGTAACGCCCGTGCAGCCTGAGGGCGACGGGATAGAGCGCGGCGACGTAGGCCAAGGCGGCGAACACGTCGACGACGTAGTGGTAGCCGCAGTAGACGGTCGCGGCGAGTATCAGGCCTGAGTTGACCGCGAGGAACGGCGCAAGGGGCCGCGCCCGCCGCCTCGCCAGCAGCGCGATGGCGAGGCTTACCATCGCGTGCGTGCTCGGGAAAGCGGCGCCCTCGTGCGCGGTTCCGCGGTATATGAAGGCCATTATCCTGGTGAACGGCCCGTATCGATTCTGCTCGGCAAGTATCCTGATGGCCGGATCGAAGCGCCCGCCGACGACAGGCAGGAAAATATACGTGAGGCAGGCCGCGTAGAACAGGAACAGCGTCACGGCGATGTACTCGGACAGGCCGTCCCGGTCTCTGGCGTAGAGCCACAGGGCGAGAGCGGGGATCGAAGCGTAATACAGCACGTAGGCGCCATGGAACAGCTCGGACAGCAGGAATGATTCGTAGCGGATCATGAGCCAGCTGGCCGGCACCGAACCGAAGATCGATCGGTCCATCGCGGCAAATGCGGGGTCCAGTTCCTGTACAAAAATGGCGTTGTCGAAACGCGTCACCGCAAGGAAGAAATAGGACATAAGCAGCAGCGGATACGCCTGCCGCACGAGCCCCTGTGCCCACCGGATGAAGGCCATGGTTTTGGTACGCGGCGGCCGGCGGCGTTCTGGTCCTCCCATGACGATGGCGGCTGCCGTGACGGCGAGGCAGGCCAGGTAGCCGGCCGCGATAGAGAGGGGCCGGTCTATCCTGTCCCGGGCAATGGCGATGAACATGATATTGGCACAGATGAACGCGATGGTCATGCGATCGACGAACGTGAGGCGGTTTTTTACATTGCTTGCGAATCCGGGCATCGTAATTCATTGATTTGTACGTCAAATACCGCGGTTGTCAAGGTCAATCCGCATGGATCACGCTATAGCCATGGCTGAACCTGCCGCATATACAGAACGGACCAACGACATGAAGCGTGCGGGCATTTATTCCTGGAGCGCCTGCTCGAGCTTGCCAGGGCGCCAGCGGGGACTATGGGAGCAGACTGAGCAGCATGAAGGACATGTCATCCTGCTGGGGTGTTCGCCCGCGGTGCGTGTCCAGGGCGAGGGGCAAGGTGTCACGAAGGGAAGCGCCACGCGCCAGCGACTTGAGGGCGACCGCGGCCAGGCGGCCTTCGCCGAATTCGGCGCCGCCTTGATCCTCCTGCTCGGTGAGGCCATCGCTGTAAACGAGAAGAGCGTCACCCGGCCTGAGATGCCAGACATGGATCAAGGGGTGCAGCTCGGTTTCGACTCCTATCGGCAAGTTGGAGTTCGGAGCCTTGAGACGGCGTGCTCCGCCCGCGCGCAGGATCAAGGCATGGGAGTGCCCCATGTCAGCTACCGCTAGTTCACGCGAACCGGGGTCGAACACGCAGAAAAACCCTGTAAGGTATTTTTCAAGGTGAAAAGTGGCGACGATGGCCTCGTTCAGGGAGACGAGAAGAGAAGCAAGCCCTTTGCTGAAATCGTTCATCCTGAGCATTCCCCACACCAGTGAAACGACCAGTGACGCGGCAACGCCTTTACCCGATACGTCACAGAGGGCGATGAATGCCTTGCCGTCTTCCAGGCGCTTGGAGTGCCAAAAATCGCCTCCTACACCCTTGGCGGGGGGGGCCCAGCCCTCAAAGGGGTCGCCTTCGCCGCCAATGGCCTCGTTCCCCGCCTCCAGCCGCTCCTGTATCCTGCCGGCAAGCTCGATATCGTCCTCGGTGATGCGCGAAAGATGCTCGGCCAGATCGCGGGAGGACAGTATGGCGCGGAAGCGCCCCTCGGCGTCGACGAGTATGCGGTACGGTGATGCTCCTGCTCCACCGCGACCTGCCTCGCCGCTACCCACCCCGGCTGAAAATAGTCCGGAGTGGGAATCGAGCATCGGAACGTTCTCCGCCAGCTCCCAGGCCTTGGTCCGCCCGAGGACTTCCCGGCCGAACGGCTTTCCGAGAAGGGCAAAGAGGTTTTCACGGGAGATGATACCGGAAGGACGGCCTTCCGCATCGAGGAGGGCTAAAACTTCGACTTTGGGCTGTTTTCCAAGCTCGTCGGCAAGGGCTATCGCGTTCACCTCGCGCGAGGCGCAGTATCGATGCCGCGCCGCCCGGAGTACTGTCGTGCCATAGTCTCGCGCGGCTTCGGCTTCTTCTATAAGGGGGGATGTATTCACGCTCTTGCTCATGGCAGGAGGATCGCAGAAGCAGGTTAGAGCCGGGTTAAGTCCTCGTGATTTATCGATTTTCTAGCGGCGGGCTCATGCAAGTCTCATCGTCACCGCTCATCTTCCTGGTAGTGGAAAGCAAGCAGGAGCAAACAATGGAATGGACAACGATCACGACCGAATCATCCGAGGGAGCGGAACTTCGCCTCACGGGGGATTTCGACCTCTATCATGCCCCGCGCTTCAGCCACTATGTACTTGGAAAAATCGAGGCAGGCTGGAGGACTGTGCACCTTGACCTCGAAGGCGTCACGTACCTGGACTCGACCGGCGTCGGTTCAATCATACGGATAGCTCAAGTTTTGCGAAGGAAGGGAACGAAGCTCCGCTACAGGGGACTTGCGGGGTCTCCCCGCCGCGTCCTCGAAATGTCGAACATTCTTCCGCTTCTCGAGGAAATCAAGCAAGGCAAGGTGAAAGCATGAACCGACTCATTATCAGGAAGCTGCTCGTTGACGATCGCAACGAACTCTTTGACGCTCAGGGCATGCGCCTGGTGGAATTTCCAAGCGATTTCGGCCGTATCCGGGAATACGCCGCGAAAGTCCTCTCTGATTGTCCGGAATCGTTCCGGGAAGGAAACCTGCTGGAGCAACAGCTATCGGAGATCATTAAAAACGGGATCAAACACGGGAACCGGAGCGATCCGTCAAAAAAACTTCGCGTCTGGTATGACCTGCGAAAGCGGGCTCGCTTCATCGTCGAGGATGAGGGTGAGGGTTTTTCCGAACTCGATGCCTGGAATGAATTTTACAGGAAACGACAGGAGGCTCTCTTCGCGGAAGACTTTGACGCCTTTCTATCGATGGCGAGCTACCGCGGGCCGAAGAGCGACGATACGGATGGAGGCAACAGCCTCGTAGCGGCTCTCGAGTACTGGAACGGCGGCATGATCTACAACAGCTCCAGAAACAAGGTGGGCGTCGTACGCTGGTATTCAGGGGGCTCGGAGTAACGCCTGCTTTCATGCGGAGCATTAGGGTACAAGGAATTTACGGGTGTACAGGGGACAAAACGATGACCATGTTCGACGCATCATGGAAGCTAGCGCTTTCGCGGCTTGACCACGCCTTTCAGCCGATCGCGAGCATGGCGAATGGCAGGGCTTACGGATACGAGGCCCTCCTCCGCGGCTGGGAAGAGGCCGGCTTTTCCAGCATCGCCGAGGTTTTTGACCGCGCCTACGAGGAACGAGCGCTCTACGCCCTCGATCTCGAACTCCGAGCGAAGGCTTTTGGAAAATTCGCCCGAGCGGGTTTAGGACGCTCGAAGCTTTTTTACAACGTTGACACCCGTTTGCTGCAGATGCCCGACTACGCGACGGGCAACACGCTCCGTCTTGCGCGGGAGGCGGGACTCGCCCCATCGCGCATTGTAATGGAAATATCCGAACTCCACGAACCAGACGAAGGCGATACCGGCTTCGATCGCGTGGTCGCAGCCTACAAGAGCCAGGGCTTTCGCATTGCGCTCGACGATTTTGGTTCTGGTTACGCTGGCTTGAAACTTCTCCACCGGGCAGAACCGGACATCTTGAAGATCGACCGCTATTTCATCTCAGGCTCGGCCGTAGATCCACACAAAGCGGCCTTCCTTGACAAGATCGCCGGTATGGCGCATCTCATGGGCATAGGAGTCGTTGCGGAAGGCATAGAGACAGCCGAGGAACTAAGAGTCTGCTCCAACGCGGGATGCGATTTTGTACAGGGATTTTTTGTTTCAAAGCCGGAACGGGATACTTCAAGGCTTCGTCAGAGCTATGCCGAAGCGCTTGTCGAGCCGTCAACGGCCCCTGCCGAGCGGCGATCGAACTCGCGCTCTGGAACCGTAAGCATCGAGATGATGGCGGGTACCAGGCCGATCAGCATCGACGCCGAGTTCTCCGAGCTCCTCTTGCGGTTCAGGACAGAACCGTCGGTTTCCCTCATCCCCGTCGTCGATGGCGATGGAGCGGCGGTCGGAGTGTACCGCGAAAAAGACTTCCGGGAATATGTCTATTCGCCCTTCGGCATCGCGATTCTGGAGCACCTCGCCGTGGAGCGCGGTGGTGTCTCCCTTGTCGTCAAAGCGCCGATCGCCTGCGTCGGCAGCAGTCTGGCGCGAATCGTAGAAATGTTCAGCGCCTCTCCCGATTCAGGCTGCGTCATCCTGACCGAGGGCGGAAACTACGTGGGACTCATCCAGCCCGAAGCCCTTCTTTCCCTTGTCGCCGAGCGGGAGCTCGTCGAAGCCCGTGACCAGAATCCTCTGACGCATCTACCTGGCAACCTCCGCGTTGCCGCGGTTTGCGCGGAGCGGCTGTTGGACCCCGGGAAGGGCGTGGCCTTCGCCTACTTCGATTTTGATAATTTCAAACCTTTCAACGATCGCTACGGATTCAGGAACGGTGATCGCGTGATAATGCTCTTCGCTGATATCTTGCGATCAAGGGTCCGCTCCCAGCGGGATTTCGTCGGCCATCTGGGCGGTGACGATTTCTTTGCCTGTATCGAAGCCAATTCCCCGCGGGAAGCCCTTTCCTGGCTGCTTGAGGCATCGGAACGGTTCGCCCGGGAAGCCTCCTCGTTCTACGCTCCCGAGGACAGGGAAAGAGGCTGGATACTGGGGAAAGACCGCGACGGCACCGAGCGGAGGATGCAACTGCTCACCGCGAGCCTCGCCGTCGTTTACCTGGAGGGACAAAGCGAGCTTGAAGCGGAAGGCCTCTCCGACTTGCTCGCTGAACTCAAGCACGAGGCGAAGTCATCCACGATAAAATGCGCCTTGCGCGTTGTCAGGCCCGGTTGGCAGGCTGCGTCTCCCAGCGCTATCGCTCGCAGCGGTACAGTACCGGACCAGGCAAGCCTTGAACTCAATAAAAAAAGACGAGGCAGAATACCCCACCCCGTCTTCACCCCATCGCTTATCGCTTCGTACTAAAGGCTTGCCGGCAATGCCGCGGGTGCCTTCATGAGCCCCCATTTCTTCCATTGGTACCATTGCTCGGGCCGCGCGAGGGTGTAGCGCTCCCAAAGCCAGAGCGCCTTCTCGGCCACATCGACCGCGTAGGGATCGGGAGCCAGGCTCTCGCAGCGAAGGGAATACTCGAGTTCCCCGCCGCGCGAGCAGAAAAGTCCGACCGCGGGGGCTCCCGAGCGTTTCGCTATAAAGTCGAGGGTATGGTCAAAAAAGAGCGACTTTCCGAAGAGCCGTATGGTGCGGGAGCGGCGGCGGCGCCAGGCGTCGACCTCGTCGACCTGGGTGAGCAGAATCCTGCCCCGGCCAAGCGAGTCGAGGATGCCTCCAAGCACCGAGTCACCTCGCGAGGCGATGAGCAGCTCGACATCCGCGCCTGCCACGAGACGCTCGAGAGCCGCCCTTAGCCTGAGCGTTTTCGTTTCCAGGATGATGGTGAGCGGGTAGCCGCGCTCCACAAGTACGGGAGGGATGAGCTCCACGGCTCCCCAATGGGCAGTCACCGCGAGGGCCCCCTTCCCCGCCGCCAGGGCCTCGTCGAGTCGCCCGAGACCCTCGACCCGCACCCGGTCCCTGACGAACGAGCGGAGAAAGGGCATGGACCTGTTGGCGACCAGAAGTTTCTCGAAATAATGCTCCGCGATGTGCGCCAGAACGCTTCGCATCGCGGCTTTCGCCATGGCGCCTTTGCCGACGAGGTCATCAACGTTCCGTTCTATGCGCTTTCTTTCTCCGGCGTTGAGGGTGAAATAAAGCGCGCCCGCCGCAAGGATCAGCCGCCGTGAAATCTCGGGCGAGGCAAGCCTCACGAGGTCTGGAAAAACCAGCTGTACCAGCTCCGATAGTCCCAGGCTCATGCTGGCACCCCCGGAGCAATTTCCCGCTCGATCAGCCGAGGTTCCGGCGTCGCAAGCGCGTAACACCACTTGGCGGCGTTGCCGCCTCCAAGTTCCAGCCGCCATCTCTCGTCGCGATAGCTGAATTCGCAGAACTTGTTGAAGTTGTCGATGAAACCATGTATCTCGGCTGCATTGAAGACGAGGCCGCGGCCGGGCGCCTCGAAGAGAAGCTCGCCGCCATAGAGCCTCAAGACGCCCGAACCGAGGCGCTCGAGCCTTCTCCCGTGATGTATTGAAAGGCGCGCTCCCGATGCCCGTATGCCCCGCCCTTCCCATAGGCCATCGGCTTCGAGTACGGGAAGATTCCGTCTTTGCCAGTCGCTCCAGTCCTTGAGATCCCCAAGCGGCTCGGGGAGGTACGAGGCGGGGATGTTGAGCGCCTCGATGCGCTGGTTGGCGTCGACGTGCCAGCGGACGCCG
Source organism: uncultured Treponemataceae bacterium (assembly GCA_964576835.1). Taxonomy (GTDB): domain Bacteria; phylum Spirochaetota; class Spirochaetia; order Treponematales; family UBA12059; genus SZUA-370. The sequence continues at coordinate 3,788 of CAZNXK010000124.1, read as the reverse complement.
CAATGCGAGCACCGTATTTCGTCGCCTTCGCCCCTGAGGGCGCTGCCTCCTCCATCGGGGCCATCGGCCTTGCCGCAGACGGGACATTGCCAGAGAAGACGCTCGACACCCTCGGCGCTTCCTTCCGCCTCGAAGGTCCTGCCTTCGCGTATCGCTTCCTTGACCTCATCCTTCTCGAGCGCGGTAGCGATGATGGCTTCAAGAAGCCCTACGGATAGCCGGGCAATTTCATCCGCGTCATAAACAGTATAATCAACACTCCATGGACCTCGGCGATGACTTGTAGCCCAACGCGGCATCGACAGATAGTTGCCCCGTTGCCGCGCAAGGACAAGGGGTAGGCCGAGGCGCTTCAGGAGCTTCGCCGAGCCTGGCCGCAAGGGAGCCGATGATCCATCCCAGCTCCGGTCACCCTCCGGGAAAATGCCGATGGCTTCACCGGAAGCGGCCAGCTCGAAGGTACGCCGCAAGGCGGCCATGTCGTTGGAACCCTTGCGGCGGCCGTATGCCCCCACGAGATCGGCGAGTGCCGCCTTGGCGGGGCTGACTCCCTCCAGATTGGCCATCATATGGATGACGACCGGAGACAGGCTCCCGAGCACGTAGGCGTCGAGGGCGTTTGAATGGTCGGATAAAAGGATGAAAGGCGCGCCAGGCAGCTCTCCGGCGCCGTGGACGCTGACCTTCATCTTCTCGAGAAGTGACTTCGCGAACACGGCGCGAAACAATCCCCAGCTTGCTCGTTGATACCAGGTTGGCATTTGGGCCTCCTTGCTGCTTTTGCAAGGAGCATGGTCAGGTAGCATAAATTACCGGCTAAAGTACTATGAATACTGCATGAATCGGCGGGGCTGAACGGTGCATTACCGTTCAGGCCATTCCACGGGTTCAAGCCAACGCACATCGTATGACCCGAGCGTCGCAAAGCCGTTGCTCACAGGGAGCTGGACGGTCCTGCCTGCCACCGGGTCGAAGGCACGCATGGCTCCGCCCCATCGTTCAGGCACAGGCGCCCTGGCCTCGGACGGCGAGCAGTTGACCAGCACGAGAATGGCCTCGTCGCCTGATCCGCGCTCGACGGCGAAAACCGGTCCGGCCGCCGGGTGGGCTTTCCTGGCGGCCGATGGCGAGAAGGCGGGGCGCATGGCGCGTTCGCGCAACAGCGACGAAAGACCTGCTAGGGAAAGTGCGCGCATCGAAGCGGGGTCGTCGAGCGAGGCCTCGAGTTCGTCGATGGCAGGCCGCTCCCGGTTTATGGCCCTGTTGTAGCCGAGCCTCTCCGGCCCTTCGCGCCAGGAACGCGAACCGACCGCCGAGTGGAAGTACACCGCCGGCACTCCATCCATGGCGCACGCTATGGCGTAGCTGGCGACCAGCGCGCGCGCCCGTTCGTCGTCGTCCGCCTGTGGCCTCGAGACCGCGTCGGCCCACGATATGTTGAGTTCGTACGGCTCGGAGCCAAGGGGGGTAGCCTTCATCGAAACGAGGCCGCCCCGTTCACCTATTGCCTGGATGGCCAGGCCGAAGTCGGGCACGAGTCCGCGCGCAGGTGTCACGCCCACGCCGTCGTGCGACGCCAGGAAGTTGAGGAGGGTGGCCCCGGCAGGTACGTGGAGCGATGCCGCCCAGGCCGACAGCGGGCCCGCGTCACCCGTGGCGAAGGCGTACAGGACAAGTGGCGGCAGGCTGAAGTTGTAGACCATGTGCGCCTCGTCGCCTTCTCCGAAATACGCCATGTTTTCGTCGTGGGGCACGTTGGTCTCGGTCAGGATGACCATGTCCAACCCGATCGCGTCGAAAACCGCCCGCAGCAGCTTGACGACGGCGTGGGTCCTGGGGTGATGGGCGCAGCTGGTTCCGTCTTCCTTCCACAGGTAGGCTATCGCGTCGAGCCTCAAGAGGCCCGCGCCGCGTTCCGCGTAGCCAAGCACGATGTCGATGAATTCCGCGAGAACCGCCGGTTCGGCAAAATCGAGGTCGGCCTGGTCGGCGCTGAACGTCGTCCAGACCCCCGCGGTCGTGCCGTCGTCGAGCGTGACCGGCGTTATGAGCGGATGGATCCGCGGTCGGAGGACCGTTGAGGCATCGTAGTCGAGGGGGCGGGTGATGAAAAACCGGTCGTAGGGCTTGACGCCAGCCTTGAAGGCCTCGAACCAGGCGCCCTGTACGCTGGCGTGGTTGCATACCAGGTCGAACGCGAGGGAGCGCGTCGCACCAAGCGCTTCGATGTCGCCCCAGGTTCCAAGGGCGGGGTCGACCTCGCGGTAATCCATAACCGAGAAACCGTCGTCGGATGAATACGGAAAAAACGGCAGGATATGGAGGCAGGTGAACAACCCGGCCAGACGGCGCTCGAGGAAGCCGCCGAGCCTTGCCAGAGCGGACCCGTCCCCGGCGGCGGGCGAACCCAGGGCGGCGGACGGTGGAGCTATCATGTCGCCATAGGCGATGAGGAGCGAGTCCTTCTCGCTGAACGTTCGCCCGGTGCCATGTCCCTGTCTCAGGCGGCCCAGGCGTTCGAGCCCGGGCAATCGTCGCGAAAGCACTCGGGCAACCAGGTCCGAGGCCTCGCCGGCCCTGTCTCCGTATATGAACGCGAGGATATCGGCCGCCTTGCGTCCGTATGGCTCGGCCAGCGATACTATATTCATGGAACAAGTATAGGTACATCCGGGTATGAGCACAAACCGGTCCCGCTCATCGGTACGGGTCTTGACTTAATATAGTGTTTTACATATATTCGGTGAATACAATTAGGAGAGGCCAGATGGCAAAGGAAACGAAACGGATAGTGATAATAGGCGGAGTCGCCGCGGGGGCTACGGCCGCGGCGCGGGCCAAACGAGTTGACGCGACAGCGAGCGTCACGATAGTCGAGGCGGGCCGCTACGTTTCGTTCGCGAACTGCGGCCTGCCCTACTTCGTATCACGGGACATAGAAAAGCGAGGCGAACTGATACTGCAGACCCCCGAAGGCTTCATGGCACGGTATGGCGTCGAGGTGCTTCTGAAAACAAGGGCAATTTCCATAGATCGCGCTGCCAGAACCGTCACCGTAAGCGGCCCGGAAGGCGAGTCCAGCCTGCCCTACGATTCCCTCATCCTGGCGCAGGGCGGCTCGCCCTTCATGCCGCCGATAGAGGGCAACGACGCGGACCATGTGTTCCGGCTCTGGACAATACCGGACATGGACGCCGTCCACGCGTTCATCGGCGAGCGCAAACCCGCTTCAGCCTTGGTCATAGGCGGCGGCTTCATCGGCCTCGAGGCCGCCGAGGCGTTCATGGCAAGGGACTTGAAAACAACCATAGTCGAACTGACGCCATACCTGATGCCTCCCGCCGACGCCGAATTCGGCGCGATGATCGGTAAAACCTTCAAAGCGGCCGGCGCGTCGGTCATCACCGGCCGATCGGTCAAGGCGCTGCGCAAGACCGCCGACGGCAAGGGCGGCATCGCGGTGCTCGACGACGGCACCGAGCTCGGCGCCGATGTCGTGCTGGTGTCGGCTGGCGTCAAGCCGAACATCGACCTTGCCAAGTCTGCGGATCTCGAGATTGGCCAGACGGGCGGTCTAGTCGTCGACGGATACCTCCGGACGAGCGACGAGCATATCTGGGCAGCCGGCGATATGGTCGAGACGGTCAACCGCGTCAGCGGCAAGCCTGCCCGCGTTCCCCTGGCGGGTCCGGCCAACAGGCAGGGCAGGATAGCCGCGACCAACGCGCTTGGCGGCTCGATGAAATACTCGGGCGCGGCCGGAACGAGCGGCTTCAAGGCCCCCGATC
>CAZNXK010000123.1:0-10516 GCA_964576835.1 uncultured Treponemataceae bacterium | reverse complement strand
GAGACCATCGAATGACCGATGACGTCATACTCCAGGTCAAGGACCTGAAGGCATACTTCAAGCTCGACGAAGGGCTCCTCAAGGCGGTCGACGGCGTGAGCTTCGACCTGCGCAAGGGCGAGACCCTGGGCATAGTCGGCGAGTCGGGCTCTGGCAAGAGCGTCACGAACCTCGCCATCATGAGGCTGATCCCGAGCCCCCCTGGGCGCATAGCCGGCGGCGAAGTGCTGTTCATGGGCAAGGACATCCTGGCCATGGGCGACGAAGAGGTGCGCAAGATCCGTGGAAACAAGATCTCGATGATCTTCCAGGACCCGATGACTTGCCTCAACCCCTTCATGCGCATCAGCACCCAGATGATAGAGACCATCGTGCTGCACCAGGGCCTCGACAAGGTGGCCGCCAAGGCAAAGGCCATAGAGATGCTCAAGCTCGCCGGCATTCCCGCCCCCGAGAAGCGCATCGACCAGTACCCGCACCAGTTCTCCGGCGGCATGCGCCAGCGCGTCATGATAGCCATGGCCCTGTCCTGCGAGCCGGAGATCCTTATCGCCGACGAGCCGACGACGGCTCTCGACGTGACCATCCAGGCGCAGATACTGGAGATCATCAAGGAGCTGTCCGAGCGCCTGGGTACTGCCGTGATCCTCATCACCCACTCCCTCGGCGTCGTGGCCGGCATGTGCGACGCCATCTGCGTCATGTACGCCGGCCGCATCGTGGAGCGCGGCACTGCCGACGAAATATTCTCCGATCCGAAGCACCCCTACACGCAGGGCCTGATCAAGAGCGTCCCGCGCCTGGATAAGGCAAGCACACAGCGCCTGTACTCCATACCAGGTCAGCCGCCGAACGTCATCAACCTGCCGGACTGCTGCCCGTTCTTCCCGCGCTGCGAGCGCACGATGGACATCTGCAAGTCCAAGTATCCTAAGATCGCCCAGATAGGCGCCAAAAGAACCGTCGCCTGCTGGCTCTACGGGGAGGGAAAATAAATGGCGGAGAACAAGAACGAAAACCTCCTCGAGGTCTCCAGGCTCAAGATGCACTTCCCGTACCACACGGGATCGCTGTGGGCCAGGAAGAAGGGCTTCATCTACGCGGTGGACGGCGTCGACCTGTCCATCAAGAAGGGCGAAACTCTCGGGCTGGTCGGCGAATCCGGCTGCGGCAAGTCGACGACCCTCCGCGCCATCGCCCAGCTCTACAAGCCGACCGCCGGCTCGGTCGTCCTCAAGGGACAGGAACTGACGACCGCGTCCTCCGCGGAGGTCATGAAGGCCCGCAAGGACATGCAGATCGTCTTCCAGGACCCGTACGCCTCGCTCAATCCGAGGATGACGACGCGGGATATCGTGGCCGAGCCGATGAGGATCTTCACCAAGGCGAAGATTCTGAGCCTGTCCAAGACCGAGATCGACGAACGCGTCGAGCAGCTCCTGGAGCGAGTCGGGCTTTCCCGCTTCTTCAAGAACCGCTATCCGCACGAGTTCTCGGGCGGCCAGAGGCAGCGCATCGGCATCGCCCGCGCGCTGGCGCTCAAACCCGACCTCGTCCTCTGCGACGAGCCGGTATCCGCCCTGGACGTGTCCATCCAGTCGCAGATCCTGAACCTATTCAAGGACCTCCAGGAGGAATTCGGCCTGACGTACATGTTCATCGCCCACGACCTCGCCGTGATCCAGTACATATCCGACCGCATCGCGGTCATGTACCTGGGTGTCATCGTCGAGCTGTCGGACTCCGCCGAACTGTACGTCAAGCCGCTGCACCCGTATACGCAGGCCCTGCTTTCCGCCGCGCCCATCCCCGACCCGACAGTGGAGCGCAAGCGCCAGCGCATCATCCTGACCGGAGACGTGCCCTCCCCCGACAAGGCCCGTACTGGCTGCTACTTCTACGATCGCTGTTCAAAACACATGGACAAGTGCGCCAAGAGCGTACCCAGGCTCAGGGACGCGGGTTCCGGGCATCAGGTGGCTTGCTACCTGTACCACGATCCAGAGTAGAAGAACGTACGCATTGCTTAATAAAGCCCGTCCGCGCGTAAGCGAGGACGGGCTTTTCCTTGTCTTGGGCACGGGCTCCGCAGCAGGAAGCACCGGTATATGACTTCCGCCCGGCGACTTACGCTTGCGAGGCCACACTGGGTGAAATTGATCAAAAAAAACCGAGGCCCATGCGGGCCCCGGCGTATTTCAAGCGGTGCGGAGCATTCAGGCCGCCGCCCGCGCGCCATGGATCGGAGCGCTCGCGTTGCTACGCATAGGCGCCTCCTTCCGTGATCGATATGACTCATGATACGCCCGATGCGGCGATGCGGCAATGGGGAGCCTACAGCTTCTCGGCCGACAGGATGTACGACAGCGGGATGCCGGCCCTTTCCAGCCGCGAGAACATGCCGGCGGCTATGTCGTAATCGTATTCCTCGAGCGATGTGACACGAAAGCCGGAATTTGACAAGGCGTTGATGATCTTCGAGAACGAGTGGGAAAAGCTTGTGAAGGTCCTGGACTTGTACGGCCTCCCGGCGATGTACCCTATCCCGTCGTTCTCTGTCCAGGTCTTATCGAAATAGTCATTCACGAGCGCGCCCGGCATGGCCGCGTCGTAGTTGTCCTCATCAGTGGCCGCGAGCATATTGCATACGGGATGCGTTTCATTGATGAACAGCCTGCCGCCGTGCTTCAGACACCGCGACGCCTTGAGGAAGAAGGGATCGAGATCCTTGAACCAGCAGAGGGCTCCGATGGTAATGATGATGACATCAAAGGAGTTGTAATACTCTCTCCCGATATCCAGAATATCGGTCGCCACGAACGCGCAATCGATACCGGTTCTCCGCGCCACGTCATTGGCGAAAGCCACCTGGTTCTCGGCTATGTCGAATCCTGTTCCGTCATGAAAGCCCAGCTTCATGGCCGACAGCAGTTCCCGCCCGTTGTTGCAGCAGAATTGCGCAATGCTCTTGCCGCTTGTCCCGCGCCTGACCAGCTCATCGAGCAGGTCCTTTTCGAGGTAAGGGATACCGTCGGACGCGAGCCTCTCGACGATGTCGGCGCACCACGAGTCGGCCTTGTTGTCGAAAGCCTCTTCCCAGGCGGCCTTGTTGGAACGGATGTAATCCATGGAAAGTCCTCCCTGCCATCATCGAGTAGATTACACCATTCACTTCCAGGCGCAACAGTCGCCGATACAGTCGACGCCATCGTTGCCCTATCCATCGGCAAGAAGGCATGGTCTCGCGATGTGTTCGACGATAGGCATGGCGCACTTGACGTATCCATGCGATAATGACCATATCCATAATAAAACGCCCGGTGACGGGCGTTTTATTATTTGGGCACCACAGTGTCTTTTTTGGAGGCGATGACGATGGCAGAACAGCAAGGCCAGGACCTTCGGGAGCTGCACCGCAACCTGTCCGACCACCTCTGGTCGTTGACGATGGAATCCGGCCTGACCGCCGACTTCTTCAAGGAAACGCTCGATTCCAGCGCCGCCAACCTCGACGCGACGCGCTCTGTCGACCGCGAACTCTCCACCCTCCGGGAAAGCTCCGTTGCCATATCGGCCTCGGCCTCAGAGGCGGCGGCGAAGCTGGCGGTAGTCGACAGTTCATCGCACGCCTCCCTTGCCGCCATAGAGGCAGGCGGTATCGCCCTGAAGCGCATGGACGAGCGTTTTACCGGCTTCCTGTCAATATTCCGAAAGCTCGCCGAAGAGGTTGACCGAATCGACGGCACGATCAAGTCGATTGACGAGATTTCCGAGCTGACCAACCTCCTGTCCCTGAACGCGGCGATAGAAGCGGCAAGGGCGGGCATTCACGGCAAGGGGTTCAAGGTCGTCGCTGGCGAGGTCAAGAGCCTCGCGGAGAAAAGCAAGAACCTGACGGAGACGGCATCGCAGATCCTCAAGGAGCTGCGTTCCGAAATGGACGACGCCAAGACAGGCCTCAAGGCAATGGAGGACGGGAAGAACGAACTGGCGCTCCGCATGGGCGCGTCCCGTGACGAACAAGGCAAGAGCACCGCTTCGGCCGCGGGCGCCGCGGGCAACATGAAGGAGATTCAGTCTTCGCTGGAAGCGCAGACCAGGAGCTCCGAGCATCTGGCTTCTTCGATGTCCAGCCTCGCCGGGGCCACCATCCTCCTCACCGAGAGCTCCGAACTGGTCAAGGGCAACCTCCAGAGGCAGAAGACTTCGTCTGTCGAAGTGCTGCGCGCCTCGGGAAAACTCAAGTCGTCGATAAACGCGATGAGCCGGTCCCTTGCGACGACCGCAAAGGAAGGCGAGTGCAAAGAGGCCATTCCTATTGGTCACGACGTCACCTATCCGCCATGGGTCCACATCAGCGAAGGCCATTCGGCAGGCATCACCATAGATCTGGCCAGGCAATTCGCGACGAGCCATGCATATGCGCCAGAATTCAGGCCAAGCCAGTTTGCGGACGCTTTGGACGACCTCTTCGCCGGTACCATCAGGATTCTCGCCAACGTCGGGTGGCCAAACGCCTTCTTCTCGGGCAAGCCGGTGATTGCGACTGTTCCCTTTGCGGCTTTCAGGCCGGCTATCTTCGCCCACGAATCACGGAGCGCTTCTTTCAAGGGTATGCGGGACCTCGCCGGCAAACGCGTCGCGGCCCAGAAGGGTTCCTACGTCTTCGACTGCCTGAAGGGAACGGGTTGCGAACCCGTCATCGTCGACAACGACCTGGAAGCCTTTGCCGCGGCCATCTGGCGACGGGCTGATTGCGCCATCACCGAGAGCCTCGTAGGCAGCTACCTGTCCAGGCACTATTTTTCTGGCAAGCTCGCGCAATGCTTCGAGACCGGGCACGAGATGAGCGTGGTGTTCCTGCTCCGCGACGAGGACGTCGAGCTCCGTGACTCGATGAACGCCTGGATAGGAGCCAACGAGACGGCCGTGTTGGTCGACCGTCTCGTTGCCCGCAACCGCGGTTCCTGATGGAGAAGGCTGCTAGCGGATTATCTTCCGAGCTTCAATATAGAAGCGCTTCTCGGGAGCCTCGCCCATCGAGAAGGTCTTTCGAGGCATGGCGCCGTCGCGGATGACGGTGCCAAAGAAGCTGGATTTGTCTATGGGCGGCAGGTAGAGACCCAGGTTGCCGGGTTTCTTTGCCAGAGTCTGGAAGCTTTCAGTGCCGTGGATATAGTCGATGCCCGACCCCGCGTTAGCCTTCAGGTAGACATCCAGCAGTCCCTGGATCGTGCCGGCGGCAAGGTTGGCTTTCGGTTTCCCGAAGCGCACGAGACCCGCGGTCCTGGACGAGACGAAGGCGAATCGGTGCTCCACGGCCGCAGGCCGGGTTCCCGTACCTTCGTCGGTATTCCTGACCGCATCCGCCCAGGCCATCGGCTCGAATGTGGCGCCGGCGGCAAGCAGATCGGCCAGGAGTGCCTTCTCGTCTACCTTGAAGAGCACCCGGTGGATGGGATGGAACGGCAGGCCTTCGTCGTAGATGTTGACAAGCTCGACGAGGGCATGGCGCGCGGGGTGGTCCATGATGGCGGGATCGGCGGCGTTCGCCTTCTTTGTCTCTTCCCAGATTGCCTTGGCGGTGGCAAGCGAATGGTTTCCGTCCCCGACCGCGAACAGGAGCACGTCGGGAGAACCGTACCTGGCCTTGTACGCCTTGGCGTCCGCCAACGCCTCGAGGGCCGCGGCGACGCCTTCGAGATCTTCCCGTGCGGTGACATGGGCGGCCCGGACATGGCCAGCGCCCTTCATCAGTTCGAAATCGTAGAGCTTATGCAAGCCGTCCATCCTGGCGTACAGAGGCTCGATGACGGTGCGCCTGGGGTCGTCTATCAGCAGCATGATGTGCGGCACCTCGAGGGGAGCGCCCCTGCGGATATCCATCCTGGGTGGGAGCCTCTCGACTATCGTCCCTTCGGTCGGCCTAATCTTGCTGGTCACGCCCTTGCCGTACTGGTAGGCCTCGAGGTCGACTGCGATGAGGAGGCCCTTGCGGGGCTGCTTCTCGAATGGCGTCCTGCGTTCGAGGAGGACAAAGCCCGGCGCCTTCTTCTCCAGGAACCCCGCGTCGAGATACGAGCGCATGGCGGCGCGGATGCCCTGTACGCGCAGGTCTTTGTCGTCATCCTCGAGATAGCACTCGGGAAAAATCAGGTTGAGCGTGCTCGGGGCGGCGCCGACCAGGCGCGATACGTCTTCCCAGTATTCGCGCTCGCTGGAATACTGGTCGCAAGCGACTACGGCCCACTTTTCAGGATCGACGCCCGCCACCGGAAGGTATACTTCAGGCGCGGCGATGCCTAACGCCGCCAGCCTCTGAGAAACATCGGTCATGGTGATCTCCTTTTTTTTCCGTTCCGGGGCGCAAGCCAGCCGGAGCGGGAGCCTATTATGCTTCCTAATGCAGGAATGGTCAAATCCGTCTCGGGCACTTGCCCCGCTTCGGAGGGAGACGCTAGTATCCTGGAACGAGGATCCATGACCACAAAGCGTACAGCCATACTTTTAGCGAGTGCCACCGCATTCATCTGGGGCCTGTCATTCCTGAGCATCAAGACCGCCGTCGCTGTCGTTCCTCCGATGAGCCTGGGACTGGCCCGTTTCGTCGTGGCTGTCGCCGTGTTCGTCGTCCTATTCGCCGTGATGCGGAAACGGCCCAGGCTTGAGGCGCGTGACATTCCCCTGATGGCCGGCACCGGGCTCGTCGGCGTCACGCTGTACTTCGTCGGCGAGAACAACGGCATCATGTTCCTGTCGGCCTCGGAAGCGTCGATCATCGTTGGCACCATACCGGTACTGACGATGCTTGCCGAGCGGGTCTTCATGAAAGCCAGGCTGACGGGTCCGCAGTACGGTGGCGCGGCGATATCCGCGGCCGGCGTCACCTTGATGGTCATCGAGTCTCTCAGGTTGAGCGCCGCGCCGCTCGGTTACCTCTATATGGGAATCGCCGCGCTTGCGTGGGTGGCCTACGCTATCCTGACCAGGCCACTGCTCGAGAAGTACGAAAGTCTGGAGATTTCGTTCTGGCAAAGCCTGTTCGGGGCAGCTGGCTTCGTTCCGCTGGCACTCGCTGAAAAGGTGGAATGGGCGGCCATCACTCCGGTCGTCGTTGCCAACGTCCTGTACCTGGGCATTTTCTGTTCGGCGCTCGGCTACCTGTTCTACGTCATCAGCCTGCAGACGCTGGGCGCCGGGGTCTCGAGCGTCTTCATCAACCTCATACCGGTGGTGTCTGTCGCAGCGTCGTTCTTCGTACTTGGCGAAAGGCTGAGCCCGACGCAGCTGACTGGCGGCGCCGTGGCCGGGGCGGGTGTATACCTGACGAGCCTCTCGGGTTCAGGGAACAGGCGGGTAGCCGAGCACGAACCCCGTGGATCTCAGTAGCCGTCTGAAAGCGAACGGTTGATGTCGCGCTGGTACAACTCCTGGTACACGAAGCTCCTGTCGCGCAGCTTTTCCTTGATGGGCTGCGTGAACGGCATGAGGCGCCAGAACATGCTTCTGACTTCCTTGTCCAGCTTCTGGATGCCTTCGCTTTCCTTGCTGACCCAGATGATGTAGTCCTGGATGAAGAATTCCTTGACGTCGCCCTTCAGTTTTTGCTTGACGAACCACTGGTAATACTGACCGGTCAGGCCTTCTTCCATCCAGTAATACGATGCTTTCTCCTTGGCGGCCTGCCAGCGCATGTCGGCAACCGCCACGGCCACCGCGATCCGCAGGTTCTTTGGATACATCGGTATGGCGATCCTGGAACGGCTTGTGTGCCTGTTGTAGCGGTCAAACGGCTCCCAGCAGACGCCCTGCTCGCCGTAGCTCGGCAAGAGTACTATGTATGGCTCGATGCGGTTGAGAGTGCCCTTGTACGGCCTGCAATAAGCCTGGGAATCCACGCTTTCGAGCCAGGCAAGCGCGTCGATGACGTTCTCCCGCGTGCCAATCTCCCTGAAATTCAGGTGGAAGTATTCCTTGGTGACAAGAGGGAAATGGTTGCCCTGCCTGCCGACGCACATCTTGAGCATCTGCCTAGCCGTCTCGAATTCCTGGGACAGCGCCTGCAGGTTGGCCTTGCTGTCCTCACCGAGCGCACCAACCTTGTCCTTGATCGTCTGCACGTCTTTGGATGATTCCTCGAACGACTCGATGCTCGAGACCAGTTCCTTGTCGGAAGCGAGCATGCGACGCATGATCTCGTTAAGCTCTCCAAGTGTCTTCTTCTGGGCTTCGGTGTATGGGGCGGGGATCTGGTAGAAACCGGGCAGTCCCGCATGTTCGCATACCAGGTCGAACCGGTCCCGCAACATGCCCTCGAGCGATTTGCGCTCCTCGGCCTTGACCTTGAGCAGGGCTTCAGCCGTGTCGCGCTTTCCATGGGCCTTCTGCAACAGCGTATTGAACCGCGAACGCTCATCGCCCCGGGCGGCGTTGACCTCGTCGGTACTGCTGGGATTTATTTGCCCCATCGCGACGGAGCGCAGCCATTCATCGAGGTAATACACAGGTTCCTGGGTCGTCTTCGAATGGATGACCTTTGAAAACGAAGCCCGCTGTTCCGGCGTCACCATCGTCGGCAGCGCCAGCCCGAATCTTACCAGAAGTTGCTTCGAGACGACCGGGTTGGCGGTGACGACCCTCGGAATCATCCTCTCGACCATGTTCCAGTACGCTGTCATGACCTGCTGCCGGTACATGCCCCTGTCTTTAGGGTCGGTGGCCTGCAGGTACTTCTTGAGAAGCTCGTGGAAGCGCTGCGACACGTCGCCTTCGCCCGCAAGCGCCTTCTGGTAGTACTGTGGATCGTCGAAAAATACTGTCGGCGGCTCGGATTCGAAACGCTCCACGGGGTCATACGACTTCTTGGACAGGTCAACCTCGAACTCACCCTTGTTCTCGAGCTCCCCCGAGACGCTCATTCCCCCGAAAAGCGCTTCGTAGCTGGGCCCATCGGAGGACCTGGGGGGGGATTTCGAGGAAGAAGTCGAAGGGGCATACTCTTCTATGCCTCCACCGATGAGAGCCGCAATCTCAGGATCGATCTCGTCGGACATAGCGCACCGTCCCACATTTTTCCAGTCTGGTAGTACCTTGAACAGTGTACCCCATCACCCGCCGTGGCACAAGATTCGCATCGCCCGCGGGCTACAAGCCCTTCATCCGGCTGAAGAACTCGGCACGGCTTATGGCGCTGGCGATATACGGGCAGATGCCGTTGATGGCGTACTCGTCTTCCCTCGTTATGACCTCCGACGAATCATATGTCTGCACCACGATGACGCCGATGATCTTGTCCCGGTTGAAAAGCGGGGAACCCAGCCAGTATTTAGACGGACAACCAATGCGTATGACCTCTTTCGGCATTTCCGTCCGACCATCCTCGTAAATGAATGACGATCCGGTAACCCCGTAGATATAGCCGCAGAAACCCTGATTCAGCGACCAGTGCAAGGAGTCGAAATCCTCCTTCTCGTCTCGCCAATACACCGGACGGAATATACCAGCCGATTCGTCCACTCGGGCGATGACAATGTTCTTGCGGGCGGCGGGTATGATGGTCTGCAGTATCTCGTGGATCTTGGGATACAGGTCCGTCACATCCACGGTCTCCTCGACCAAGGCGGCGATGCGGTGGATCGCAATCTCGCGGTCCTGCGCCGCCAGCTGTATGGCCACCGACAGCGCCTCTGAGGTGAACTCGAGAAACTCCACGTCCATGGCCGTATACGATTGATGCGCGCGGTAGGTCTGGACTGTCAGAACGCCCATGAGCGCACGGTCCCGGTCGAAAATGGGGACGCCCAGCCAGTCCTGTGGCAACGCGCCGACCGGCTTCGCCGTCTCGGGAGGCGGAGGATCCATCGAGACGCAGTATCGCTTGCCGGTATCGAGGATGTAGCCTGTCCATCCTTCTTTGGGGAAAATTTCCAGCGGATTCTCCGGCTGGCGTTCGTCCAGGTAATAGGGAAAGCGAAGGCCATCCTTTTCGCGCAGGCAGATGTACATGTTTTCCGCTGGCATCCTGGAACGCAGGATGTCATGACAGCCAGAATACACCATGGGCAGGGACAGGCGGGAGTCGATGAGCCGCATGATGGTGTTATACTCACCGGTCGTAATCGAATTCCCCCATGCACGCTCGCTGTCGATCTGCTGTCCAGTATAGGAGAAATATTCTGATGCAACAAGCTTTGGCAGGGGGGGCTTTCCTCCACTTGTTTAAAATGAAAAAACCGTCCATTAGGACGGCTTTTTCATTTTTCGTGGAGGTGAGGGGAATTGGCTTACGGCTCTCGCCGTCGTGGCTCGAGCCTCCAGCCCGGGGTGCTCGCTTTCGGCGCCATACGAGCTTCGCTCGTTCGAGTCCAGGGAAGGGTATTGGAATGCGCGCTGAAAGCGCGCTGTCGTCCTGGCGCCTTTTCGCGCCTCTCGGCGCGCGCTCGCACCCTTCAATTCCCCTCACCTCCACTTGTTTAAAATGAAAAAACCGTCCATTAGGACGGCTTTTTCATTTTTC
>CAZNXK010000122.1:0-10601 GCA_964576835.1 uncultured Treponemataceae bacterium | reverse complement strand
TACGCTGTTGTTGTCCGGAGCCGATGTACTGGTATATGAAGGCGGCTCGTGGTCGGTCATCAAGGGCGGTTGTGTCGGCATCGATGGCGACCGCATCGATTATGTCGGCAGCGCTCGGCCCGCACAGCACTACAAGCGCGATAAGGATCTGTCTGGCCACCTCCTCATGACCGGCCTGTACAACCTTCACACGCATACGCCCATGACGCTGCTACGCGGCCTGGGCAGCGACCTGCCCCTGGACCGCTGGCTCCACGAGGCCATGTTTCCGGTGGAGGCGCGTTTGACGCCTGCCGACATCAGCGTAGGCACCAGGCTGGCCATGATGGAGCTGCTGGCGTCCGGTGTGGTGAGCTTCTCCGACATGTACGACAGGACCCAGGTGACGGCTAACGAGGTGATCAAGGCCGGCATGAAGGCCAACCTGAACCGGCCCATACTCGGCTTTGATCCGGCAGAAACCTATGCGGCCAACACGAGGGTCCAAGAATCACTGCGCTTCTATGAAGAGTACAACGGGGCAGGCGAGGGCAAGATAATCGCCGATTTCTCCATACACGCCGAGTACACCTCGTTCGAGCAGCTGGTCAGGCCCTACGCGGCTGATTGCCGCAAGCGCGGTGCGCGCATGCACCTGCACCTCTCTGAAACGGTCAAGGAGCACGAGGCGTGCAAGGAGCGCTACGGAAAGACCCCGACACAGTGGTTTCTCGATTTGGGCGTCCTGGACAATCCGGTCATAGCCGCTCACTGCGTGGCCGTAGAGCCGGCCGACATCGACATACTCGCGCGGCATGGTGTCTCGTGCGTGCACAACCCCTCCAGCAACATGAAACTGGGCAGCGGTTTCATGCCGCTCCAGAGCATGCTCGAACGAGGCATCAACGTCGCCATCGGCACCGATGGCGCGGCGAGCAACAACAACCTAAACCTGTTCGAGGAGATCCACCTCGCGTCCCTGATCCACAAGGGCCATACGGGCGACCCAACCATAATCAAGCCAGATGACCTGCTGCTGATGGCCACGCTGAATGGAGCTCGGGCGCAGGGACGCTCAGACTGCGGCGAATTGGCGGTAGGCAAAAAGGCTGACCTGATAGCGCTCGACCTCCAGAAACCCCACCTCATGCCCATGCACGACCTGACTGCCCTGCTCGTCTATTCCGCCCAGGCCAGCGACGTCGTAATGACCATGGTGGACGGATCGATACTCTATGAACACGGCACCTGCATGAAAATAGACCTGGACGAAGTGCTGCACGACCTTGATGCCTCGGCTTTTCAAGACAGCCTGAAACCGACCTGAATCCGGAGGATTCTAATGGAACGAGCTGACAAGGGCCTGGCATTCATGCTCCAGTACGAGAATGTGGCGTGGTACGAGCATGGCAAGGTCAGGATCCTGGACCGGCGCATCTATCCGACCCGGGTGGAATTTGTCGAATGTGCAACCCACGGCGAAGTGGCCCAGGCCATAACCGACATGGTCACACAGAGCGCTGGTCCGTACACCGCGGCTGCGATGGGCATGGCTCTCGCGGCCTACGAGTGCCGCGGAAAAACCGCAGCGGAACAGAGCGCATTCCTCGCAAAGGCCGCGCACACCATCGCCCACGCGCGGCCTACCACCGTGGACAGGATGAGTTTGATAGTCGATGGCTGCCTTCGCGCCGTGGATCAGGCAGTGGCCGAAGGAAAGGATATCAGCCAGGCCATAGTCGAGCATACCATCCGCTCAAACAACGCCCGGTATGAAAAGATAGGCGTCATGGCGGAGTTCCTCGTGGACACGTTTCCTAAAGATGGCCGCATCCTGACGCAGTGTTTCGGCGAGACCATAGTCGGCCAGATGCTAAAAGTGGCAAGGAACCGTGGAAGCGCCCTGAAGCTGTTCTGCGCCGAGACCAGGCCGTATTTTCAGGGTGCCAGGCTGACCGCCAGCGTAGCCAGGGACATGGGCTTCGACGTGACGGTCATAACCGACAATATGCCTGCCTTCGCCATCCAGCACGAGAAGATCGACGTGTTGACCTCGGCTGCAGACGTCATCTGCCAGGACGGTTATATCGTCAACAAGGTTGGTACCTTCCAGCTTGCCATCGTGGCAAACTACATGGGTATTCCGTACTTCGCCTCCGGCGCACCGGACCGGGGTCATCCTACCGTGGACACGGTCAGGATAGAGATGCGCGACCCTGAGTTCGTCCTGCAGGCCATGGGCGTGCGGACTGCCATGGAAGGCGTCAAGGGCTACTATCCATCGTTCGACATAACGCCGCCGCACCTCGTCAGCGGAGTCGTTACCGACCGGGGAATCATGTCACCGTACGACTTGCGCCGTTACTACAGCGAAGGCAGCACAGGCGAGTACGGGGCTGGGGTGTGCGCGTGAATGAGCCCTGCGTGCATGATATCAAGGCGCTGAGGAGCGAGATGGTACGCATCTGCCAGGATGCGTACCCCGGGCGGCTGTTCGCCGGGACGAGCGGAAACCTGCCGCTGTGACTCGAGGGCACCGACGAGATGCTCATAACCCCGACGAGCATCCGGTACGACCAGATGCTCGCCGAGGATGTCGTGCGCATGACGCTCGACGGGACGGTGCTCGAGGGGAGACGGGAACCGTCTTCTGAATGGCGGATGCATGCTGTCATCTACGAGAAGCTTGACTTTGTGCTTTCGGTTTTCCATACACATTCACCATACGCCACGGCCTTTGCGTCCAACCGCAAGGATATTCCCTATATTCTGATAGGAATGAGTCCATTTCCAAGCGGAAAGCTTACCTGTTCGCGCTTCGAGAAGCCAGGCTCCAACATCCGACTGCGGAGTCAAGCCGATCGCAAGCTGACAGTGTCGAGGAAGGCACCTGTCGGGAAATTGTCATGAAGCCATGATACGTCGTTGATGTGGCCGCTCGGAAAAATAATGATTGAGGTTGAATATAATAACACCTTTTCTTCATCCTGTTCATCTCCCCGGCTTCATCGTGACCATATTGTTGGACTCTCCTTCTTCATCTTCTCCGCGCCTCCGCGGCTCCACGCGAAAAATCCTCTGAAATTCTCTTGACAAGTATGTATGGGTGTACTAAATTAACTGTGTACTAATAGACTAGTACAATATGATCAAGGAGGCCATGCGGTGGCTCCGGCGCTCGACAGGAAACCCATTCAATTCAGCCTTGACGCGAAGAGCGGCGTGCCGTTCTACAAGCAGATAATCCTGCAGGTGGAATTCGCGATAGCCGACGGGCGATTCGTCATGGGGGACCAGCTCCCCACCGTACGGAGCCTCGCGGTCGATCTCAAGATCAACCCAAACACGGTGGCCAGGGCCTACAACGAGATGGAGATCCGCGGCATCGTCAACACCCAGCAAGGCACCGGCACGTTCATAAGCGAAAAGGACATCCGCCTGACCGAGGTGGAACGCGAAGGCATGCTCGAGAGCCTTGTCCGTCCATTCCTTTCAAGGGCGACGAGTTACGGCTTTTCGGCGGACGAGGTGATTTCGGCCGTCCGGGATGGTTTGCTGGGCATGGCCCAGGCAACGGAGGATTGACATGGATATTTTTGGAATTGGCGCGCGTAAAGCCGCGGTGGCAAATCCCCGCATAATCAACCCGCCTTCCCCCGCTCCCAGCGGTGATTTTTCATTCAGCATCTTTTCCTTCCTGCTGATGTTTTCCATCGCATCGGCGGGAGCGGCCGCCGGAGGCCTGGCTTTCGGCGGGCTCAGCCCGGCGCTGCTCGTCCGCGGGTACGCCGCGCTGACGCTGGTAGCCCTGGTGTATGCGCTGTACCCTTGCTGGAACGCGCTCCTCTATGCATTGCTCATCGAGATGGCGGCGCTGTTCGCCGCGACTGGCTTACGGGGCGAATGGGCGATGCTGGGCTACGAGCTCGATGCGTCGCAGTTGCCCTTCATAGCGGGCGTGATGGTAGCGGTCGTCTTCGGCCCGTCTGTCCAGGTAGTCGCGCAGTGGGACAAGGTTCTCGTGCTCAGGCTGGGGCGCTTCCACAAGGTCAAGGGTCCGGGGCCCATCTTCCTGGCACCCCTCGTCGACCGCTGCGCCGCCGTCGTCGACACGCGCATCAGGGTAACCGATTTCAGCGCGGAGCGCATCCTGACCCGTGACACGGTTCCCATCCACGTGGACGCCCTGGCGTTCTGGATGATATGGGACGCCCAGAAGGCCATCCTCGAAGTGGAGGATTTCCTGGAGGCGGTCACGCTGTCGGCGCAGACCGCCCTGCGGGACTCGGTTGGCAAGTACAGCCTTAGCACGCTGCTCGCGGAGCGCGACACGCTGTACCGTGAGATACAGGGAATACTCGACGCCAAGACCAATCCCTGGGGCATCACCATCCTGAGCGTGGAATTCGTCGACATACAGCTGCCCAAGGACCTCGAGGACGTGATGAGCAAGCAGGCCCAGGCGGAGCGCGAGAAAAAGGCGAGGGTCCTGCTCGCCGAGGCCGAAGAGGAAGTCGCCGGCCACTTCGTCGCTGCGGCCCAGTCGTACCGGGGCCAGCCGGAAGCGCTGAGGCTTAGGGGCATGGCCATGGTCTACGACGCCATCAAGACGAGAGGCAGCATGGTGCTCCTGCCCTCGGGCGCGCTGCAGGACATGAACATCGGTTCCGTCCTCGGAACCGTCGGATTGGCAAAAAGCGGAGCGGAAAAAGCCGCGCCGGAAGCGGCCCGGGAGGCATGACATGGCGGCTATATTGCGGCTGGACAAGGTGACCAAGACATACCGGAAAGGTGAAAATGAGGTGCACGCTCTTGTCGAGGTGGACCTTTCGATAGAGCCGGGGGAATTCCTGGCCATCGTCGGCCCTTCAGGATCGGGCAAGACTACGCTCTTGAACATCGTGGGCTGCCTGGATTCCCCCACGTCCGGCGGGGTTCTGTACAACGGGACGCCGCTAGGCGGGCTCAAGGAAGACCAGCTGTCCGAATACCGCAAGAAACACATCTCCTTCATTTTCCAGTCGTACAACCTGATCCCGGTTCTCACCGTCCGGGAGAACGTGGAGCTTCCGCTCGTCATAGAGCGCAGGCTGTCCAAGGCTGAAATGCGGGAGCGTGCCGACACGGTGATAGCCGAGGTCGGGCTGGCGGGGCTCGGGGAGCGCTACCCCCGCGAGCTGTCCGGAGGCCAGGAGCAGCGGGTGGCCATCGCCCGGGCTCTGGTCAAGGATCCGTACATCGTGCTTGCCGACGAGCCTACGGCCAACCTGGATTCGCGTATGGCCGAGGAAATAGTGGACATCATGCGGGAGATCAACAAAACCAGGAACGCGACATTCATATTCTCGACGCACGACGCACTGGTCCAGAAACACGCCAAGCGCATCGTGACGATACGCGACGGCATCGTGCATTCCGACGAGCGGAAGTGAGGGCGGGATCATGGGTACCCTGTTCAAGATAGCGTGGCGCAACGTGTGGCGGCACGGCAAGCGGACCGCCCTGACCGTCGTGACGATGGCCTTCGGGCTCGGCCTCTACATCGGCATGGATTCGATGCTCAAGGGCATGGATCGCGGCGGGCTAGACAACATCGTCAACCTGTCGGACTCGTCGGTGCGGGTGACCACGACCAAGTACGAGGAGGAGCGCGGCAGTTATCCAATGGATTACGGCATCGAGGATCCCGCGGCGCTCGAGGCCGTCATACTGGAAGATCCCCGCGTCGTCGCGGCGGGCACGCGTACCCGCTTCGTCGGCAGCATGTCCAACGGGACCGACGCCATTCCCGTGCTGGCCGTCGCGGTTGACCCCGAGGCCGACGCGAAGGTGTTCACGCTGGCGGAATTCGTCGAAGGCGCCTGGTTCGGCGACTCAGGCGAGCGCCAGATCGTGCTCGGAGGCGGGCTCGCGGCCGACCTTGGGCTCAGGCTGGGCGACTGGGTGACGCTCGCGGCGCGTACCCGCTACGAGACGCACAACGCCGACGATTTCCGCATCGTCGGGCTGATCGACTGCACCGAACCGTCCATCAACAATTCGGGCGTGTACGTGTCATTCGCCGACGCCGAGGACTTCCTGGAGCTCGATGGCCTGCGGACCGAGGTCGTGGTCAAGATGGAACACCGCGTCAACCTAAAGGACGCGATGGCCGATTCGGACGCCCTGGCCGCGAGGATAGAGGCCGGGAACCCCGACTTCAGCGCGCAGAGCTTCGGAGAAGTCGGGCGGCAGTTCCTGGAGCTGGCAAAGGCCAAGTCGAAGGGCGTGGGGATGATCATAGTCGTCATCATGCTCATAGCGGGCGTGGGCATTGCCAACACCATCCTCATGAGCGTGTATTCACGGGTCAGGGAGATAGGCGTGCTGAGGGCGTTCGGCTTTACTCCCCGGGAGATATCCAGGCTCTTCCTTATCGAGGGCGGCATCATCGGATTCGTGGGCTCGCTGGCGGGCATGGCGGTGGGGCTGGGCATGGACCTGTACATGATATTCGTCGGTTTCCCCCTCGAGTCGATGTTCAAGGGCGTTGATCTGGGAATGCCTATATGGGGCACTTTGTACGGCGAGTGGAATCCGGAACAGTTCGCGGTCATAGCCGTCGTGGGCATCCTGGTATCACTTGTTTCCAGCCGTTCTCCGGCGCGTCGCGCGTCGCGGATGGAAGTGACCAACGCCCTGCGGTTCGCGTAGAAGGTAGGCGAAGCATGAACTGGATATTGGACATGGCGCGGCGCAACATCAGGCGCAACAGGCGAAGGACGATACTCGCCGCCACCTCGATAGCGCTGGCCGTGATGCTGATGACTTTCCTCGGCGGAATGCTGGCAGGCATCCTCGACAACATGGTGCGGAACCTCACGCGGAGCGACATGGGGCACGTGCGTGTGGTCAGCTCCGGCTTCGTTTCGCGGTCGCGTTTCATGCCGGTCGACGAACTCGTGCCCGACCCCGAGGCGGTGATGGCCGCCATAGAGGCGATACCCGACCTGCCAGGCACTCTGGTGACCGTCACCGACCGGCTGATGTTCGGGACGCTCCTGTCCAACGGCCCCAGCACCAAGGCGGCCGTGGGCTTCGCGGGAAACGCGGCCAAGGAAGCCGGCCTCATGGACCTTGACCGGTCTATCGTCGAGGGCCGGTACCTGGCCGGTTCCGGCGAGACAATCCTGGGAAGGAAGCTGGCGGGAGACCTTGGCTTCAAGGTTGGCGGCTCTGTGCTGGTGGTGACGCAAGGCGCGGACTACGGCCTGCACGTCAAGCGTTTCACCATAGTCGGGCTGTTCGCCTCTGGACTCAACCAGCTGGACGGTTCCTTCTTCCAGGTGCCCATCGAGGATGCCAGGACTTTCCTGCGAACGGACGGGGGGAGCCAGCAGGTCCTCGTCATGCTCGACGATTACCGCAAGGCAGGCAAGGCCGCGGACAGGATACGGGAAGCGCTCGCGGCGTTGCCTGGCAGCTCCGGCCTCCTCGTACAGAGCTGGACCGAGGTGGGCGAGTATCCGGGCCTCATCAGGATGATGGAAACCATCTACGGCTACATATTCGTCGTGATCGCAATGCTCGGCGCGTTCATTATCACCAACATCCTCATGATGGTCGTCCTCGAACGCAAGAAGGAGATAGGCATCCTCAAGGCGATGGGACTAAGGCGCCGCGACGTCCTCGGGATGTTCCTGGCCGAAGGCGCGCTGATGGGCGCCATCGGCAGCGGCATCGGGGCCGTGCTCGGTATGGCGATATGCTGGATCATGTCCATCCGCGGCTTTGACTTCAGCGCGGCGATGGGTTCGCTGACCATGCCGGTCGATCCGATCTTCTACACCCGGGTCGAACTGTCGAACGGCCTGACGATGTTCGCCCTCGGCTTCCTGGTTTCGATAGTGATGTCGATAACGCCGAGCAGGCGCGCGGCGACGATGAACGCGGTGGACGCCATCAAAAGCGTCGCATGATGAAGCCGGGAATCCCGATTTCCCCCGGAGGAGCTGCACGATGAACATGACGAAAACGACTATAGCTGCGCTTGTCGCGTCGACCGCGCTGGCGGCGGCAATTTCCGCCCAGTCCGCGCTCCCGTCCCTTTCCGGGGAGGAGATACTGCGAAGGGTCGACGTCAACGCGACCATCACGACGATGTCCTACACCGGAACGATGAGGATAGACCTCGGCACCCGCGTCCTCGACAAGGAGATGCGCGTCGTCGCCCAGGGCAGCGACAAATCCTTCGTCGAGTTCTCCAACCCGGAGGACCGGGGAGTCCGCTACCTCAAGGTCGACAAGGAACTGTGGATGTACTTCCCGTCGGAGCAGGAGACCGTCAAGATCTCCGGGCACATGCTCAAGGAAGGGATGATGGGCTCGGATGTCTCGTACGAGGATGCCCTCGAATCCGGGGCGATGAGCGACAGGTACGCCATTGCCGTCGTCGGCACGGAGACGCTGGACGGGCGATCCTGCTACGTGCTCGACCTGACCGCCAGGGTGCGTGCGGTCAATTACGAACGGCAGAAATACTGGGTCGACGGCGAGCGCTTCGTCGTACTCAAGGCGGAGATGTACGCGAAGTCAGGCCGCCTCCTCAAGGAGAGCCGCGCGCTCGCGGTGAAGCAGTTCGGAAGCCGGTGGTTCGCGACCGAGGTCAGGATGGAGGACAAGCTCAAGAAGGGCGGCGGCACCGTTTTCACGATGAGGGATCTGCAGTTCGGCATCGCCCTGCCCGAGGACACATTCAGCCTCAGGCGCCTGTCCCGCTAGCGGTGAGCCTCATGAACCGTACCGTGCTGGCGCTTGTGCTGCTTTTTCCCGCGATGGCCGCCTGGCCGCAGTCCGAACCGCGGCCGGCCGGGCTGGCGTTCTCCGGCGAGGCGAGCGCCGACCTCCTGTACTCCATCGTCGAGCCATTCGACGCGTCGGACAGGACGGCCGGGTATGCGGGCCTCACGTCGTTGCGGCTCGATGCCCTGGGCGGAAACCATGACGAGTCGAAGGTGGAAGCCTCCGCGATCGTGCGTATGGTCTACGGCTCCGGCGACGAGGCCGTGACTGCTTTCGAACTCAAGAAGCTGTACCTGTCCATATACACGCCCAACGCTGACCTGTCAGCCGGCAGGATGATAATCAACTACGGTCGCGGCACCGTTTTTTCCCCGGTCGACCTGTTCAGCGCCATCGATACCGCGGACCTGAACCTGGGCCGTACCGGCACCGACGCCCTGCGTGCGCAGTTGCCGCTGGGAGACTTCTCGGGGATTGACCTGGTGGCGACCCTGGCCGAGCCGTCCGGCGGCGGGATAGCCGGCGGCCGGCTCTTCGGCAACGCGGCTGGCTGGGACTTCGGGCTGTCGGCCTTCGGCGCTGGACTGGCCGATGGCGAGGGCGACCTTGTCGCGGGCCTGGACCTGAAGGGAGACCTCGAACTCGGGCTCTCGGCCGAGGTCGTCGCGCGGCTTCCGTTCTCGGGATGGGCGCCGGACGCCACCGAAGCCGTCTACAGCGTCATGCTCGGAGCCGATTATTCTTTAGGAGGCGAATGGTTCTTCGACCTCGAATACCTCGCGAACGTCCGCGCCGGCTCCGCTTACGCGGTCGGTACCTTCAGTGCAGCCCACAACCTGTTCGGCTCCATTTCGTGGAAGCCCGACGAGCTATGCGCCGTCGACCTGCGATGCATAGCCGCGCTTGCCGACGCGACGGCAAAGGCGACGACAAAGGCGACGCTGTCCCTGTCACGGTCGGTGGCGGCCGGAGCAAGCGCCATAGGGTACGTCGTGTACCAAAGCGGCGACGCGACGAGCCTGGGATTCGGCGCCAGGCTTTCGGTCGCTTACTAGCCAATTGAACTCAGTCCCCCTGGATGAACCGCTGTTTTCCGCTGTACTCCGCGTCGCAGGCTCATTATTTTGAACAAATGAGATACCTTACAATTGCGCTTATATTAGCGCTTTCAAGTTGCGGCGTCGCCAGGGGAGATCCGGCGCGAGAGCCTGAAAGGACGGTTGTGATGGACGGCGGGGAAACGCTGGTCTTGGGGGGCGGTTGCTTCTGGTGCCTCGAGGCGGCCTTCGAGCTGGTTCCCGGCGTGCTTGACGTAGAATCCGGCTACGCTGGCGGCTCGAAGGAGAACCCGACTTACGAGCAGGTGACTACAGGCCTGACCGGGCACGCGGAGGTCGTCCGCATACGGTACGATCCATCCGTGGTTTCGTATAAAAACCTTCTCGACCTGTTCTGGATGATCCACGATCCTACAACCAAGGACAGGCAGGGCGCTGATGTCGGGAGCCAGTACCGCTCCATCATCCTATACGTTTCTCCAGGGCAGAAGACGGAAGCGCTTGCGTCGATCGCCGGTATAGCCTCCGGCTACAAGAATCCTGTCGTCACTGAGTTGGAACCCTTGGGCGCCTACTACCCGGCGGAGACGTACCACCAGGATTTCTACCGCAAGAACCCCGACTACGGCTATTGTCAGGTCGTCGTGGCTCCCAAAGTGAAAAAAGCCAGGAGCTTCGTCGACAAGCTGGTACCGTTGAAGCCGTAAGCCAGGGAATAGGGGATAGGGGATAGGGGATAGGGGATAGGGGATAGGGAATTTGAACTTCAGAGGCACAGAGTCA
>CAZNXK010000121.1:0-10675 GCA_964576835.1 uncultured Treponemataceae bacterium | reverse complement strand
CGAGCTCCGCGAGGCGTTCGAGGAGGCGGCGCTTGAGTGAGGCGGGTTTTGCGGGCAGCAACCTGCGCGGGCCCTTGCGGCTGGCGAGCGCCAGGTTGTCCATAACGGTCATGTCGGGCGCGGTGCCGGCGGTGGGATCCTGCCTCACGCGGCCTATGATCCTGGCGCGCCGGTATTCCGGCTCCCCCGAGCGGTCGGTGCCGTCGAGGACGACACTGCCGCCAGCGATGGAGACAGAGCCCGCGATGGCGTTGAGAAGCGTCGTCTTGCCGGCGCCGTTCGAACCGATGACCGATATCCACTGGCCTCTGGGTACCGACAGCGCGAGTCCGTCTATCGCGGCGCGCTCGTCGGGTGTGCCTGCGTTGAATATCACGGTGAGGTTTTCGATGCGGATCATTACCGGGCCCCCCGGTTCGGCCTTCGTTCCGTTGCCGCCGCGAGACCCCGCCTGGCGGTTTCGTTCGCCTTGAAGCGACCGGCCGCCACTGCGCCGACGACGAGCAGCGCCGTGACCATGCGCAGGTCGTTGGGTCCCATGCCGACCAGGTAGCCGTACTTGCGGCCGGCGAACATGATGGCCCTGAAGGCTATCGAGCCTATCATCACGCGCACCAGCTGAACGCCGATGCGGTTTGACCGGAAAAGGAACTCGCCGACCATCACGCTGGCCAGTCCCGCGGCAACGACGCCGGAGCCGAAGTTGACGTCCGCAAAGCCCTGGTACGAGGCGGCCAGCCCGCCCGACAGCCCGCAGAGCGCTCCCGACAGGGCGACGCCCGAGGTGCGCAGGACCTTGGGATTGGAGCCCGCGGCGACGACGACCGCTTCGTTGTCGCCCAGTGCGCCAAGTGCTATGCCGGCCTCGGTCGAGAAGAACAGCGCAAGGAGGGCGAGCACGGCAGCCGCGACAATGGCGAAGAACAGCGCAGCCGACCAGTCGCCGGCGCCGGGGAGGAGTCCGTAGGCGGCGTCCATCACGGGGTTGTGGGCTATCAGCGGCATGTTGGCCTTGCCGCCCATCACCCGCAGGTTGACCGACCACAGCCCGGTCATCACGACGATGCCGGCGAGCAGTGATGGCACCCTGAGCGCCGCGTAGATCGACCCTGTCGCGGCTCCCGCGAGGCCGCCCGCGGCGAAGGCGGCGAGCATCGCGGCGACAGGGTTGGCGCCGGACGCTATCATCGCGGCGGCCGCGGCCGCGCCGAGCGGGAAGGCCCCCTCGGCCGTCAGGTCGGGAAAGTCAAGGATGCGGAACGACATGAAGACGCCAAGCGCCAGGATGCCGTAGACGAGGCCCTCGACGAGTACCGCCTCTATCACTTCGCTCTCCGCTCGACTTTGCCGTCGCGGATGACGACGGTGGCCTGGGCCACCATGTCGGCGCCAGGAGATATGCCGAGCCTCGCGGCTACGTCGAGGTTGAGCACGAAGCTTTTCTCTGCCGGAGAGGTCGGGAAGTAGGTCGGGATTGAGCCAGGCTTCTCGCCCGAGAGAATCCTGGCGACGATGCGGCCGGTGGCTCGCCCCATCTGGTAGTAGTCGAAGCCGAGCGCTGCGAGCACGGGCAGCGTCTCTGCGCTGGTCGGATCGGCGGTCACCAGGGGCAGGCGTTTCTGGAGGCAGACTTCGGCGACGGCATTGACCGCCGAGAACACCGTGTTGTCGTTGCCCAGGTAGAGGCCGTCTATCCTGTCGGCTATGGCGAGCACGGCAGAGCGGACTTCGGCGGAGTTGGCGACGGTCGATTCGACAAGTGCGATGCCCTTGGCGGAGCAGTAGTCCCGGACGAGTTCGGCGAGCTTGACCGAGTTAGCCTCGCCTGCGTTGTACACGTGGCCGAGCCGCTTGATTGGCTTGAGCGCGACCAGGAGGTCGAGCTGCGAGGCGACCGGCGTCATGTCAGAAGTGCCGGTCACGTTCTTGCCTCCGCCCTGGTACGACGACACGAGACCGGCGGCTACCGGGTCGGTCACCGCGCAGAACACCACCGGGATGTCACGTATGGCGCTGGCAAGTGCCTGGGCCGTCGGGGTGGCTATGCCTACCGCGACCCGCACATTGTCGGACTTGAATTTGCGGGCTATCTGGGCAGCGGTCGCCATGTCGGCGTTGGCGTTCTGCAGGTCGAAGCGGATGCCTGGCACCGTCGCTGTCAGCTCGTCGACGACGCCCCTCTCGAGGTCGTCGAGGGCCGGGTGTGAAACGAATTTGGCGATGCCGACCGGCGTGTCCCTGACCGCGGAGAGGGAGAAGGCCGCAAGGGCGATGGCGGCCACGGTGGCCGTCGCGATGAGGGATCTGAATTGCATGTCGGACTCCTTATTGGTGTTTCTATCAGTAGTAACTAAGAGACCGAACAATATACCGCCACCATAATCATGTCAAGCAGACATTGCGTATCGAGTATCAAAACGTTTCCACGAAAATTAAAATTTATGGAATGACAGGATGGATCAACGCCAGTATACTGTTCTTGCATGGAGAATAAGTGCCAATGAATGACGATACCGGTCTGGTAGGTGCTAACATCGATGAAATGTCCAGGACGCTCGCGCTGGCAAGTGATCCGGAATTGATAGCGGGATTCCTGTACAGCCTCTTTACCAAGGCCGAGGCTGACGAGATAGCCAAGCGATGGGCCCTGGTCAAGAGAATAGCCGAAGGCATCCCCCAGCGGGCGATAGCCGCTGAACTCGGATTGTCGCTGTGCAAGATCACCCGCGGCTCGCGCGAATTGAAGAAGGATGATTCCTCCTTCAGGCGCATGCTTGAAATAGCCGGCTACTCCGTGGTGGAAAAGAAGCGCAAAGGAAAATAGTGGCCCGGCATTCCGGACCGCCTCCCGGCCTCAAGCTATGGTCACGCTCTCGATGAGCACGTCTGTCTTGGGCACGTTCTGGTGCTGCGCGCGGTTGCCAGTCTCGACCTTGGCTATGGAGTCTACGACGTCCATTCCCTGTGTTACCCTGCCGAAAGCGCAATAGCCCCAGCCTGAAACGTCCTTGGACTTGTGGTTCAGAGGCTTGTTGTCCACCAGGTTTATGAAGAACTGGCAGGTCGCGCTGTCGGGGTCGGACGTTCTTGCCATCGCGATCGAGCCGCGGTCATTATTGACGCCGTTGTCGGCTTCGTTCTTGATCGGCTTCCTGGTTTCCTTTTCTCTGAGGCCGCTCGTCATGCCGCCTCCCTGGACCATGAAGCCGGGGATTACCCGGTGGAAGACGGTGCCGTCGTAGAATCCCGCCTTGGCGTATTCGACGAAATTGGCTACGGTGGCGGGACTCGAATCGGCGAACAGCTCGATATCGAACGAGCCAAGGCTCGTCTTGAACGATGCTACTGGATTGGGCATGCTGGTACTCCTTGTCAGGGGCTCAGATTAACCCGCGCAGCCGGACCGAGGCAAGAGCGCCTGCGTCGGCGGCTTGGCGAGCGCCTGCGGTGTACGCTTTACAGGCAGCCACGGTGACCCGTAGAATGGTTCCGAATGGAGGGAAGCGATGACGAAGGTACTATCCCTGGGCGGTTCAATCGTCGCGCCGGACGTTCCGGACGTGGCGTTTATACGGGATTTCGCGGCTTTGGCCAGGCGCTGGCTGGGAGCCGATCCGGCCCGCAGGCTTATCGTCGTCGTGGGCGGAGGCGGACCGGCGCGTTCGTGGCAGAAGGCGTACCGCGAGGCGGTCGCCATAACGGACCCGGAAGCGCAGGACTGGATAGGAATCATGGCCACGAGGCTCAACGCGGCTCTCGTGCGCAGCCTCTTCCTCGACCTCTGTCCCCATGACGTCGTCATCGATCCCGAGAGCGTCGCGGTTTTCGGCGGCCGGGTGCTCGTCGCTTCAGGATGGAAGCCAGGCTTCTCGACCGACTTCGACGCGGTGGTACTCGCCGAGCGCTTCCAGGCCGATGTCGTCATCAACCTTTCGAACATCGCCAAGGTGCATACCGCCGACCCGCGTGTCGATCCGGCCGCGAAACCAATGGACTCGATTTCGTGGAAGGATTTCCGCGCGATGGTCGGCGATGAATGGACTCCGGGAAAGAATGTGCCCTTCGACCCGGTCGCCTCGCGCCGCGCCGAGGAGCTTGGCCTGCGGGTGATCTGCGCGGCCGGGAAGGACCTGGCGAACCTGGAGGCGATACTCGAAGGCCGGCCCTTCGTCGGTACGACGATAGGCGCCTAGCCCGATTCTGCTGTGAGACATCCGGGCTAGCCATTTTCCGCTAGCGGCCGCGGATGCGTTCCAGCAGTTCCGCGTAGCGCAGGGCGTAGGACTCCTTGCCGAGGCTGTCCGCCAGCTCGCCGAGCGCCACGAGGCAGCGTTCGGCCTCCTCGGCGCGGTTGAGCGACAACCAGACGCCGAAGGCCCTGCGGTAAAAATCGAAGGCGGCTTCATCGCTTCCGGACTTGCGGCTGAGCCTGGCCAGAGCCTCCAGATCGGCGCCTATCCCCGGAGCGTTCTCGGCGGTCTTGTCCGCCTTGAGCGCCTCGAGCGCCCATGAAATGGCGGCGGGCAGGTCGCCTACCGCGTTCGCTATCGAGGCGAGAGTGTAGCGGTTGGACCCAAGCTCGGTCCATCGCCTGGCACGTTCGTTGGCGGCGGCCGCCTTCGTGACGAAGTTCCTGGCAAGCTCGTAATCGCCCCGGCCCATCGCGGCGACTCCCCTGTTGTGCGCGACGACAGCGGCCATCGCCTCGTCACCGGACGCCAGAGGTTCCGCTTCATTGAAAAGTGCCTCCGCGGCGTCCGATTCGCCTGCGGCCCAGCGCAGCTCTCCAAGGTTGGACAGGCAGAGGGCGACGAGACCCGGCTTGCCGAACGCCCTCGCGTCCTCGAGCGCGTCACCGAATTCGCGCTCCGCGTCAGCCTCGCTGCCGAGCGCCATGTGCACGCGCCCGAGCGAGCCGCGAGACTTGATGGCGCCCTCGATGTTGTCGACCGACAGGTTGGCGTCGAGCGCTTCGCCGTAGTATTGCAGAGCGGAGGCGTACTGTCCCGCGGCGAGGAACCCGTCGGCCAGCTTGGAGTAGTCGGCCGCGTCGTTTTTGACCGTGACGACCGCGGATGCCTTCTTTGGCGCGCTCGAGCACGATGCCAGAGCCATCGCTGCGGACAGCGAGGTCAACAGTACTATGGCGGCGACGGATCGACGGCGGGCGGTCATTCGAAGCTCCCTTCGCGCATGGCGCGGTACAGCGACTGCTGTTCGACCCTCTCGGTGACTCCGCCTCTGATAAGCGGATTGTTCTTGACTCCCTCGAGCACGTCCTGCGCCTGCTGGATGGCCGTGCGTGTCTCGTTGAGCACCGCGGCTATTTTGGGCATCTCGCCGTTCAAGCCCGTCACGATGCCCTGGAGGCTCTTCACGCTCTTGTCGACCTCGCCTATGATGCTCATCACCTTGTTGTACAGGGCGTTGCCGTCGTTCAGGAATGTCTTGATGGAACCGGACGGGTCGAGCAGTTTGGGCACGAGACCCGTGGGGTCGCGGATGGAATCGGTAGTGGCCACCAGGTTGCCGCTTATCGCCTCGAATTCCGCCAGCAACGACGAAACCTGGTCCAGGAGCCCGGCCACCCTTGTCTGCACGTCGGCCACGATCGCGTCGACGTTTTCCATGGTTCCAGGGAGGGCCGCCGCCGCCGCGCTCGCGTCATTGACGATATTGCCCAGCGGGCCGGAGCTCTGCCCGGCCAGCGCGCGGTTGACTTCGGTCAGGGTACGGTTGATGGTCACGACGGTCTTGTCGACGTTCTCGAGGAACGGGTTGACGTTGGCCAGGAGCCGCGTGATCGTATCGTCCTTGGGCGGTATCTCGACGAGCTCCTGCTCTATGATGGTCTTGCCCTCGAGCGAGTCAGCGGTGGGTATGAAGGCGTCTTCGGGAAGCGCCGCTTCGCCCTTGCCTGGATGGAACAATAGCTGGGAGCCGAGCCCGATCGGCGATATCGTCAGCTCGAGTATCGAATATTCCTTTACCTTGTCGTAGTAGGTGTCGTAAATGTGGAACTTCGCGTCGACCGCGTTGTCCGCGTTGAGCGTCAGTTCGTCGATCTTGCCAATCGTGAAGCCTTTCATGATGATCAGGGTGCCGGGAGCCACGCCGGTCGCCGACTGGAACGACGTCACGAAACTGTAGTCCCTGGCGAACCAGCGCTGGTTAGCGCCTATCAGCACCACGATGACGGCGAAAAAAACGACGGCCACCAGGATAAAGAGCCCTACTATCTGGTCCGCGAACTTGATCTTGAATTTCATGTGTCTCCCCGTTGCGACATTTCAGAGTCCTGGTCTTCCTGAGAGGATATTTTCCTGCTGCCCCTTGCCCTGAGCCTGGCCAGCGATGTCATGAGGGCAGCCTCCGCGCTGCCGACCGTCTCGTCGTAGGGGCCGAACGCGGTCATCTTGCCGGCCTTGATGACGCCGAGCCTGTCGGCAAAGCGGTACGCCAGCTCGGAGTTGTTTGCCACCACGATGACAGTGCAGCGCCTGGACTTGAGTTCGGCCAGCAGTTCGAAGACCTTCTCTGCGGCGTCCTCGTCCAGGTTGGAGGTCGGGTCGTCCATGAAGGCGATTTCCGGCTCGTGAATGACGGCGCGCGCTATTGATGCCAGCTTCTGCTCGCCCGCAGACAGCTCGGCCGGCCGCATTCCCATGCCTTCGTCGTAGCCGAGCCGCTTGAGCATCAGCCGGACCGCCTCCGCGATGTCGCTCTCGCTCATCCAGGGCTTGTGGACGCGCAGCGGCATGGCGACGTTGTTCAGGATGTTGGTGTTTGCCCAGAGCGCCGCGTCCTGGAAGACGAAGCCTGAAGCGGCACGGAATGCCAGCTCTTCCTTGCGCGAGAACTGCGCCATGTCGCGGCCGTGATAGAAGGTGTTTCCCGCGTCGGCGACGACGAGACCGGCCGCCACCTTGAGCAGTGTGCTTTTTCCCGAGCCTGCCGCTCCCATCACCACGCTGAAAAGTCCCGCGGGAAAGGCGACGCTGGCGGCCGACAGGATCTCGTAGCCGCCGGAGGAAGCCACCACCTCGCGCAGTTCCACCGCCGGAACTTCTGCATTCGCTTCAGGCATATTGCGTCAGGGTGACGAGGATGTCGGCCACGATTATGAGGATGAAGCTCAGCCCGACCGCGCGGATCCCTGCGACCGGTATCTCGGTGCTGGCGCGGTTCACCGAGAATCCCTGGTAGGTCGAGACGACCGAGACGACGATGCCGAAAACCAGCGCCTTGACCAGGCCCGAAACCACGTCGCCCACGTTCAGCTCCGACAGCAGCGATGTCAGGTACTCGAGGATGGGTGTCGGCTTGATTACCTGCACGACGATGAACGAACCCAGGAGCCCGAAGATATTGAAGTACACGGTCAGCACGAGCATCGACACGACGACGCCGATGAAGCGGGGCACGACGAGGTACGATATCGGGTTGAGGCCGACGGCGAGGTACGCCTCTATCTCGTGGTTGACGACCATGGTTCCGAGCTCGGTGGCTATCGCCGTACCCGAGCGGGCGGTGATGACGAAAGCGGTCAAAAGCGGCCCGAGCTCGCGGGTGATGACGATTATCAGTATCGTGTACATCAGCTGGCTCTGACCGAACTGCGGCAGGAGGCTCGAGCCTATCACGTTGATCGCCGCGCCTATGGCTATGGCCATAACCGCGTTGATGGCCAGCGCTTCGTAGCCGGTGAAGAGGATCTGCATGATCAGGACCTTGTACCCGACCTGGCTCTTGCGGAAGAAACGGGCCGTTTCCTTGAGGACATTGTAGAAGAAGCCAAGGCCGTAGAGGAGCGACGATGCCTTGAGCCTGGCCGAGTGTCCGAGCGCTGTTATCATTCCGTGCGGTACCTTGCTTCGAGTATCGGCTCATGCGGCGGTACTTTCAACCCGGGAACGGCCGCAACCGTGCCCGGTCCTGCCGCGGCCCTCCGGCGGAGCGTCGTGGCCAGCGATTCCACGCGCCTTGTCAATGCCTTTTCGATGAATCCGCCGCGGGGATATCCCGCACGCTTATCGTCCCTGAGCCAGGAACTCCATCCCGAGGGGACGATGCCGATCGGCGCGATGGCGCGAATGCACGCCCGGTACAGGTCGTTGAGCCGCGCGAAGCGGAGCCAGTCGGCGGAGCCGCGCTGGCTGTCGAGGGCGTCGGTGAATCCGCGGTCGAAGGCGAAGCTGAACAGGTCCGCCTCCATCGCCGCCCACAACGCGAGCGACAGGGGCGCGCCATCCGTCGCTGCGCGGTCGAGCGACGACGATAGCGACTCGAAGGGGTCGTAGTCATGGAGGCCGAAGCGGTATGCATCGAAGGCCGCGTCGAAGGCGGCGATGGCTTGCCCGCCCGCGGGTCCGCTGTCGGGTCCAATACCTGCCATGGAAATTTCCACGGCGGGTTGCCCGCGGGTCCGTCCGTCGGGGCCTTCGGACCAGAACCGTACCGCGAGCGCGCCTCCGCCGGCAAGCGGAGACCCGAGGCCGAAGAAGGCAGGCCCGACGAGCAGGGCACGGCTGACGCCTGTTCCGTTCATGCATCCATCCTACACCGCGCTTGACGTCGTGTCATGGGCCGTCTACGATCGCTCCATATGAGAATCTTCCACCTCGCCGATCTCCACCTCGGAAAAAGCATCTACGAACGCGATCTGATCGATGACCAGCGCCATGCTCTGAAGGCTGTCATCGACGCCGCGCGGATCGAGCGGCCAGCCTGTCTGATAATGGCCGGAGACATATTCGATCGGGCTGTGCCACCCGCCGATGCCGTTACATTACTCGGTGAATTCGTGGCATCAATCAAGGCGCTCGATCCGGACATGATCATAGCGATGATACCGGGCAACCATGATTCTGCTGCGCGTCTGGCCTTCCTGTCTCCGATACTGGCCGGAGTTGGCGTCCATGTAGCCTCGGAACCAACGGCGTGCGTGCGTCCTGTCGTCGTCAGGCGTGATGGCGAGGCGGTCCGGCTCTGGCTCTTGCCATTCATGACACCGGGGTCAATGGAGCCGGGAATTGTGCCGAGGTCCGAACCTCAGGCAGGCCTGTTCGACGAAGACGCCTCGCCATTTCGGTCGCAGGCGGACATGTTTGCGGAGGCGTTGCGCCGCATCGATGCCGCTATGGCGCCGATGCGTGCCGCTGATGGCACGGCAGATATCATGGTGTGCCACGCCTTTGCCGCCGGTGGCCAGCCCAGCGAGTCGGAGCGGACTTTCATTGGAACGGCAGAGCTTGTCGACGGTCGTCCGTTCGATCGCTTTGACTACGTGGCGCTCGGGCATCTGCACCGCCCGCAGGTCGTCGGACAGAAGGGCCGCTATCCAGGATCGCTGCTGGCCTATAGCTTTTCGGAGGCTGGCGGTGAGCGGGGCTTTCTGTCGGTAGAAGTTTGCCGCGGCTCATGCCGTCCCGAGTTTCGTGCCATCGTTCCCCTGCACCGCATGATCAGGATTTGCGGAAGCTATGATGAAGTACTTCAAAGCAAGGAATTTTCTGCCTACGCTGGTGACTATGTCGAGGCTGTGCTGGGCGATGCGAACGCGGTGCTGAATCCTGTTGACGCCATCAGGAAGCGGTTTCCGAACTTGCTTTCGCTCCGGCAAGCCGCGTTCGAGCGCGACGAAGCGGACGGAATTGCCGGTTACGCAGCCGCTCGCGTGTCGACATCGGGGGTGGATGACTTCGTTGCCTTCCATCGCGAGCTGCGTGGAACCGAACCGAAGGCCGAGGACGCCGCGCTGTTCGCCGAGCTGTACCAGGAGGCGTCCCGTGAGGCTCGTTAGGCTTGCAATGCGGAATATCGGGCCGTATATCGGTCAGGTGGTAATAGATTTCTCGTCGCTGGGTGATGTGTTTCTCGTATGCGGCAATACGGGGTCAGGCAAGACGACCATATTCGACGCCATTACCTACGCCCTCTACGGGTCGGCTCGCTCGGCGCGCGACGTGGTTTCACAGTACGCCGGACCAGACGACGAGGTCATGGTCGAGCTGGAATTCACGGTGGGTCGTCAGCGTTGGTGCATCGTCAGAAAGCCGGCCAGGACGGTGGCCCGCAAGCGGGGTCCGGGGACTACCGAGCGTCCGTCAGAGGTTTCGTTGCAGAAGTCCACCGCCAGCGGGTGGACTCCTGCCGGGGACAAGGCAAGCGAAGTGGATGCCGCCATTTCACGCATCATCGGGCTTTCGGTCGCTGAGTTCACCAAGATCGTGCTGTTGCCGCAAGGTGAATTCCAGCAGTTTCTGGAGATGAATACCGGAGAACGCACGACGATACTGGAGAAGCTCTTTCCGGTGGAAGCTCACGCGGCCGTGATGGACCTGGCCAGAGAGCGCGCGCGCGAGGCCGAGACGCTGGCGAGGGATATCGATACGCGCGTGGGATCGATGGAAGAGGCGCTCGGAGATGCGCCGGAACAGGCATTGGATGAAGCACGGACTCGACGAGAGGCAGCCCAGGCTGATGAGTCACTGGCGCTCGGCGCGCTGGACGCGGCCAAGGCTCTCGCGAATGCCGCGAACCAGGCAGCGCGCGCCTGGGCCGAATACGACGCGGCAATGTCAGAAAACGACGCGCTGGATCTGGATGCGGCGGAAGCTGAATCGCTGGCTCGACGCACGGCGCGCGCGGAGGCGGCCGTTGGTGCGCAGGCGCC
>CAZNXK010000120.1:5058-10711 GCA_964576835.1 uncultured Treponemataceae bacterium | reverse complement strand
CGCGCACGAAAAGCGTCTGGCCCTTCGCCGCGTCGAGCATGATGTCGGCTGTCCTGCCGCCCGACGAGCCGGTAAGCGCCGCGTCGCCGTGCCTGTCTCCTCCTCGGTACCGGACCGCGTAGCGACCGCGCAGCGCAAGGGCCGGCGCGCCGCCATACGTTGCCGTCCCGATGAATTCGTATTCGACAAGTACGGGAATCCGGGTTGCCGGCGAGCCCGGCTTCGGCCGCACGACGACGACGCCTGAGCCCGTCCAGCGGCCGCCCGCCTGCACCGGCGCAGGCGGCGATGACGGAATGCCGCGCAATATAGGATAGCCTTCGTCGGTCGAGAACCGGACCGATCCGCCTGGATCGGCCTCGAAGGCTATCGGCACGACTCCGTCGAGGCGCCTGGATACGGCCCGCTCGTCGTGCATTGTCTCCTCGAGCACGAGTGCGCTGCCGCGGTAGGCCGCCTTGCCTCCCGGCGCAAGTTCCACATCCAGATCCAGCCTGGCCTCGCGGTAGGCGTGGCCGACATAGCGTCCGTCTTCGTAGCGCGAGAAATCGGAGCGCTCCGAGATGACGACGCGCCTGGCCTCAGGGAAGAACGGCGCGAGGCTCTCCTGCGACCAGGCCGCGGCGGAGCCCAGGCTTGCCCATGCAGCCAGGCACGCCACGACGCGTCTGGCCGGCCGCAACTCCCGTTTCATCCTGTGCTCAATCATGCGGGCTCCTGGTAGCCGATGGTCGCGGCCATCCTCGTGAACTCCATCGGCCCTTGCCGCCTGAACGAACCGAACCTGTCGCCGCAGCAGGTGCAGGCCTCGACGACGTGGACCGAGCCCAGGCCGAGCCGCCCGGCAATGCCCATGTTCGCTCCGACCAGGTCGAGCCTCGGGCCCGCTCCGCTCTCGACGGGCCACGATACGGCTGCCGCTCCGAATTCGTCTGCAAAGAGCCGCGCCCTCGCTTCGTCGACGACATAGCAGCACGGGCCGATCCTCGGTCCGAAAACCGCGGATACATCCCGCCCCCTGGTTCCGTATCGTCTGGCCATGAGCCCTATGGCTTCCTCGAGGATTCCCGTGCCCTTCCATCCGGAATGAAGGAGGCCGAAAGCCCCGGAAGCGGAGTCGTGAATGAAGATCGGCATGCAATCGGCGACTGTCATGACGAGGCAGGTACCTCGCGCAAGAGGATCGCCGGAACTCACGAGGCCATCCGCCTCGAGGCCCCGTGCATCTTCGGGAGCGGAAACCGCGAGCACTGTGCGGGAATGTACGAGGTCAGGGCTAATGGCGCGTTCGGGATCGAACCCGACGCGGCGGAGCCAGTCCCGGCGGCGCTCGCCGTTTCCGTCGTCGCCGAAACCCATGTCTCCGGCGTCGAGCAGGCTAAGGAACGCTTTCGGAGCCCGCCCGCCCGCCAGCGGAATGGCCATGGCGGCAGCGGGATCGTAATTCGTCACGGCAGCTCGGTCGAGCCTATGGAAGCCCGTGTCAGTTCGCCCAGGAGAAAGTGAGCTTTCTCGAGCTTGTCCTTGGCCGCCTCGAGCCCGTTCTGGAAATCCTTGTTGGAATTTCCGTCGATACGCCCAAGGTTCGACAGGGAGTCGTAGCGCCCCCGGACTTCAGTCGACAGTATGGCGCGCAGGATTTCGTGCATTCGCCCTATCGAGTCGGTAATGCGAACGAGGATAGACTCCGCTTCGGTCTCCGCTGCCTTCATCGCCGACTCTATCTTGCGCTTTTTTATTTGTGTGGAAGCCAACTCGCCGCGGGCCTGCACATAGGCTGTCCCGAGCTCTCCCTCGGGCGAAAGGCGGGAGTCCAGTTTCTTCAGCTGGTCGCCCGTCTGCAATATCTCGTTGTAGGCGTCGGTAAAATCTATCCTGTTGTCCCGTTTGTAGAACTCGCCTTCCAGCAGGACGGTTTTAAGGACCCGGTTGATGTCGGCAAGGAAGGTCTTGTGGTAAAACGCCTCGAGGAAGCGCAACGCGCGCGCGAAGCGCACAGGCGGACTATTGTCCGTTCCCTTTTCCGACATGTAGAGGAACCAGGTCGGCAAATCCTTGCCGACGAGGTTCTGGATGTCCGCATCGAGCTGGGCGATCCGGCGCTCGGCCGAAAATCGCAGGAAACGTTTGTCGACACGATCCTTCCAGTACGTCTTGAAGATGGCGAACCAGTCCTCGCCGCCTCCCGTAGTGGCGCACTGCCAGTTCGGATCGTCGCTGGCGACCTTGAGGATGTCCTCGACAGGAACCCTGTCGTTGAACCCGCGGATGGTGGCGAGCGCCTTCTCGGCGCTGGCGAGTTCGACGCTGACCGCCTCCTCGAGCTTGAAACCCTCGCGTCCGACATCGTCGTTCAAGGCAAAGCCTATGATGGCTTCCATAAGCTTCAGCGAAGGCGGCTGGTCGAACGAGCATAGTATCGTGGCGAGATCGGATAGCTGGTCAGAGGCAGCGTACAGAGACAGCTCCTTGAGTCCCGAGGCGTTCGTCTGAAACGCGCCGAGGAAGCGGTCAAACAGGAAACTCGACAGTTTCTTGAGGACGTGCAGGTTCTTGACGTCCTTGTACATAAGCCGTCGCTGATCCTCGCCTATCTTCGACATGGCCGAATCGAGGACGGAGCCGATGGCGATGCGTACGTCTCCATCGCTCGCCAACGTATGGAGTTCGACATAGGCATAGGGATCGGTCTCGGTACAGAGTTCCTCATGGACCAGTTCGAATTCGAGCGATGCGAGAAAGGCGAAAAACGATGCGCGGTTTTTCTCGAGCGTCCTGTCGAGGAGGTCGTAGAAGTAGCGGGCGGCGGCTCGCAGGGCGGCAAGCTCTCGGTAGAAGCCTTCCTGCAAAACGCTATGGTGAATCTCGATGAGGCCGGGGCTGGACGCCTCCACCGACTTGATGATTCCTCGGAGGATTCGCTGTTTGACTAGTTCATCCTTCGTCCCGGCCCCGAGGATGGATCGCAGGGTGATGACGACCCTCGTCATGAACCCGAGTTCGCGGTATGCGGCCTTGTAGTCTATGTGCTGTTCGCGAGCGGGCAAGCGCTTGTACAGGGGTTCTGTCGATACGGTGAAGGCGCGATTGAGTCGATCGAGCAACTCCGATCGTTCCACCGGGCTCAATTCGAGGGCGAGGGTTTCGAAAGTAGTTGCTGCGGCCATGC
This sequence comes from uncultured Treponemataceae bacterium, assembly GCA_964576835.1. GTDB lineage: Bacteria > Spirochaetota > Spirochaetia > Treponematales > UBA12059 > SZUA-370. Next base: position 7,542 of record CAZNXK010000120.1, on the reverse strand, counting down.
CGTCAATCGTACATTGCGACGGCATTATTCGCAAGCATCCAGGGTGACCACCAGACGCGATCCTCCCCGGGGATCCGGGAACGACAGTTGCCATGCGCGCAGTCGCAGTCCGCCTTCCCCCCCGTCCTCGCCGTACAGGCTGTCTCCGTCCAGGGGCAGGCCTAACCAGGCCAGGTGCGCCCTCACCTGGTGCCTGAACCCCCTCGACAGCCTGCATTCGACCAGGACGCCGCCAGACAGGGTCGACGCCGATACAAAGTCGGTCGTGTAGACATCGCGGGTCCAGGCCTTGCCGGTCCGACCTGCCGCGACCGCAGGGTCCGAGGCAGCTGCGCACGCAACCCGTACGGCTCCCGGGCCGAATGGCCTGAAGTAGCTTGACAGCGAAGAACCGGCGATCATCACGGCCAGGAGGCCTTGGTCTTCCCTGCGGATGGCGTTGATCCATCGATCGCCCCCGATGCCCGCCGGCCATGAGGCTTCGGGGCGCGAGCCCGCCAGCCCGGCCAGCGATGGCCTGCCAAGCGCCCGGTATGACTTTACGAAGCCGCCTGCCAGAGAGGCATCGGCCATGGACCTGAACGAGGCGTCATCAGCCGCGAAAGCTACGAGGCCGGAGGTCGCCGCGTCGAGGCGATGGAGCAACCCGCCTTCATCCGCCTTCCGCCCGTGCACGGCGGCAAGAGCTGGCGAGCGCCCGAAAAGCCAGGAACAGAGGGTACCGTTCTCGCCGGCGGGGGCGCAATGCATGCCTGACGGCTTTGCTACGACGACGACGCCGTTGTCGTCGAACACTACGCGAGGCGTATCGATTGGCTCGAATGGATCAAACATCGTCACGTCTCCCAGCCGCAGAGCCTATACGCCAGTGGGACTGTCGCGCAAGCCTTTACTGGAGATCCATTTCAACCGATACCTGTACAAGGGGGACCTCGATACCGATGAAAACAGGGACGAAGCGGCGCCGTCGCAACGCGTCACGGCGAGGTCCTCTCGCGGTGGCCAGGGCCAAAATCCTGGAGGTCACCAGGTCGGGCCTCGGCTCGCTGTTCGCGGCATTCTTCGGTGCGATTGCCCTTTTCGGCGTCCTCATGTGGCTTGTCGAGCGATCCCGGCCGGGCGGAATGTTCGCGAGCCTCTTTGACGGGATATGGTGGGCGGTCGTGACGCTCGCGACGGTCGGATACGGCGACAAGTATCCTACATCGGGATTCGGGAGGGTGGCCGCCATGGCGTTCATGGTCGGCGGCGTCATCCTGAGCGCGCTCGTATCGGGCACCATCGCGTCGATCTTCGTCGAACGGCGTATCAGGGAGGGCAAGGGTTTGCAGGAAGTACGGCTCAAGGGGCACACGGTCGTCTGCGGATGGAACGGCAACGCCGATTCCGTGCTGGACGGGCTGGAAGCCGAGGCGCCGGGTGTACCGGTAATCCTCGTAAGCGGCATGGAACCCGAACGATTCGACGCCATCAAGGCCGCGCATCCGGGACTGGACCTGCGTTTCGTCCGCGGCGACCACACGCAGGAGGCCATCTTGCGGAAGGCTTCCGTCCAGCAGTCCAGATTCTGCCTCCTCCTGCCTGACGACTCGGGCGGTTCAGGTTCCGCCAACGCGGACGAACGGACAATACTCGCGGCGCTCGCCATCAAGTCGATATCACGGGAACCCGCCATCAGGGCGGCGATACTCAAAGCGGACAGCGAACAGCACCTGAGGAGGGCCGAGGTCGACGATGTCGTGCTCCACGGCGAGTTCACCGGCTTCCTGCTCTCAGCCTCCAGCGACGGAGGCGGATTGCCGGGGGCTGCCCGCGAGCTTCTGTCATTCTCGTCGCCTTCCAGGCTCAGGCAGCACCCGATGCCCGCGGCCCTTGTCGGCGCCACCTTTGCCGAGGCTTCCGACTGGTTCATCCGCTCCGGCGGCGGCGTCCTCGTCGGGGTGCTCGCCAAGGAAAAACCAGTGACCCTCGACGACATCCTCTCGGCCAACTCCGGCGCCATAGACGATTTCATAAAGCGGAAGTTCGCCGAAGCGGCAATAGACATCGGGGCTGACCAGCAGGCTTCGGGCAAGGCGCGGCTGGCACCGGCGCCTGATTACGTCATCGGCGATACCGATGTCGCCTTCGTCATAGGCGGGGAAGACCACGATGTCCAGGGACGCTGAACAACTCCGCAAATCGTCGCTCGTCGCGGACCTTTCCGGAGATGACGTATCGCGCCTTTACTCGTCAGGGCGCTTCGTGCGCTTTGCAGCCGGCGACGTCATCATGCGCGAAGGCGAGGAATCAGACACCATGTACCTCTTCCTCGAGGGTGTCGTCGACGTCTCCAAGAACCTGACGCTCAAGATAGCCGGAAAGGGTTTCGGCCAGGCCGAGAAGTCCATGACGAGGCTCAAGGCCGGGACCGCGCCGGTCTTCGGCGAGATGTCGATGTTCGGAGACGAGCCGAGGAGCGCGACCCTGACCGCCGCCAACGAC
>CAZNXK010000120.1:0-5048 GCA_964576835.1 uncultured Treponemataceae bacterium | reverse complement strand
GCCTCTTCGAGCTGTCGAGAAATGCTTTTGAAGGCATCTGCGAGGAAAATCCCAGGCTCGGTCTGGCGCTCACCGGCAGGATAGCCGCTATGCTCAGTTCGCGCGTCCGCAAGGGCAACGACGACGTTCTCAAGCTCTCGACCGCCCTGTCAATAGCCCTTTCACGATGACGAGGAGACAGAAGTGACCAGACCAGCCAAGGCAGTCGCGCTTGCCATCACCATCCTCCTGGGCGTGGCTTCGGCTTCCGGCCAGACACCGTTTCCCCAACCCGCCGGAGCACCGCCAGAGACGGCCGCGGCCGGCGCTCCGGCCGTCTCGGCGGAACCCGTGGCAGTGCCAAGGTCGTTCAGGGACATCGAACTCGGCATGTCCATGGACGAGGTCAAGGCTGTCCTGTCTTCGGACGGGCTGTTCTCCTACCGTGGAGACGCAGACGTGAGCCTCCTGCCGCGGCCGGAGGAGAGCCTCATCGAGGTTTCCGGGCTGTCGTTCGTCAGGCGGGCTTTCTTCCAGTTCCACTCCGGCAAGCTTTTCGTCATGATATTCCTTCTCAACGAGAAGGAAATCGACCATTATTCGGTGTTCACGAGCCTGTCAGGCAAATACGGAAAGCCCGACAGCCTTTCGCCGAGCGAGAGCGTATGGTCAGACGCGGCCACCAGGCTGTCGGTCGAACGGCCGCTGGCGGTCAAGTACATGGACATGGCGGTTTTCGACGCCCTGAAGGCGGCCGGCGCCGCCGAGATATCGATGGAGGAACTGCTGCGTTCCGATTTCCTCGGAGGCTTCTAAAGCCTGCGGCGAGGCCGCTATTCCAGGCTGAGCACCTTGAGCCGGTAACGGAGCCTGCGCTCGTTGATGCCCAGTTCCCGCGCGGCGGCGCTCTTGTTGTGCGCGTTCCGCTCCAGGACCCTGGACAGGAATTCCCTCTCGAAACCGCCCATGGCCTCGTCGTAGCCTCCACTCAGCGTCGGCATCGAGGGATCCTCGCGCGGATCGTCGTTTGGAAGGAATATGTCCGTCTCGGTGAGGTATTCTCCACGGCACAGCACGACGCCTCGCTCGAGGACATTCTCCAGTTCGCGCACGTTTCCCGGGAAAGGATAGCGCATTATCCTGGACATCGCCTCCGCGGTGATTCCCTTTACGGGCTTGCGGTTCTTGGACGAGTACTTCTTGATGAAGTATTCGACGAGGTAGGGTATGTCTCCGCGGTGATCGCGGAGCGCGGGCAGCGACACCGGCACGACATTGACGCGGTAGTAGAGGTCGGCCCGGAAGCGTCCGGCGCGGACCTCCGCCTCGAGGTCCCGGTTCGTGGCGGCTATTATCCTGACGTCGGATTCGTGGGGCGCGTTCTCTCCTACCCGCTCGAATGAGCCGAACTGAAGGACGCGCAGCAGTTTGACCTGTATGCCCGACGGCACCTCGCCGATCTCGTCGATGAACAGCGTGCCGCCGTCCGCAAGAGCGAAACGCCCCGTCCTGTCCGCCATGGCGCCGGTGAACGCACCCTTGACGTGGCCGAACAGCTCGCTCTCTATGAGGTTCTCCTGGAGCGCCGCGATGTTTACCGGAACGAAGGCCTTGTGTTTCCGCGGCCCCGCGAGGTGTATGGCGCGGGCGACGAGTTCCTTGCCCGTACCGCTCTCCCCGGTGATGAGCACTGTCGAGTCGCTCTTGGCGGCGCGCGCCGCCATCGACAGCACCTTTTCCATCTCGGGGCTGTGGGAGATGATCGTCTGGGCGCGTCCCTGGCCCAGGGCCTCGACCATGGCGCGGTTCTCCCGCTCCATCTCGTTCTTTTCCATGAGCCCGCCGATCAGGAGGACCAGTTCCTCTTTTGAAGGAGGGCTCGGAAGGGAATCGTACGCTCCCATTCTCATGAGTTCCACGTCCATCGTAATGTCGTGGTCACCGAGAAGCAGGGCAATCTCGCAGGTCGGGCAGGCGGCCTTGAGGAAGGCAATGCCGTCGGCCGTAGCCATCGAGACGGCATTGGGGTCGAGGAGGACGAGGTCGACGATGTCGCCATTCTGGACAGTCTCTATTGCCGATTCACCGCCGTCTACCCTGAGGGAACAGCCGCCGATGCTCTCCGCGGCCAAGCGTACGAGATCCGCCGCGTTTTCGTCGACCAGGGCCAGGATATTGAAACTGTTCATGTCTTTCATAGCCGGGACTCGGCCTCCCCTTCGTACTGCAGTCGGTAGAGATTGAAGTATATGCCGCCTTGGGCGATTAGGCTATCGTGGTCTCCGCTTTCCACGAGTCGGCCGTCAGCGAGCACCAGGATGCGGTCAGCGTGCTTGATGGTCGAGAGGCGGTGGGCGATCGCCACGGTGGTCCTGCCGCGCATCAGCGCCGAAAGCCCGCTTTGCAGCAGCCTCTCGGTTTCGGTATCGACCGAGCTCGTCGCCTCGTCAAGCACGACGATTGACGGCTCGTGGGCCACGACGCGGGCAAACGACAGGAGCTGTCGCTGTCCGGACGACAGCGTCGCCGCTCCTTCGCCCAGTTTCGCGTCATAACCGCCGTCGAGGCGTTCAATGAATTCGTGGGCCATCACCGCCCTGGCGGCGGCCTCCACCGCCTTGCGTTCGAGGCCGAGCCCCAGGTCGATGTTGCTCGCGACCGTGCCGGAGAAAAGGAAAACGTCCTGCATCACGGGCCTGATGGCCGTGCGGAGCGCCGCGAGCGGCAGGTTCCGTATCGGCACGCCGTCCAGCCGTATCTCTCCGCGCTGTGGATCCCATAGCCTGGCCAGCAGGGATCCCACGGTGCTTTTCCCGGCTCCTGTATAACCGACGATGGCGACGGTCTCGCCCGGCCTGACGACGAATGACAGGTCCTTGATGACCCATTCGTCCTCGCGGTACGCGAACCAGACATGGTCGAATTCGATGTGTCCCCTGACAGGCGCGTCGAAGCCGACGCCGGAAACGTCGGGGATCTTCTCGTCGGCGTCGAGCAGCCTGAAAACACGCTCGCCTCCGGCCATGGCGCTCTGCAGGATGGTGTACTTCTCCGATATGTCCTGCAGCGGCGAGTAGAACATACGTATCAGGTTGACGAAGGCGATGAGGGCGCCCAGCGTGATGAGGCCCTTCTCGTGGAGCCCGGCGCCGTACCACAGCACGATGGCTGTCGACGTCGAGGAGAAAAACTCGATCAGCGGCCTGAACGTCGCGAAAACGTACATCTCGCCCAGGTTCGCCTTCATCAGCTCGGCGTCCCGCAGGTCGAAGGCCGCGGCCGATGCACGTTCCCTTCCGAAAAGCTTGACGACGGCCACGCCGGCTATGTGCTCCGCGATGAAGGCGTTCACCTTCGAAAGCCAGGTACGCTGCCGCCTGAACGCATCCCTGGCCTTGCGCCTGGATATGCTGGTGGCGACGAAGACCGGCGGCAGCGTGAGGATGGCCACCAGGCCAAGGCGCGGGCTCATCATGAACAGCACGGCGAGCGCGCCGGCCATCACGCTCGCATCCTTGATGAACGACACGACGACGCTGGTGAAGAATTCGTTGATCGTTTCAACGTCGCCGGTCAGCCTCGTCACGAGGCGGCCGACCGGCTGCCTTGAGAGAAAGGCCAGCGACTGGCGGCTCGTGCGGCTGAACAGGTCCATCCGCAGGTCCTTCATCACGTTCTGGCCAATGAGGCTCGTCGTCCAGGTTTGCGCGAATGTCGAGAACAACACGACGACGAGAACGACGAGAAGCAGCCATCCGTAGGTCGCCACCACCCGCCGGTCGGTACCACGCAGGGCTCTGGCGTCCACGGGCGGAAGCGATCGCACCCACGCCGACGGCGCAACGAACCAGCCGTCGGCGATGGCGGGTTCAGGGAAGACCCCGGCCGGCTCGGTCGCAGGCATGGTCGCGCCGGCGGCGGGCGTCAGGTAATAGGGGCCTGGATCGAGCAGGCCTTCCGCCTCGAGGCTGGTCCTGTCTTTGATCGACAGCGCGGCTGCGGCCGATTCCCTGAGGAACAGCTTGCCCGCCGCGCGCGGAGCGTCTTCGCGGATCTTCAAGCCCCGCAGCCGGCTGTCGCCGGCAGCGCCCTCATCGATGGCCACCCACGATACGACCAGGGCCTCGTCGACGGTCTTCTTGACGAGGACCGGGAGGACGAGCTCTCCCACTGTTGACATTGCCAGCGTGATGGCGGCGGTGATCAAAAGCGCGCGGTACGGCTTGACGTAGGCGAAAATGCGTCCGACTATCGCGCCGTCGTAGCTTTTGACGATTTCATCCACCTCGAAAAAATCCGGCATCTTATTTGCCCTCCCCGAGGCGGCTCAGGGCCTGCATGGCCGCAATCTCCGCGTAGAAGCCGTCGGCCTCCTCCAGTTCATGCGGAGAGCCGAGTTGCACGAGACTGCCGGAGTCGAGCACGGCGACGATGTCGGAACGCCGCAGGGTCGACACCCTGTTCGAGATGATGACGGTCGTCTTGCCTTCCCTGTCGGCCATGAGAGCAGCGATGATGGCTTCCTCCGTTTCGGTGTCGACGGCCGACAGCGCGTCGTCGAGCACGAGGATTTCAGGGTCGCGGCACAGAGCGCGCGCTATCGCTACGCGCTGTTTCTGTCCGCCTGAAAGCGTCAGCCCGCGTTCCCCCACGACGGTGTCCCAGCCATCGGAGAACAGCCGCAGGTCACGGTCGAGGGCGCTGATGGCCACCACCTTGCCGAAACGGCTTTCGGGAAGGTCAGGGTCGGAAAACACGACATTGGCGCGTATTGAATCCGAAAAAAGGAAGCTGTCCTGCGGCACGAAGCCGATGGCGGCGCGCAGATCCTCGATGGGATACGAACCGACGTCGAAGCCGCCTATCGAAACCGCCCCCCTCGGAGGCTCGACTATGCGGGCCAGGGTTTTGACGAGGCTGCTCTTGCCGCTTCCGACCTTGCCAAGGATGCCGAGCGTCCTGCCGGCGGGCACTTCCATGCTGACGCCGTCGAGCGCCGGCGCCTGGGCTCCGGGGTAGGATAGCGTCAAGCCTGAGAAGCGCACCGCCCCGGCCAGGGGGCCCGCCCC
>CAZNXK010000119.1:0-11046 GCA_964576835.1 uncultured Treponemataceae bacterium | reverse complement strand
TACAGCGGCCGGCCTCCCGTATCGACATCCTGGAACACGCCCGCGCGGGGATTGCTGGTACGGGCCAGCAAGAAGACAGCCTTCTCCGGGTACGCGAGGAAGGGATCGACGGCGTCCCGGCCCATGTACGGGCTCAGAGTGACGGCGTCGGCTCCTATTGCCTCGAAGCATGCCCTGGCGTAGGCTTCGGCGGTCGGCCCGATGTCGCAGCGCTTGGCGTCAAGGAGAACGGGAATGCCGCCCGGAATGGAATGGACAAGCCTGACCAGGGCATCGTAGCCGGCCGCCCCGAAAGCTTCGTAGAAGGCTGCGTTCGGCTTGAAACAGGCGGCGAACGGTGCCGTCGCCTCCGCTATGGCCATCGACCGCCTGAACAGGTCTTCCGGGCCTTCGCCAGGCTCGAGCCTCGGATCGAGGCCTATGCACAGGGCCGAGCCCCGCTCCGACCACGCCGCTTCCAGCCGTTTGAAAAACTCCATGCCGCACCCACCTTTCGCCTGAAACATCGACATGCAGAGCATAGCATGTGAGTGTTTTTTTATGGAAGAAAGGGTTATACTCTATCAAATAAGTACTGGATTATGTAGCAAGGAGGAGCCGACGATGAGGAAGCTACTGACACTGTTCACGGCTATATGCACACTGGGCACGGCAGCGTTCGCCCAGGACGATGGCGGATTCGGTTTCCAGGCCGGCATCTCGCTCGGCACCGACGTTCTCATTGATTCAATGGGCGATTCGGAGACCTGGAATAGCCTCGGCTTCCAGCCGGACCTGTCGTTGGGCAAGTTCGGCATCGGCTTTGACCTGACGGTCCACTTCAAGCTGATGACCGGTACGGCCCTGGATGTCTTCCCCGGCGATTGGGTGCCCGATTACGAAAATTCGGGCAAGACCATATTCGACCTGTACCTCCCCAAGGTCATGTACGTCCGCTACGGCATGCGCGGCGACCCCCTGTACGCAAAGCTGGGGTCGATAGACGACCTGACCCTTGGCAACGGCTTCATAGTCGGCGGCTATGCCAACACCCGCTTCCTGCCGGGCCAGCGCATCTTCGGCCTTGATTTTGGCCTCGACGGCGCGCTTTTCAACTTTCCCTTCGTAGGCATCGAACTATTGACCGGCAACCTCGCGCGCTTCGACGTTGTCGGCGGACGCCTCTTCGCGCGGCCGCTCATATCGACAGGGCTGCCGATACTCCAGAACCTCCAGATAGGCACGACGCTGGCTACCGACCTCGACCCCGGGCTGTATACCGACACCAATCAGGACGCCGTCACCGTCTACGGAGTCGACATCTTCCTGCCGCTTCTTACCGGCAAGGCCTTCCCGCTCGCCGCCTTCACCGAGGTCGCTTTCGAGCCCAACGAGAGTTCCGGTTTCATGATAGGCGCGGGCGGACGACTCGTCAGCATCATAACCTACGGCGCGCAGCTCAGGTTCCTCGGCGCCGGCTTCACCCCCGTCTACTTCGACGCCAACTATGACCTGTTCCGCTCGCAGAAGGCGGACTTGATGGCGGCGACGCCGACCGGTGACGCCTTCGCCGGCTGGCTGGCCAAGGCTGGCGCCAGTCTCTTCGACGACAAACTGTACTTCTCCGTCTCGGTCGATGGCCCGTTCAAAGCCAGCCCCGACACGCAGCTGGTTCCCAACTCCGCCGAATACCCCCACCTCCGCGGCGAGGTAGGCATGGCGGAAGGCCTCTTGGCCGGCTTCTTCGTGAACGGCTCCTACGACAAGTACTTCCTGGGAAGGGGTTCTGGTTTCTTCTCCGACCTGGTCGATCCCGTCGACGCCGTCATCACGGCTTCGTTCAACTACAAGACCGGCGCGGCGATTTTTACGCTGATGTACAACCTGAGCTACAACCCCGTCACCCTTGATTTCGACGTTACCTCGAGCCTGCAGAGCTCGATCAAATTCTGAAGGCAGGAGGAGACCACATGCGTATCAAGACCTGGTCCATGGCATTCGTGATGGCGCTGGCGCTGACCGCGGAAGTTGCCGCGCAGGCGCCCCAGTCGCTGGTACTCGAATTCGTCGACGGCGACAACCTCGACATCGTCTATCCGGATTCGACTTTGTACAGCTACAGCAGCGGGTCGATAGTGGAAGGCGACGTTATCCCGGTCGGCGCTACCGTCAAGACGGGCGCCGGCACGAGCGTCGAACTCAGGCTCAAGCCCAATGGCACCCTCATCAAGCTGGCAAAGCTGACCACCTTCAGGGTCGAGGTGCTCGCGACTCCCGAAAAAGACCAGAACGGCTTCACGCTTGTCGCTGGCAAGATACGCGCCGTGGCGGCAAAGGGCTCGCAGTATTCACTATACACGGCGAACACCGTGGCCGGGGTGCGCGGCACCGACTTCTCCATGTCATTCGAGGAAGGCGCCAAGGCGTTGCTCCTCGTCGCCAAGGGCAAGGTCGAGTTCGGCAGGCGCGATGGTGAGGCGGTTGCCGATGCCATCATGGTCGGAGCGGGCCAGTTTGCCGATTTCTTCAAGAGCCTTGTGGCCGCTCCGTTCACGCCGGAGATGCTCTCGCAGGAATACGAGGGACTCGACATACCGGCCGAGCGCATGCCGCCGCAGGCTGAAGAACCTGCCGCCGAGACCGAAGAGGAAAAACCAGAAGCGGAACCCGCGGAGGAGTCCGGTACCGAAACCGAAAAAGCAGCTGAAGGCCCCGCCGGCGAAGTCGCCGAATGGCTGAAGGACCTCCTTGGCATGGAAATAGGCTCGATCACCATAAACGGCGACACCTGGGCAAAAGCCGTGATACAGCCGACCTTCAAGGTGGGCAAAATCAGGGCGGGCCTCTACCTGCCTATCATCTACTCGGACAACCTCTTTGACTCGTCCACATGGTACCATCCCGCGGGCAACGACGAGTGGTCGTTCGGCGCAGACATAGGATGGACTTCCGACACCTGGCCCGACGCCCTCCTCGACGCGGCCACGGATATCGCGCTCAAGATCAAATTCCTCGAGTACGGCGAGCCCCTCGTGGATCCGTTCTTCGTCAAAATCGGCAATCTCGACAGCTTTACACTCGGCCATGGCCTCATCATGAGGAACTACGCGAACGACGCGGACTTCCCGTCGATACGCCGCATCGGCCTCAACCTGGGCATCGACCAGGGCAGCTGGGGCTTCGAGGCCCTGACCAACGACCTGACGGACAACCAGATCCTCGGGACGCGGCTCTACGTCCGGCCCATCCCCGACTTCAAGCTGGCCATCGGCCTGTCGGCCGTCGCCGACCTCTACCCAGCCGGAGACCTTGACCAGGCCACGGCCGATTCCTACGGCGACCCGATATTCGTGGCCGGCGGCATCGACCTCGACCTGCCCATCCTCTCGAGCGGCCCGCTTGGACTGCGCTTCTTCGCCGACGGCGCCGCGATGGCTCCGTACGTGCGGAACGGCGGCGCTCTCGCAGGCGACGCCGGCTTCCGCTACGACATGGTCTTCGCCGACGGCGCCATCAAGAACTGGGGAGCCTCGACGGGATTCATAGGCAACGTGCTGTTCATAGACTGGCGCCTCGAGTACCGTTACTTTACCGGCGCCTTCACGCCGACCTTCTTCGACGCCGGATACGAGCGCAGGCGCGCGGGCCTCGTGGAAGAATGGGCATCCTACCTGTCCGGAGCGAGCCCGATCGACCAGTCGCCATCGGTGATGGGCGTCTACGGCGAGGGCGGAGCGTCCATCCTCAAGGAGAAACTATCGCTGTCACTCGGCTACTTCTGGCCGTGGTCCGCCGACGCCGATAGCCTCGACGAGCTCTTGTCCACCTCGGACGACTACTTCAAGGCCAGCCTCGTCATCAAGAAGGGGCTCATCCCCATCGTCGATGTGGCGGGGGCGATAAGCTACGAGCGCAAGGGACTGGCCAGGTCCATCGCCGCCGGCAGCCTGGACCAGCTCTTTGACGAGAACACGACATTCTCCGGCGAGGTGACCCTCCCGGTGCCCGGCGCGCCGAACCTCGACCTTGCCTTCATCTTCTCGACGACCGTTGCCCGGCTTGAAAACGGCGACATCGATTACGTCGGCACCAAGCCCAGGATCGTCCCGTCCGTGACGCTGGAGACCCGCCTGCACTTCTAGGCCACATCGCTTCATTCAAGGCCGCTCCTCCGGGGGCGGCCTTTTCATTCTGGACGTGCGGCGGCGACCCGCGCCGGCCAGTCCGGGATGACAACGTCGCCTCTCCGGTGTATACAGTCTCTATGGAACCGTCACGGATACCGTTGGCCGCAAGGATACACGTTCTCGCGCCGGAAGTCGCCAAGAGGATAGCCGCGGGCGAGGTCGTAGACAGGCCCGCCGCCGCTTTGCGGGAGCTGCTCGACAACGCGCTTGACTCGGGCGCCCGGGACATCGTCGTGGAGATCGAAGGCGGCGGCGCCGAAAGCCTGCGGGTGGCCGACAACGGCTCGGGAATGGACCGGGACGACCTTGCGTTGTCGGTGCTGCCCCACGCCACCTCCAAGATCGGTACCCTCGACGACCTCTTGTCGCTGTCGACGCTAGGTTTCCGCGGCGAGGCGCTGTCTTCGATAGCCGCCGTGGCGAACCTGGAGATCGTCAGCGCAAGTTCGGATGACGCGGCCTGGAAACTCGAATCGTCACCTGGCGGCGACGACGTCTCAGTTTCGCCATGGCGCGGATCCCGAGGCACCGCGGTTACTGTCCGCGACCTCTTTGCGTCGTTCCCCGCCAGGAAAAAATTCATGAAGCGCGCGGCCGCCGAAGCCGCTGCGTGCAGGGCGGTATTCGTCGACAAGGCACTGGCCTTTCCGGCCGTTTCTTTCAGGCTTGTCTCCGGAGGGAAACCGGTACTCATCCTGGGGCCTGGCAGCCTCGCCGACAGGGTGCTCTCGGCGACTGCCACTGGCCAGCCGCCGGAATTGTTCAGGGAACTGATCGCCAGCGGAACGGGTTTCGGAGCACGGATCGTCGCTGGCCTCCCGGCTGTCTACAGGACCGACCGGCGCCATATACAGGTCTTCGTCAACGGACGGCGGGTCCAGGAATACGGCATCTCACAGGCGCTCGAATATGCCTATCGCGGCGCCCTGCCTGGAGGCGCATGGCCTTTCGTGTGGGCCTTCGTCCAGGTCGATCCGGAGTACGCCGACTTCAACATCCATCCGGCAAAGAAGGAAGTCAGGCTCAAGAACCTCGACGAAATCCGCGCCGGCCTCATCCGGGCCATCCGTGACTACCTCGCTGGTCAGACAAAATCAGCGAGTACCTTTCCGGCGCTGGATCGTGGCTGGTTCGTCGGCGAGTCTGCCGCGGCCCCGGCTATGCGCGCTGCCCACGCCTCGCGCGAGGCGGTGGCCGATGCCGTCACCAGTATCAGGAACGGGGGTGCGGGCCTTCCTGCCAGCGGTATCGGCTCGGGCCGGCGACCCGGCGGCTCGGGTTCCCCGTCGCGAGGAGCCGGGCAAGCCGCCGATGGATTCCGCTACATAGGCAGGACGCTCGGCGTCTTTCTGGCGTTCGAGTCAGGAGACGAATTCATCTTGCTTGACCAGCACGCGGCCCATGAGCGACTGTTGTACGACGAGATCATGGCAGGTCGGGCCGTTTCGCAGGAGCTGCTCGTGCCGATCGTCTACGAGCCTGAATCCGATGGCGAGGACGAATACATAGCACTGCACGCCGGGGAGCTTCTGTCCGCCGGTTTCAGGCTGGCCAGGGAAGGACGCTCGTGGATGCTCGAGGCAGCCCCCGCGATGCTGCCTGAGGCGATGACCGGGGCCATCTTCGAACTGTTGCGATCCAGACCGGATCCCGCCGAGCTGCTCAGGGAAACGGCAGCACAGGCTGCCTGCAGGGCGGCCGTCAAGGACGGCGATGAACTCGACGAGTCAGGCGCGGTCGCCCTGATCCGCGCCGCGCTGGCCTTGCCGGAACCGCGCTGCCCCCATGGCCGGCCGATCTGGCTGCGCCTGACCCGCGACGACCTGTACCGGGCGGTCAGGCGCCTGGTCTAGGAGCCTGCTTCACAGTCCTGCAAGTATTGTCTCGGCCTCGGCCCTGGACCTGAAATCGGGCTTCTTGGCCAGCAGGTCGGTAAGCGTCCTTTTCGCGGAAGGCGCGTCCCCGAGAGACACGTAGACCTTGCCGAGTTCGAACATCGCGTCCCAGGTCGCCGGTGCCAGCTTGAGTATCTCCACATAGGCGTCGCGGGCCTTGGGCATCGCTCCCGACTGGACGTAGGCCCGCGCGAGGTTGAGCCGTATCGTCGGATCCCTTGGAGCCAGGGTGAGCGCGGCCTCGTAATGGAAAATGCTCTTGTCGAGGAGCCCCTTGGCGCCGTAGGCGTTGGCCAGGTTGTTGTTCGCCTCGAGTGACCGCGGATCGATGCGGTAGGCCTCCTCGAGGATCGTGAGCGCCTTGTCGCCGAAACCCGACTCCAGGTAGAGCCTGCCCAGGTTGACGCGCGGATCAACCGCCTTCTTGTCGAGCTCCGCAGCCTTGGCGTACGCGAGCAGGGCCGTATCGACATCGCCCGCCTTTTCCGCGGTCAGGCCAAGCTGGTAGTGGTACAAGGAAACCGATGGCGCTAGCTCGACGGCCTTCTTCGCGTACGGCAGACCCTCGGTGGCCTTGCCGAGGTCGTACTTGACCTTGGCGAGGTTGTACCCGGTCGCCGCGTCGGGAGCAAGGGCAAACGCCCTCTCGAAGGCCTTCTCGGCCTCGGCGCTCTTGCCCGCCGCCGCCTGTACGACGCCGAGTCCCTTGAGGGCGGCGGCGTTGTCGGGCTCGAACGAAAGAGCCGTCTGGTACGACCTGATGGCACCCGCGGAGTCGCCCCTGGCCGCGTATATGGCCGCGGTTTCGACATGGGCACGCACATAGTCGGGCTTCAGCTTTATCGCCCCGCCGAACGCGCCGAGCGCAGCCTGGTCGTTGCGCATTGCCTTGTAGGTCATGCCCAGGTTGAAGAACGCGGGCTCGTATTTGGGGTTGAGTTTGACGGTTATCGATTCGAACGCCCGCTGGGCCTCGGGGAATTTCCTCACGCGGTAATATGCCTTGCCCAGCTCGTAAGCATAGAGGTAGTTGTTTGGATCGAGCTTGACCGCCTGCTCGAGTTCCCCCTGGGCCAGGTCAGGCTTCTGGAAATCGTTGTATATCTTGCTGAGCGTATAGTGCGGCCGCGCGTCCTGCGCGTCGTTCCTGATCGCCTCCTGGGCGGAACGCTGAGACTGCTTGACAGATTCGAGCCCGTCGGCGCTGGTCGGCGCACGCTTGTAACCGTCGTAATAACCCTCGGCGATCTCGGCGAATGTCTGCGCTGTGAATTTAGCCTCGCCTGTGGGCAGGTCGGAGACAGCTTCGTTGAACCTTGACCTGGCGGTGCCATAATCGCCTGAGCTCATCGCGCTCCTGCCCGCCTTGACGAGGGCGTTGACCGCTTCCATCCTGGCGCGCACTTCTTGGCTCTTGCGGGCCAGCTCTTCCTCCGCGGCCTTCCGCCTGGCGGCTTCGGCTTCCGCCTCCGCCTTGGCCAGCGCGTCTTCCTCCGCCTTGCGGGCGGCTTCCGCGGCCGCGGCGGATGACGCAGTCGTATCGGGCGTCCTCGGGGCGGCACTCTTCGAGCTGCCCTGCGCGACGCTTGTCGCGGTCCTCTCCAGGGATTTTCCCAACTCGCCGAGGCTCTGGGCCAGGGCTCCCGCGTCGCCGGAGCCTGCGCGTGCAGCCTCCTCGGCCGCGCTGCGGGCATCGGCCTTCCTGTTCATCGCCTCGTCGCGAAGCGACCTGGCCTCGGCATCACCCGCGTCCTGGATTATGAGCCGGTCGAGTATGTCGAGCGCCCGATCCCAGTCGCCCCTGTCGATGTACTCGCGGGCGAGCGACAGCATGTTGCCTCGCTCGCCGGACCTGGAAGCCGCACCAAGGCCCAGGCCTATGGCGAGGCCGGCCACGAGCAGTACGGCGACGACGATGCCACCGGTGATCATCATCTTTTTTGTTCGTTGCGTCACGTGTTCAGTCCTTCCGGGGATTCAGGCATGGATCAGTCATCGAGTGACAGGTCGGATTCGTACCCCTGCACGTCGCCAGAGCCGGCGGACAGGTTGGTCGTAGCTTCGGCGGCCTCGAGCAGGGAGCGGGCCACCTCGTCGAGCATCACGCGCTTGGCCTGCTCCTCGGCAAGGCGCCTTGCTTCATCTTCGGCCTTCTGCCTGTCGGCCTCGGCTACCTTTGCGCCGAGGAGGTCGAGGAGCCTGCGAATTTCAGGGGCCTGAGCCGAGGCCGGGTCAAGGCCAAGGTACACCGAGTAGTCCGCCACGGCGCCGCCATGATCCCCAAGACGCATCCTGGCATTGGCGCGGTTCAGGTAAGCCGGAGCGTAGTCGTTCCTGGAGGCTATCGCCTGGTCATAGTACTCGAGGGCGAACGAGTTGCGTCCCTGGGCGAAGAAGGAGTTGGCGATGTTGAACAGGAACTGGTGACGAAAAGTCACGGCAGTCGCCAGGCCGCGGCGGAAAGCGCTTATGGCATCGTCCCAGCGCCCGAGCTGCTGGTACGCGATTCCCAGGTACAGGGCGACTTTCTCGTCCGCGCCGGCCTCCCTGGCGGCCATTTCAAGCACGGGTGCGGCCTCCAGCGGCTTGTTCTCCATGAATAGCTTCACGCCGCGTTCGGCTACATCCGAAGCGAACGTCAGCTGGGGCAGAGCCACCAGAACCGCAGCTGCAAGGAAAGACGAGAACACCCTCGCCAGGACAGGCTGCATTGATGACCGCATGGGCCCTCCTCGCGACTCCTCGGAGCATGGCCGGTTTGCAGCGCAAGCGCCATTGCCGCTCTGGAATTTACCGATGAACTCGTTTACCATAGTACTAGGATACCACGGGAGGCGCCTCGTTTAAAGCGTGTCCCATCCCCGATTCCGTTGAGCAAGGCGGCCTGATGTCATTCGTCGTGATATTCATCATCATTTTCGGCATCGCCATCGGTGTACTGAGCTACTTCCTCATACGGATGATTGTCCTGCCGAAACGGCTATCGTCGGTTACCGACCTGATCAAGCAGGGACGTACGCAGGCGGCCACAAAGCTTGTCAAGTCGATACTCGCCAAGGATCCCAGGAACGCGACTGCCCATTATCTACTTGGCAAGACGTACATGGCAGAAAGCAAACCGGAATTGGCCTTGATGGAGTTCAAGTCGGTCAGCACCATCGGCCAGTTTGGCAGCGAGATACCCGAGCCTGAATTCCGTCAGGTCATCGCGGAACTCTATGAAAAATTTGGCCAGCTTGAGGAAGCGCTCAAGGAGTACATCCTCCTCGTCAAGAACGATCCCCGGAACGCAGACTATTACTATCACTGCGCGAGGATATTCGACGACCGGGGAAAAGCCGACGTGGCCATAAAGTACGCCCGCAAGGCGGTGGAACTCGATCCGCGGCACGGCAAGGCCCATTACATGCTCGGTGTCATACTCTACAAAACGAAGCATCCCCTCGAAGCCAGGGCCGAATTCGAAGCAAGCATGAAATATGACCCGACAAACTACGATTGCTACTATTTCCTGGGAAAGCTCCTCAAGGAGTCAAACGACTATACCGGAGCCCTGCTGGCCTTCGAACGGGCGCAGAAAAGTCCCGCGCTCAAGATCAAGGCTCTTGTCGAACGCGGCGGCACCTACATGAGCCAGGGATCCTACGAGAACGCCATCATCGAACTGGAACGAGCCATCAAGCTTTCCAAGGAGGACAATACCTCGGAAGCTCTGTACGGCAGGTATTTTCTTTCGCTGTGCTACGAGAAACTCAAGAACCTCGACAAGGCGATTGAACAGTGGGAAAAAATATACTCAAAGAAGCCCCAATTCAGGGATGTGGCCGAAAAGCTGACACAATACCAGGAATACCGTACCGACGATCACATGAAGGATTACCTGACTTGCGGGCAGGATGATTTCGTCGAATTGTGCAAGAAGATCGCCAGCCAGGGTCTCAACCTGGCTATTCGCGACGTGATCGGGACCCAGAACGGCGTCGATTTCATCGCGGTGGAGAATGAATCGGACAAATGGCTCGCTACCAAGAAAAGGCCGAGACTCATGCGGTTCCTGCGGGTATCGGAGCCGCTCGACGACGCGGCGGTCCGCTCCCTGCTCGACAACATGAAGAAACTTGGAATAATACGGGGTGTGATCGTTACCAGCTCCAGCTTCAACAGGGCCGCGATGGAATTCGCGGAGAACCGTTCGGTAGAGCTCTACCACAAAGAGCAGCTCCAGGAGCTTCTGAAAAAGGCGAACGAAGCCGTTTGACGCATATTGCTTTTTCTGTTACCGCTGATACCCGGGAATTGTTGTTGTAGTGACATGGTTCGGCCGTTGGCCGGGCGGTGTTCCTCCTTTCCGTGGTGCCCCCGGATCGTTCAATCGGTCCGGGGGTCTTTTAACGCGTGCCATAATTGACACTCGGCCGGATTTCACGCTATTTTCAGCACGAGGCATACAGCCGCTGGCTTTGCGCGCGGCGCGGTCCGCTATCAAATATCGGCTTCGGCCCTCCCGGGTCAGACTGAACGATCAGCCAACCCGGATTGGCTGGATACCCAAGGAGTTCGTCATGGGACAGGTAAGTAAGAACTCTCGTACGTCGAGCACGACGCATCACTTTTATTGCCCCTGCGGCGGTGAAGTGAAGATGAAGACCCTCTTCGATGAAGGCCGCGTCAAGAACATAGCCGAATGCGAGAAATGCAAGCGCATCGAGCGTCGGCCAAGCGACTTCAGCTGAGGCATCGCGACACGGTGCGATTGGGACCGCTCCTTTAAAAGGAGCGGTTTTTTTTGTGGTGGCTGGAGGGCTGGCACTTTCGTCGATACTTGCCTCGGCGGCGACCTTGACATAGTCGTTCAGTTCTGGTAATTTCTTTTACCGACGTTAATTCCTGTCGAACATATATTCGATTACGATGATCCGAATGGAGGATGGCTTGGCTACCAAATTTTCATCCGCAGAGAAGCGGCACAAGCAGGACGAGAAGCG
>CAZNXK010000118.1:0-11128 GCA_964576835.1 uncultured Treponemataceae bacterium | reverse complement strand
GGCGGTTCTCCAGCTCCGCTTCCGCCTCCGGATCCGCGATGAGCCTGTCGAAAACATTGGTGTCGATCATCACCCGCAGGACGCTCGTGGAACGAGGGCTCCGGCTCATCGCCGTCCGGGCGCGAGCTCGTACAAAAAAACGGCGGCAGCCCGCGAGACGTTCAGGCTCTCGACCGAGCCTGAGCCGTCTATCCGCACGAGCTCGGAGCAGGCTGAGCGTACCGCGGGGGACAGGCCCTTCTCTTCGTTGCCCAGGACGAGCGCCACCGCTCCCCCTAGGCCGCCGTAGCCGCGGATGGTCTTGGCGCCGCGGTGGTCGGCGCCAATGGTCGGCATGGCCGGAGCTCCGCGGGCGACTGCCACGGCTATCCGGGCGACGAGGCGCGAGGCGGAGTCGTCGGCGTACACGGGGAGGTATTCGAGCGCACCGCGGGCGACGCGGTAGGCGCTCGTGGTCAGTCGGGCGGCGCCGTCGTCGCGGCCAAGCACGAGGCCTGTCCAGCCAAAGAAGGCCGCCGAACGGGCGATCGAGCCAAGGTTGTGGTCGTCTCCTACCCGGTCCAGAACGACGATGCGGGCGCCGGAGCGGGCCCAGGCGGTCACCAGACCGTCATCGACGGCTTTCGGCGCCTGGTCGCCCATCATCGCCACGACGCCCTGATGGTGAGCCGTGCCCGACAGCCGCTCCAGCTCGTCCGGGCCGACCAGCCGGTAGGGCCTACGCAACTCCGCGAGCCTCTGGCACAGCTTGCCGAATTCACGGGACCTGTCTTCCGAGTAGAAAAAGCGCCTGATGGCGTCGGGCCTGACAGCGGCCAGGGCGCGGACCGATTCGAGGCCGCAGACGGCCAGCTCGCCACGTTGGGTGTTCCTCACGGGACCAAGGATACCGGAGCTGGGCCGCCGGCACAAGCTCGCCTGGCGGCCCTCATACGACGACGACCTCGCGGACGCCCGCCGCCCGGGCGGCGCGGGCGAGCGCCTCCATCGTCGCACCGTCGGGAGCGGGCATGCCCCGCCAGGCCGTCCGGACGCCCTGCGGACGGAAGCGTATCAGCTTGTAACGTGCTCCGGAGCCTGCGGCGGCGATGACGCGGGAAACCTCGCGGACCGTCGACTCCGCGTCGAAAATACCTGACACGACGACGGTCCTGACTTCGTGGAGCTTCCGTGCCGACGCGAGAAAGCGGAGGTTCTTTATTACCATGATGTTCGAAGCACCGGCCAAGGCGCGGTGTTCCGCTTCGTCCCAGGCCTTGACGTCGAGCATGAAGCCTTCCGCCGCCTGTACGAGGCCCGGATACAGCGAGTAGTCGGTCGAGCCGTTGGTGTCGACGAGACCCGGCAGGCCAGCGGCCCGGGAGCCCGCCAGCAGGGCCTCGAGGAACCCGGCCTGCAGGCCGCACTCCCCGCCGGACACCGTGATGCCGCTCAGGAAGGCCCGGTACCGGCCGACGACGGCCAATACGTCCGCGACGGACATCTCAGCCGCCTTTGGCGACGAATCGTGGGGGCAGACGGCGACGCAGGCGCCGCAGCCAGTACAGACCGCGGCATCCCAGGAGACGCGGAGGCCGTACGGAAGTTCCGTTGACGTTTCGGCCGCCGCCTTCGTCAGGGCGCCCGACGGGCAGGCGGCGACGCAGACTCCGCAGTGGACGCAACGGGCGCGAGTCTCCGGGTTGTGGCAGTAGCGGCAGTCGAAGTCGCAGCCCTGCAGGAAGACGACGGCCCGGTTGCCCGGACCGTCGACCGCGCTGAACGGCAGGATCTTCGCGACGACACCGCGTGCGACGACACCGCGTGCGACGTCACCGCGTGCGACTTGGTCTGGCCGCGTCACGATCTGAGGCGGCGGTCGAGGACGCCCAGGTTGTTGACGGCGTTGCGGCCAAGTGCCGTGGTGTCCTGCAGCGAGGCCTCGCCGCGGTCCAGGCGCTCCATCTCGGAGCGCTTGACCAGGTAGCCGGTGATCCGCACGACGTCAGCGTCGCTCGCGTAGGCGCTGAAATAGCGGAGGCCGCTGGCCATCGCGCCTCTGGCTATGTCGAGCAGGTGGCGCGGGTTGGCCCTGGCAGTGGGCTCGAAGGCGAACACGTCGCCGATGCCGCTCGGGAAGAATTTGTGGAACGGGGCCGAGCGCAGGATGTGCTCGGGCAGGTCGGGCTCCTCGCCTATCGGTATGCGGCAGCCGGGGCTCACGCCCTGGTCGGAATCGATGCCGACCTGCGCGTGCAGGAGGTAGCGCCCGCCGTTGGCTGCCAATAGCGGTGTGCGGTGGGCTTTGACCTGAGCGTCTATCCGTTCGATTATGGCCAGGCCCAGGGCGTCGGCCTCGGCATCCTTGCCGAAGCGCTTGCCGTGGGAGAACGCGTTGACGCATTCCGCCAGCCCGACCAGGCCGAACATCGCGGAGAATCGGTCGGCTCTGACGAGCCCCTCCCGCACGAGGAAGCTCGACTCGAAGAAGCCAGATTCGGTGACGACGAAACGCACGCGCTCGTCCATGTAGTCGAGCTGGCATGCCACGACGTCCGGCAGGACCCGCTCGAGGAGGTCGGCCTGGCCGTCGGCGAAGGAGGCGACGCGGGCCAGGTTGATGCGTACCAGCGTGCACGAGCCGCCGCCCTTGGGCAGGCCGTTGTAGCAGCTCGCCACCGCGTAGTCGCCCAGATCCATCGCCTTGAACTCGGAGCGGAACATCGGGTCGTTGGCAAAGCTCGGCTTGGCCACCTCGAGGGCTACGCTCGCGGCGAGCGCGGCGAAGTCGTCCGGGGTGATGGCGGGGTCGTACTTGAGGCTGAGGTTGGGGACGGCGTTCTTCTGCTCCCGGCTGAGCTCGAGTATCAGCCTGCCCGCCGTCGTCGCCTTGGGGCCGATGTCGGCGTGGCAGAACGAGTCGTTGATGGTCCGGTCGATGGAGAGGAGAAAGAGGCCTATCGCCTTGCGCGCTTCGGCCTCGCCCTGGACGAATGGCTCGAGGAGGGCGTCGATGTCGCCCAGATAGACCGGAAAGGTGGTGATGCTCGGCACGTGGCGGTAGAGGATGAGGAGGGCGGCGGTCGCCTCCCATATGTCCCCGGGCGGCTCGAGGCCGAGGAAGGCCGAACCCTGCCGCATGAAGCGCTCGTAGTCGGGGACGATGTAGCGCGGCCGGAAAGGCGCAGGGCCCTCGTTCAGGTCGCAGATTGCGCCGGCTTCGAGGTAGCGCCTGGTTTCGGCGCTCACGCGGAGGGGATTCGCGGTAGACTCGCCTACGCGGGCCAGGCCGGCGACCTTCTGCTGGTAGGTCAGGGTCGCGTCGGAAATGACTGCAAGGGCTGGATTCATGGTTACAACTCCCGTTCAGAGG
Source organism: uncultured Treponemataceae bacterium (assembly GCA_964576835.1). Classification (GTDB taxonomy): domain Bacteria; phylum Spirochaetota; class Spirochaetia; order Treponematales; family UBA12059; genus SZUA-370. Next base: position 7,776 of record CAZNXK010000118.1, on the reverse strand, counting down.
CTTGGAGGCTCTGGAAGTTTACCCTTGCCGGTTTTGACGGCGGATCCTGGATCATGCCGCTCGTGGATGCCCGCCGGGGAATAAAGGCGGGCGTGCTAACCGGGGTTCTTTATCGCGACGACGCACGATGTTGTCTTGAGTATATATGCGTACCGGCGACGGGGCAAGAGGACGGCAAGCGACCTTTCAGCGTCTCATGACTTCTTGTCGAGCAGCGTGTCCAGGAAGTCGTGGCTTGTGCGGAGCGCTCCGAAGACGGCGTGCGTATCCTTGGCGCTCGCCGATATCGATTCGAGCGAATGGAGGCCGTCGCCCAGCGCCTGGGTCTCCTCCTTGATCGCTCCGGCTATCTGCGTCAGGAACTGGCCGGTCTTCCGGACGCTGTCGGCGTTTTCCGCCGACGTCGCCCTGACCTCGCTGAACGACTCGCGGAATCTGGTGAACAGGTTGACGAAATCGTCCATCCTGCCGGCTATGGCTCCGACCGCGCCGGTCAGCTCCCCGAGGCTCGAATCGATCTGCTTGGCGAAGTCGCTCGTCTGCCCGGCGAGCGTCCGCACCTCGTTGGCTATGATGCGGAAGCCCTTGCCGACCGAACCCGCCCTCGCGGCCTCTATCGAGGCGTTGATCGCCAGTATGTTGGTGCGGTCGGACACGTCCTGTATAGAGCTGGTGATGCCGGCCACGCCCTGCGTCTTCGTCTTGAGGCTGGCGAACATCGATCCCAGGTCCCTGGCCACGGCGACGCCGCGCTCCACGTCTTCCATCCGCGCGACTATGCTGGAGGAAAGCCCGTCGTTGTTGGCAAGGACCTCGTTCATCATCGAGTCTATGCGCTCCGCGTTGGTCGAGGTGGAGTCGCTTGTCGCCCTGATCTCCTCGAATGCGGCCACGATGGTCGACAGGCCCGACTCGATCTTTGACATCGACTCGTCGAGTATCTCGAGTGAGTGCCGCGTCACCGACGAAAGCACGATGCCCTTGTTGTAGCCCACGACGAACCGATCTATCGCGTCGGTATAATTAGAGGCGATCTGCCCGATGTCGGGCTGGTACAGCTCTGTTTCAGCCACGGCTACATCCTGTACAGCGCGTCGAGGTCGTCCACGCCGCAGCGGAGAACCGACAGCCAGTCGAGGAAGGCGCAGGCCGAGTCGCCCCGATAGATGGCGCCATGCTGTGGTACTATCATCGTCGGCGCCAGCCGGCGGACGTTTTCCACCCAGCGCTTGGTGACGGCGTTGGAGACCATCAGCCGTTTGTGGAAGCCCTCGATGTTCTTGATATGGCGCTGGAAGTCATCGACGTACACAACTTCCTCTCCATCGGCGAACACGGCACCGCCGATGTCGCCGGAAAAAAGGATGCCGGCCCGGCGGTCGAAGAGCGAATACGCGGCCGGCGAATGCATGTAATGCGACGGCACGAAGGTAAGCTCGGCGCCCGAGCCCAGCCTGATGGATTTCCCCACGCCCTCGATGGCCACGATGCGCGCCTGGTCTACGATGCCGAAATGCGGTATGAAGCGTATCCACAGGTCTGCGATATAAATCTTGGCCGACGTGACGCCGAGCCACAGCGCTATGCCGCTCGAGACGTCGGGGTCCTGGTGCGAAAAGAAGATCGTATCTATCTTGTCTATGGAAATGTAGCGGCTGGCAGCCGCGACGACGCGGGGAAAGAGGTGCACTCCGCCCGGATCGAGGAGAACGCCGCGTCCCTTGTCTATTATCAGGTACTGCATCGTCTGCACGACGCCCTTGCGGTTCTTCGCCTCTCCGCCAAGCCAGATGAAACGATGATCGCCGTCGTCGAACAACACAACCCCGCTTGCTTCCTTGTCTTCTATCATATACGCTCCATGGATCCCGCGGTTCTTCTCGCACTGCCTACAGTATACGCACTCGGGCCGTTTTGACCAGATCCGGGCGCAAGGAGTATACTCCCGGGAATGTCCTATTACTTGCCGAAAAAATCGACGAGGAAGCCTTCGAGCCCCTCGTCACGCAGGGTTGACGCGTCAGCGCGCGGACGGCTGCTGCGGCTGCTTGCCGTGGCGATTGCCGGCGGCGCCGCAGGATGGGCGACGGCCGCGTTCGGCGCAGGCGTGTTGGGAATAGCCGCCACCGTCGCGGCGGCCATCGTCGCGGTAGGGCTATGGAACACCATGCCTATCCTCTTCCGCCCCAGCCCGCGTTATGCCAGCCTGGAACCATCCAGGTTGCGGTGGCCGGAGGCCGCGCCCATCGAGCCGGCGGGCAGACACCGCCGCCTCCTCTTTTGCGTGCACGGTTTCCCGTCAACGCCGGCGGACTTCCGCAAGGTGGCCGAAGCCTCCGACGCTCGCGGATGGGACCTGGCGGCCCCGCTCCTGCCCGGCTGCGGCACCGATCCGGGCGACCTCCTTCCCACCGAATGGAGCCAGTACCTCGCGGCGATCCGCGACGAGTGGACCAGACTCCGGGGTCGTTACGATGCGGCCTGCCTCGTCGGCACGTCGATGGGAGGATCGCTCGCGCTCGCGCTCGCGGAGGAGACCTGCGGCATTCCCGCATCGGCACCCGCGGCGATAGCGACCATCGGCTCGCCCGTGGTGCTCAACGCCTGGCTCAGGCACGGAATCGTCTCCAATCCGCTCGTCTACCTCTCGAGGCTGCTGGGGCCGCTCGTGCCGTCCGTCGGGGCGGGCTTCCCCGATCCCGAACGGAAAGGCGAGGACGGCGACGGCGACTGGAAAGGCTACCGCGGCACCTACACGAAACAGGCCTTCAGCATACAGCTGGGCCTGCGCGCGATGGAAAGGCGGCTCGACGAAGTTACCTGCCCGGCTCTCGTCTGCCACGCCAGGGGCGACAGGATGGTCGCGTTCCGCAACGCGGGCCTTCTCCTGGACCGCCTCGGCTCGAAGGATATAGAGGCGTACGTCGCGAACATGGACGGATTCGGACACATGCGGCACAACCTCATCCTGTACGACAGCCAGCGCGAGCCGACCTGGGACAGGATCCTGGATTTCTTCGAAAAGCGGACATACTAAGAAAAGGGGGCGACGATGGTACAGGGCAAGGACGGATGGTTCGTCGACGGCGACGGAAGGCGGCTCCTGCTACGTGGCTGCAACCTGGGCGGTGACTGCAAGACGCCGTACCGGCCGCGGAATACCCTGCAGACCACGGCCGAGCTGTATGACTGGCGCAAGGCGAGCTTCATCGGACGCCCCCTGCCGGAAGCCGAGGCCGCGGATCACCTGGACAGGCTCCAGCGCTGGGGTTTCAGCGTGGTCAGGCTCGTCGTCACTTGGGAAGGGCTCGAGCCGGGCGGCCCCGGAGCGTACGACGAGGCGTACTACGACTATATCGAGCGAATCGCCGCGATGGCGGCGGCCCGCGGCTTGAGGATATTCATCGACCCGCACCAGGATGCCTGGAGCCGCTGGACCGGAGGAGACGGCGCGCCCGCGTGGACCCTGGAGCGAGTCGGCTTCGACCTGCGGACCCTGCATCGCTCGGGCGCGGCCTTCGTCCACGAGGAAGCGGGCGACCCCTATCCGAAAATGCAGTGGCCCGCCAATTACTCGCGGCTGGCGTGCCAGACGATGTTCACGCTTTTTTTCGCCGGCGACGATTTCGCCCCCGGCCTCCGCATCGAGGGGCAGGATGCCAAATGCTGGCTCCAGGGCCGCTACATCGCCGCAATCGCCCGCCTGGCAGGGCGGTTGTCGCGCCTGGACGCGGTGATCGGCATCGACACCCTCAACGAGCCCAACGACGGCTACATCGGGCTCGTGGACCTTTCAAGGCTTGAGCGGGCGATGTCCAAAGTCGGCCCCATGCCCAGCCCCTTCGCGGCCATGGCCGCCGGTTCCGGTTTCCCTCAGGAGGTCGACGTCTATGGAATCAAGGGCTTGTCCCAGGGCGTCGTCGGCGGGAAGATACTCGGCGAACACGGCGTGTCGGCGTGGCAGAAAGGCGCCGGCTGCGTATGGCGCCGCGAAGGCGTCTGGGACGAATCGTGCGGCAAGCCGGTCCTCAGGAAGCCGGGCCACTTCGCCACCGTACGCGGAACCGTGCCGCATTTCGCCAGGGACTACCTTCGCCCCTTTGCCAGGCGGGTCGGCGAGGCTGTCTCGAACGCGGCCGGCGCAGGCAGGTTCATGCTGTTCATCGAGAGCGTGCCGACCGTCGCCAGCCCCAGCTGGAACGCCGGGGACAGCGTCGACTGCGGCGTATCAGGCGCGGTCAACGCGGGCCACTGGTATGACAACCTCACGCTATACCTCAAACGACGCATCTCCTTCGTGGCCTACGACCAGGAGGAGGAGCGGCTCATCTTCGGCTTCCGCGCGGTACGCCGCTACTTCGCCGAGCACCTGGAACGGATCAAGCGCCGCGGCATCGTCGACATGGACGGGGCTCCGACGCTGATAGGCGAATTCGGCCTGCCCTACGACATGAACGGCGCCAGGGCGTACCGCACGGGCAATTACCGTACCCACGTGAAGGCTCTTTCGTCGTACTATGACGCCATGGACGCCAACCTGCTTTCGGCGACGATATGGAACTACAGCGCAGGCAACACCCACGCCCGCGGAGACGGCTGGAACGGCGAAGACCTGTCGGTATGGTGCAGGGACGACTGGGAGGCGGGGCGGACCGAGTCAGGCGACCCGGCCGACTCGGGTGGCAGGGCGCTGGCCGGTTTCGACAGACCCTATGCCAGGGCCGTGGCGGGCCTGCCCCTGCGCATGGGTTTCGACCGGCGCTCGGGCCTCTTCCGCCTTGACTACGAGCCGGCCGCGGGAGCTGAAACGGAGATATACGTTCCCGAACTCCAGTATCCGCGCGGCTTCGGGATCACAGTACAAGGGGGAACCCACAGGCTCGAGGACAAGCCGGGACACGCGCTGCTCTTCGTCGCGGCAGACCCTGAAGCCAGGATCTGCCGTGTCGCCATAATGCGGCGCTGACTACTTCTTGCGCGGGGGTTTCTTGGCCGGCGCGTTGGCGCTCGTCCTGTCTGACTGCCTTGCCGGAGAGCGGACGGATTTCCCGGAGGGCGCTTTGCCGCGGACGGGTTTCGAGCCGCTGACGGGAACCGCCGCGCGGTCGCCTCCGGCGGCCTGCCTCTGAGCCAGGGCCACCTTCCAGGGGTGCCCTCCCCTGCCCGGCCTGTCGGCCCGACCCTTGCGGACTATACCCGCCTCTGGCGCCGCGCCTGCCTTGCCGTCGTCGGGCGATCGAACCGCCTGCCTGCCCTCGGCCGACGCCGCCGGACGATCACCCGAATCCGCAGCCCGGAAGGGCAATCGCTCCTCCTCCGGGTTCCAGAAGCCGTCCTTCCAGTTGAAACGGCCGGCGTCCGGCAGCACGGTGCCGTTCCTGGCGGCGGACATGATGCGCTTGTAGACCTGCTTCTTGAGGTCGATGAAACTGAAGTCGAGGATGTACTTCGTCGCCCCGTCTTTCTTGAGGAAGGGGATGCGGTCCACGAGAGAGAACGGCTTGATCGGTATCACCACGGATCCGTCGGGCGACGATACGAGTTCGTACTCGTCGCCGTCGCGGTCGTGCAGGAAGCGGAGGTCGAAAAGCTCTCCCAGGTCCGACCGTATCGTGAACAGCTGCGGGTAGGCGAAGACCGTCGGAATGATGCTCTTGCCCGGTACCGTCTCGGTCAGCTTGCCCAGTGCCTGCTTCGATATCTCAAGCGGCGGGACGATGAAGTCCGCCCCGCTGGACAGGATGAAGGCGGCCGCCCACGAATTGAAGGCGTACAGCCAGGGACCGGCCACGACGGTTACCGGCCTGCCCTTGAGCAGCGCCAGGTGGCCGAGGTTGTTCGCGATGAATATGCGCTGGCCCTTGTCTATCCAGTAATCGAGTTCCCCTGCGAGCCAGGCCGCGTCGTTCTGCGGAAAGTACGGCTCGAGCCATAGCACGAGGGAATCGCGCTTGAAGGGCGTCTCCTTCTCGTGGCGGCGCAGGCCCTCCGCGTTCTTGCGCGACAGGCGCAGTATCGCCTTCTCCGGCCGGTCGGCCAATATCGTATGCAGGTCCTGGACGCGGCTGACCATCGTGTAGAGGCCGTCGGGCAGCGCGGCAAGCCTGTCGCGCGGGATGGCGGGAAATTCCGGGCGGGGAGCCTTGTCGTAGCTGGGGAAACGGTGGTACTTGGACAGCGACGACGGCAGTACGCTCTTGTAGCGGCGCGACATCGCCTTGGTCTGCACGAGGTAAACCTCGTCCTCCGGTCCGAAATCGCCGTCGACCTGCAGGAACAGCCCCTCTGCCTTCTCCATGACGCCCCGGACGCGGGCGGTGGACCTGCCCGAGTCGCCGTGGCCGTGGACGCGTATGGAGTCGCCTTCGGCCACTCCCTGGTAGCTCTTCACGAGTATCCAGCGCTTGTCGTCGAAGACGCGTACCAGTTTTACCTTGCCCAGGGGCAGGCCCGTTCCGCCGGCCTGGTCAGGCCGGATGAAGTCGGGAGCGGCGGCCGTGCCGTCGAACCAGAACGTCGTCTTGCGCCTGGCGAAGTCGCCCTGGAGTATCGCCGAGGCCTTGGCGGCGGCGCGCTCGCGGTCGAAACGCCAGTTGTCGAGCATGTAGCGGTACGCGGCGACGACGGAACCCACGTACTCGGAGCTCTTCATCCTGCCTTCTATCTTGAAGGTGTCCAGGCCCGCCTCGACGAGGTCAGGCACCTTTTCTATAAGCTGCAGGTCGTCGGGACTGAAGAAATAACCGTCGCGGCTCTCGTCCGAGAACAGGCGGCGGCAGGCCTGGGTGCAGGCGCCACGGTTGGCCGAGCGGCCGCCCAGGTAGCTTGAAAACAGGCAGACGCCCGACGCGCTGACGCAGAGCGCGCCGTGCACGAAAGTCTCGAGTTCGACGTTGGTCTCGGCGCGGACAGCCTTCATCTCGTCGAGCGACAGCTCGCGCGAAAGCACGACGCGCTTGAAGCCGGCCCTGGACAGGAAGTTGGCGCCGGCGGCCGTGCCGACATTCATCTGCGTCGAAGCGTGCAGTTTGAGAGCCGGGAAATTCTCCTGCGCCATCTTGACGACGCCGAAGTCCTGGACGATGACGCCGTCGGGTCCGACGCGTTCCAGGTACTGCAGGAGCTGGTACATGCGGTCGGCTTCACGCTGCTCGAAGACAGTGTTGACGGTCACGTAGAGCCTCTTGCCAAGCTTGTGGAGCGACTCCACGGCAGCCTCGAACTGGCTGTACGCGAAGTTGCTTGTGCGCATCCGCGCGTTGAAGGTCTTGAGCCCCAGGTAGACGGCATCTGCGCCTTCGCCTATGGCGGCGTCGAGGGCCTCCGGGTTGCCCGCCGGGGCAAGCAGCTCGGCGGTAGTATATGGCATAGTCTGGATCCTCTCACGATTCGGTACTCGGCCGACGTTGCGTCGGAACGGTTCCCGCGATGGCGGGACGGGCCGAAGTGTAAAGATACTATGATTGAGGCTGTGATGAATAGGGAAGAACAGAGGATGTGCCGGGCTGGACACGGTTGCTCCGTCCGGGCAGACTGGGCCTATCAACCCTGCTCTGGAGGCTCCATGGATCAAGGTTTCATAGAGGTCACAGGCGCGCGGGAAAACAACCTCAAGAACATCAGCCTCCGCCTGCCCAGGAACCGGATCACGGTGTTTACCGGCGTGTCAGGGTCGGGAAAATCGTCCATTGTTTTCGACACCATCGCCCAGGAAGCGGGAAGGCAGCTGAACGAAACCTACAACAGCTTTACCCGCCTGTTCCTGCCGCGCCACAA
>CAZNXK010000117.1:0-11326 GCA_964576835.1 uncultured Treponemataceae bacterium | reverse complement strand
ACAACACAATGACTTACTATAAATTTGCGGCAAGGTGTGAGATATCCGGGCTAGAGGTTCCTGGAGAGGCTGTCGATAAGCTCGTCGACGATGCCGTCGTCACCGGCCCGGACCCGGTCAATCAGGCAATGCTTCATGTGGTGCTCGAGAACCACGAGGGACGCCTTGGCCAGCGCACCGCGGGCAGCCGCTATCTGAGCCATCACGTCGTCGCAGTACACGTCTTCCTCGACCATGCGCATGATACCCCTGACCTGCCCCTCGATCCGCGCCAGCCGTGCCGACAGCGACCGCTTGAGTTCGTCAGGCCTCTCGGTTTTCTTGCACGCACAAGTAGTACCGTGTTCCCCCACCACTCCTCCTATTTCTTTCTCCATTTTTATTCTCCTTTTCTTCTCTGTGCCTCTGTGCCTCTGCGGTTCAAATTTCCTATCCTTGAATTTGGATTGAAGCTCCTCAGCCTGAGCGCGTTGGTTACTACCGACACCGACGACATCGACATGGCGGCCGCGGCGAATATCGGATTCAGGAGCGGCCCTCCGAACAGGTAGAGTACCCCCGCGGCCACCGGTATGCCCAGGATGTTGTAGCCAAAGGCCCAGAAAAGGTTCTGCTTGATGTTCCTCATGGTTGCGCGCGACAGGGCGAGCGCAGCGACGACGTCAGCCAGGTCGCTGCGCGCCAGCACGATGTCGGCGGACTCGGCCGCCACATCGGTGCCCGAGCCTATCGCGATGCCGACGTCTGCCGCCGCCAGGGCTGGCGCGTCGTTGATGCCGTCCCCGACCATCGCGACGAGCCTGCCTGTGGCCTGGAGGCTCCTCACCGCCGCGGCCTTGTCCTCGGGCAACACCTCCGCGACCACGCGGTCCACGCCGATTTCCCGGCCTATGGCCTGGGCGACGGCCTTCGAGTCGCCGGTGATCATCGCGGTCTCGATGCCCAGCCGCCTGAGCGCGGCAATCGCGGCCGCGCTGGACGGCTTGACGACGTCGGCCACGGCGACGAGGCCAACAAGCTTCCCGTCGATCGCCACCAGCATGGCGGTCTTCCCGTCGGCCGACAGCCGCGCCATGTCGCCCTCCGCCTGGCCGGCAGCGATGCCCCGCTCGGCCATCATCCGCGCGTTGCCGACGATGACCACGCTACCATTGATTCCCGCTTCTATGCCGCGTCCCGGCTCGGCCGAAAGCCTTTCGGGCGACTCGAGGGCCAGGCCTCTTTTTTCCGCTTCCCTGACGATTGCGGCGCCTAGAAGGTGCTCGGAACCTTTTTCCGCCGAGGCGGCTATGGCTAGCAGCGAATCCTCCGGGCTCTGTCCCCCGTCGGCCGGGGTCTGTCCCCGGTAGGCGACGACCTCGACTACCGAGGGTTTGCCTTCGGTGACGGTACCGGTCTTGTCCAGCACAATCGCCCTGACGCGGTGGGCATTCTCGAGGGCCTCGCCGCCCTTTATGAGGATGCCAAGCTGTGCGCCGCGGCCGGTGCCGACCATGATCGCAACCGGCGTGGCCAGACCGAGCGCGCAGGGGCAGGCTATCGTCAGCACCGCGACGAAAACGCGCACGGCGAATTCGATGCTCTGTCCCCCGAGCAGCCAGGCACCTGCAGAAAGGAAGGCGATGGCGACGACAACAGGCACGAAAACACCCGAAACCTTGTCAGCGAGCGCGGCTATGGGTGCCTTGGAACCCTGCGCATCCTCGACGAGCCTGACGATGCGGGCGAGCGCCGTGTCTGCGCCGACAGCGGTGGCCCTGAAGGTGAACATCGACGACCCGTTGACCGTAGCGCCGGAAACCTTGCCGCCCTCTTCCTTGTCGGACGGCATGCTCTCGCCCGTCAGCATTGACTCGTCGACGCTGGCTCGTCCTGCCACTATGACGCCGTCTACGGGCACCCGCTCGCCGGGTCGTACCCGGATGATGTCGCCGACGGATACTTCCTCTATCGGCAGCTCGATATCGGCTCCCGCCGAAACGACGATGGCTGTCCTGGGCGCCAAACCCATCAGCTTCTTGATCGCTTCGGAGGCTTTGCCCTTCGAGCGGGCTTCCAGGTATTTGCCCAGAAGTATCAACGCGATTATCACCGCGACTGTCTCGAAATACATGTGCTTGGCTCCGGAGGCATCCCCGAGCGCAATCTGTACCGTCGACCATAGGCTGTAGACCATTGCGGAGCTCGTGCCTATCGCTATCAGGCTGTCCATGTTGGGCGAGCGACGGAGCAGCGCTCTTGTACCCACCGTGTAGAATTTCCTCCCGGCCCACAGCGCGGGCAGGACGAGGATGATCTGTACGAGGGCGAAGTTGAGCGGGTAGTCCATCGGGTGGAGTATCGTCGGCAGCGGCAGGCCGAGCATGTGCCCCATCGAAATGTACAAAAGCGGCAGGGCCGCCGCCAGGGCGACGATGAAGCGAAGCTTCTGGGAACGGGCTTCCCTCTCCCTTGCCGCGGCGTGCTCGTCTACGGTCGCGGGTCCGGTTTCCGCGGCGAGCGCTTCGTACCCGGCGTCTTTGACCGCCAGCTTGATTTCAGAGAGCCTCGTCACCCCGGGATCCCAGGCGACCGACAGCCTTTCCGACGCGAAGTTGACCGAAGCCGCCGACACGCCCGGTACCTTTCCGACCGCGCGCTCAATGGCGGCGGCGCAGGCGGAGCACGTCATGCCCCCTACCGGAACCGTAGTGTTTTTGATGGAGACAGGGAGGACAGCCTCATACCCTGCCCCGGCGATGGCCGCAGCGACAGCCTCGAGGCCGGTCGCCGTCTCGTCGTACTCGATGGTCAGAGCCTCGGTCGCGAAGTTCACCGTGGCTTTGACCACCCCGGGGACAGAGCCCGCGGCTTTTTCGTTCGTACGGGCGCAGACCGCGCAGGTCATGCCGCGGATCGCAAAGGTTTCAGTTTTCATTGGAAAATGCTCCTGGAATTATCATCCGGGGATCGTCGGTAGCGACGACCTCGATGGACGAGCGGATCATGCCCATCCAGCATGAGTATTGCACCGTACCGGGTTGTCCCGGTATGAATTGAATGAGGTTGTCGCCGGGGATCAGGTTCCTGCTCAGCCCATAGGCCGGCACGACGATGGTCTGGTTGCAGCCGTTCAGGCTCGAGGCCGCGGCTCGTATAGTCCATCTGACTGGTATGCCGGCGGCAACGATGAAGCGTCGATATGATCGCGCCGCGAGGTCGAAAGACACTTCCTGGTATCCGTCCCTTGACGTTGCGACTATGGTCCCCTCGGAAGGGGCTGCCGCCTGCCCGGCGGCGGGTACCGCACCTGGCTCTGTCCCCACGCTCGCCGTCCGTACGCCCGCACTCCGGGTCCCGAAGGCCGGAATCCCCATGCCTGATAGCGCCCAGGCGCGGCCGAACGCGGCTAGCCCGAGGAAGAGCACGAGTACTCCGCCTGCGCGTGCGGCGACCGACCTGAACCTAGCCGACAGCATTGATCCTCCCGCGCCGAACGCAAGCATAAGGGGGACTGTCCCCAGGGAAAATGCGAACATCGAGGCGGCGCCGGCAGCCGCCGATCCGGAAGCAAGCGCAAATGCCTGCGCCGCCTGCAGGGGGCCGCAGGGCATGAGCGCGTTGGCCAGCCCAACCGCGAACGGCCCAAGGCTGGCCGCCCGGGAGCTTACCGCGTCCTGGAGCCGGGCAAAGGCCGAGCCTTCCCTTCGGCGGGTCGGGGGTATCAGTCCCGCGAGACGCAGGCCCATGAACGCCATGAAGACGGCCGCGACGAACATGATCGCCGCCCTGCCGCGCGGGCCAAGGTCAAGGCCTGCCCCCAGTGCTCCCACGATCGCGCCGATGGCCGTGTACCCTGAGACCCGCCCCGCATTGTAAACGATGGTGGATCTGAGCGAGGCCCACCGCGAAACGATTACCGTTCCCGAGCGTAATGCCTGAGACAGCGCGATACCTCCGCACATGGATATGCAGTGGAACGAGGCCAGGAGCCCGCTCACGGCCAGTGCCGCGACTGTAGTGCCCTGCCTCGGCGCAAAGGTGACGATGCCGGAATGGTCGAGGGCGAAGAGCGCCGCGGCCAACCCGGCCCCGATGCCGAGCGCGAGCACAGCATCCTGCCTTGGCGCGGAACCGCGTCCCGAGCCGTTGCCGCCCGGCGAGCCCGCATGGTAGCCGGCGGCATTCACGGCCATGGCGACCCTTGACAAGACGTCCATCGTGTCCGCGCCGCCGGCCAGCTCGATCGACAGGTTCTTCCCGGAGGCGTCGGCCTTTGCGGCTGTGACGCCTTCGATTCCGGAAGCGGCGGTCTCCACGCGCTTCTCGCAGGACGTACAGGTCATTCCCTCTATCTTGATGACTAAGTCAGCCATATTATTATACCCCTAGGGGGTATAATAACAACTTGCCGAGAATTCGTCCATATCGTATTGTCGATACCGGAGGATCATCATGACCAAAACCCGCGCCGCGACAGGCGCTTTTTTCATGCTGTGCCTGGCGGCGCTTGCCGGAGCGCAGTCCCAGAGCGCGCCGGCCACCGATCCAACCGCCTCGTTGCCCGATGGCCTCTATGCGACCATTGCCACGCCCAGGGGTACCATCGTGCTCGAACTGTTCGCCGACAAGGCTCCGCTGGCAGTGGCCAGCTTCGTCGGGCTCGCCGAAGGCTCGTTCGCGAAGAGCGGCACGCCGTACTTCGACGGCATAGTCTTCCACCGGGTCGAGCCAGGCTTCGTGATACAGGGCGGAGACCCGACGGGTACCGGTACGGGAGGCCCCGGCTACCAGTTCCCCAACGAGATAGACCCCTCGCTGAGCTTCGGCGCGGCAGGCGTCCTGGGAATGGCGAACGCGGGGCCGGACACTAACGGCAGCCAGTTCTACATAACGCTGGCGCCGGCCAAGTCGCTCGACGGCTCGTACACTGTCTTCGGCAGGGTCGCGTCGGGCATGCCGGTGGTCCAGGCGATCCGCAAGGGCGACGCGATGAGCAGCGTCCGCATCGTCCGCAAAGGAACCAAGGCAGTGGCGTTCAAGGCCGACAAGGCCAAATTCGACGCGGCCATCCAGGGCTACGCCACGAAAGCGGCCGAACGCGGCAAGGCAGCCATCGAACCGCAGTACACGGCGATCAAGGCGCGGTTGGCCGGCCTGGCAGTGGGTCCCGACGGGTTGCTCTTCAAGGTGCTCAAGACAGGAAGCGGACGGAAACCTGTTGCCGGATCACAGGTGCGCATTCTCTATACGCTGACGCTGTCGGATGGCAGGAAGCTGGATTCGACGGTGGACCGCAAGAACGAGCCATTCGCATTCAAGCTCGGCGCGGGGCAGGTGATACCCGGTTTCGACGCCGCCGTGGCCGCGATGTCGTACGGCGAGCGCCGCATCGTCGTCATACCACCCGAACTCGCCTACGGCGAGCGGGGAGCGGGCGGGGTGGTCCCCCCCAACGCGGTCCTCGTTTTCGAGATAGAGCTTCTCGGGCCGTGAGTTGCGTGGCTGTCCTGGGCCGAACCGGCCAGGTACAGCAGCGTGCCGCCGGCGACGGACAGCACGGCGGCACCGATGAATACCGAGGCTCCGCCGAGGGCCTCCATCATGAAGCCCGCGGCCGGAGCGACGAAGGCCTGGCCGAGTTCGCTGACGACGCTCAGGCCTAGGTACCGTCCCATGAACCGGGGGTTCACGTGTTCAGGCACGAAACGCGTCTGGACCGCGGATCCCCACACCTCCCCGAACGACAGCACCATCATCGCCATGATTATGGCCGCCGGTGAACGGAAGTACGCGAAACCAAGGAATCCCGCGGCAAACGCGAGTTTCGACGCGCCCGCTGAGAGGCCGATCCGCGATACGCGGAGTCGCCTGCTGGCGGGCAACTGTGCGAACACGCAGATAAGCGCGTTTGTCGTCAGAACCGAACCGTAGACAAGGAGCGGTATTCCCCTGGCGTTCAGGTGCAGAGGAAGGAAGTTCTGTATCAGGCCGTACGCTCCCCAGGTCAGGGTCATGCCGGCCGTCCATACCCAGAAGATGCCGTCCTTGCGTATCGCGCTCCAGGCTGAGGAGCTGGTTCCGATCTCGGCGGAGTCCGCGCGTTCGAACCGCGCGCGCGTTTCCCTGCCAGGCGACGACTCGGGTACCGCGACCGCGATGAACAGGCCGACTATCAGGTTGAGCGAGCCGCCGACGATGAAGCCAGCCTTCGGACCTGCTGCGAACAGGGCTACGCCGATGATGGGTCCCCAGCCGAAAGCCGCGTTGAGGGCGATGCGGTTGAGCGCGTAGACTTCGGACCTCCTGTCAGGCGGCGCGAAGTCGGCAAGCGCGGCGTTGGTGGCCGGCCTGTAGAAGGTCCTCGTCATGCCGTTCAGGAAGTTGAGCAAGCCGAGCACGTATATGTTGGTTCCCGCGAACGCGAAGCCGAAGAGGGCCAGCCCGCTTGTCGCCACGCCCAATATCTGTACGGGTTTGCGGCCCCAGCGGTCCGCCAGGTGGCCTCCCCATGCTCCGAAGGCGACGTTCGCGAACGGGGCCGCCCCGAGCACGAGCCCGAGCGCTCCAAGGCTCACCCCGGCGCTCCTCATGTAGAGGCTGAGGTAGGGGACGACCATGAAACGGCCCGTCGACTCTATCATCGTGGCCGCGACGAGTAGCCAGACGGGTTTCGGGAAGCTCCTGACGTAGTTTACGGCTTTGCCTGCGAGCCGCATGGCGGAGCCGGGCGCGGTATGGGGTTCAATCATCGTCAGGCGAGTATAGCGGCCCAATGCTTGCTGGCCAACGGCTTCGGGGTCGCCGATACACGCTATTCGTGATACGTTGTTCGACAACCGCAATGTTGTGGAGGAACACCCGATGAACGAACGCCCTGTCCGATCGCTGCCGCTCTTGGCCTTGGTGCTTGCCGCCGCGCCTCTTTCCGCCCAGTACGCCGGGTCGGCGGATCCGTTTTCCGTGTGGGATCACGCCGACAATCCCGCCGCCTGGAGCCTCTTTCCCGACGCGGTCGCGTTCGGACTCCAGGGCGAGGCCGCGGCAAGCGATGTCGCCTCGTACGACGGCAACGCGATCGACGGTGACGTCCGTATGGTGTACGGAGTTCCCGGGTTCCTGTACCGCTATTCGGTGATCGGGGGCGACAAGGCGCACGAGCTGACCGGCGCGGCCGGATTCAGCACTATGGTCGGCTTCGGCCTGCGTTTCCGCTGGGACGGCGAATCGGGAGCCGCGCCTTTCGGCTACCTGGTCGACGCCGGCCTCATGTTCAGGCCGACCAATTTCGCCTCCCTGGCGCTCGGATACGTCGATGGATACGACGCCTCCGGCGACCACGCCCCCGGCTACCGCTTCGGGCTCGCCGTCCGTCCGCTTGCCTTCTATCCGCGGCTCGAATCGACGCTGACGCTGAGCGCCGACGCAAGCGCGGCCGGTGGTGTCTTTTCCTTCGACGCGGTCGGCGCGCGTTACGTGCTCGACGACTGGCTGAGCCTCCACGGCCGTTACTCGCTGACGGACTCGTCGCTCGGCGTCGGCGTCTCGGTCGCCCTCTCGGGCATGGAATCGAGCGCGGGCCTGTCGATGCCCGACGGCGCGGTTTCCGTGGGCGACGGAAGGGTTTCGCTGGGGCAGTCGGTGCGCGTCGGCCGGGCCACAAAGGCCGCATCAAGGGTCTTCGGCCTCTCGACGCTGCTGATAGACGAGCCGGGTGCCTGGGCGACGACACCCCCCCGCTTCGACTACGACCCTGGTTTCGGCGACGATGTCGGGCTATGGTTCGGGCAGGCAGTGGCTGCCATCGACCGCGCCGCCGCCGATGCGAGCATAGATACGCTCGTAATGGTGGAACCGCCCCTCTTCGATTCGGAGGCCCGCGCCCAGGACTTCGCGCGGGCGCTCGAACGCTTCCAGAAGGCCGGCAAGCCGGTTTACGTTTACGCCCGTTCCATGGATCGACTGTCCTACATCTACGCTGCCGCCGGAGCAGATCTGGTCGCATTCGACCCGAACGGAATGCTCGCCGTCCTCGAAGTCTCGTCATTTTCGCTGTACCTGAAAGGCTTGCTCGGGAAACTCGGCATCGATGTGTACAACCTCCGTTCGCACGACACGAAGACCGCCGGCAACATGCTCAGCGAGTCTGGTATCACCGAGGCTGAACGCGCGATGAAGGAGCGCTATGTAGGAGGTCTGGCGTCGCAGGGCTGGACGGCGCTCGACGCCGCCCGCGGGAAGAAGCTGGCGGGACCGGCGGCGGAGGCCATAGGCGCAGGCCCATTCCTCGACCCCAGGAAAGCGGTCGAGGCCGGACTTGTCGACGCGCTCATGTACCGCGACGAGTTCGATGACGCGGTGACCGAGAAGACAGGTGGAGCTCCAACAGTCGATATACGAAGCTACGCGCGAGAGCGCGGCTTGTCCTGGGGCCAGCCGGTTGCCAAAAAAGTCGCGGTCGTCTATCTGTCGGGAAGCATCATCGAGGACAGGGGGGTCGCGGGCCAGTCAATCGGCGACTCGGCCACCGAGCTGCTCGCCCAGCTGCGGGAGGATCCGATCGTGTCCGGCGTCATCCTTCGCGTCGACTCGGGCGGCGGCTCGGCCCTGACGAGCGACCACATCGCCCGCGAGGTCAAGCGGCTTAGGGAGGCGGGCAAGCCGGTTGTCGTTTCCATGGCGAGCTACGCGGCGTCGGGCGGTTACTACATTTCAGCGAACGCCGACAGGATATTCGCCGAGGCCGGGACGCTGACCGGATCCATCGGGGTGATAGGGCTGGACTTCAGCGTGGTCAGGATGCTCGACAAGCTGGGCGTCGGGGCCGACATCGTCAGCGCTGGCCCAAGCGGCGCCTTCGGCAACCCCTTCATGCCGAGGCGGGACACCGACGAGGCTGCGCTCCGCTCGTACATCTACTACGTCTACGATCGCTTCGTCGACGTGGTGGCCGACGGAAGGAAGATGGACAGGGCCAAGGTGGACGAACTGGGCAAGGGCCAGGTCTGGCTTGGCTCGGAAGCCGTGAAGAACGGCCTCGTTGACGCCATAGGAGGTATCGACGACGCCAAGGCGGCCATCGGTGAGCTGATAGGAGCGAAAACCCGATTCGTCGACTATGTGCCTGGCGATTCCGGCATGGGTCCGCTGCTGGGCCTGCTGGGCGCCAGGCTCGGCCTAGAGTCCCGGCAGGCCGGCCTGGTCGCGGGGGCCATCGACGAGGCCGTCAGGTTCGCCGACGACATCGCCGCCATGGGCGACGGCCTCCTGTACCTGGCGCCTGAGTACCTGTACAGGGAGGGCCACCGCGTTCCATGACCTTCGTGGAAGGTTGATCCGCTATTCCCGGTCCTTGACGGTTTCCCCGTCCCCTGGGTTCTGGGGTTCTTCCATGTAGCGACGCAGATGCCTGCGTCGCTTGCGGTCGCTATGGTCGCCGCCCTTGCTTGAACCCATGCCCTTAAATAGTATGCTCGACAGGGCCAGCAATCCCCATGCCTGCCAGTAGCCGAGGCGCTTGAGGCCGAAGATTTCAGGCATGAGCCAATTCCACAGCAGCATCACCACGAAGCCGAAAAGGAACAGCAGGCCTATCCCCAGGATGCCGAACCCTATCCCCATCATGATTTTCTCGGGCAGGCTACGGTCGTCCCACCAGGCGCTCGAACCGCATTCATCGTCGCGAGTTTTCTCTGACATAGTATCCTCCTCCGGGTCTGGCCCGGTTTCTTCACCCTTCGATCCAGCGTTTCAGGGCATGGGCGAGGTTGCGCAGGGCGTATCGTTTGCGGGCCGTCAGGGTATCGATACTCTCGCCCGTGGCTGCCGCTATTTCCCTGAATGTCAGCCCGCCGAATACCTGGGCTTCCACTACCCGGCGTTGCGCGGCCGGCAGCGTGCGCAGGGCATCGTTCAGGGCATCTACCAAATTGTCCCTTATGAAAGCGTCCAGGGGATCGAGCCCGGTGCCGGCGATGATCTCCCGCAGGGTCTCCTCGGTTACGTCCGTTTCACCCGAGGAACTCCGCACGTGTTCGTGCCGCCAGGCGTCTATAAGCCGCTTCGTGAACAGGGAATTGATCCAGGCCGGGAGGTTCCGGATATCCGCTACAAGCGGCAGGCGCTCCATCGTCTCGGCATAGACGTCGTGTACCAGGTCTTCAGCATCTTCCAGGCTGCGCCCGGCGGACAGGAGGCGGGCGATTAGCCGGGGTTTCTCGCTATTATAGGCGCCTTCAAGCCTTGCGCGATCGTCATTGCTGTCTGGCACCTGATCCGTCGGTTTCATGCTGACAATATCGACGGCCGGCTCGAGGATTTGGTGTATCTGAACGAAAAAAAACGCAGGGGCGGGGCCGCCACCGGGTAAGCCGGCAATACTACACTTGCAGCACTTGTAGCAAGAACAGCGCGACCATCCCAGCCACTATGGTGAGCAGAGTGTTCCTGGAAAACCAGGCGACGAGTATCGCGGCGATGCCTGCCAGGAGGCGCGAGTTGTCGAGCGTCAGCGCCAGGTGACCTCCGCGGAAGAACAACTCGGGGAAGATGATGGCGGACAGCACGGCAGGCGGGACATAATGCAGGGACCTGCGCATGGTTTGGGGAATCTCGAACCTGCCGAACAGGAAGATGAGGGAGAAACGTATGCCGAAGGTTATGAGCCCGCCTGCGAGCATGAGCAGCCAGATGTTCATTTCCTGCCCTCCAGGATGGTGCCGACGACGATGCCGGTCAGAGCGGCAAGGATCAGTCCCAGCTTGAACGGCAGGTTGTAGGAGAACAGGGCGACGATTCCCGCGCTGAGGGCTGCCGCGATCATCGGACTGTTCCTGAGGTTCGGTACTACCATCGCGATGAAGGTCAAGGGCAGCGCAAAATCCAGGGGCCACCCATCGGGGATGGCCGCGCCCAGGAATATGCCGAGCGCCGTGCTGATCTGCCAGGTCGACCAGAGGGCGGCGCCCGCCCCCAGCAGGAACCAGTGGCTCATCGGCCTTATGCCGGTCCTCTCGTATTCGAGGATGCTCGGGGCGTACGCTTCGTCTGTCAGCAGGTAGGAGAGCAGGACTTTCCATTTCAGCGACAGGTTTTTCAGGTACGGCGCGAGCGACGCGCTGTACAGCATGTGGCGAAGGTTGACCACGGCGATGGTCAGGAGGATGACCATCGCGGGAGCGGCATCGCGCACGAGCTGGGCGGTCACGAATTGCGCGGAGCCGGCAAAGACGATGGACGACATCATCTGCGACGCAGCGCGCGACAAGCCCGCGTCGAGCGCCAATGCTCCATATATCATGCCGAACGGAAATACTCCCACCAGCAAGGGGAACTCTGCCCGGGCGCC
>CAZNXK010000116.1:0-11382 GCA_964576835.1 uncultured Treponemataceae bacterium | reverse complement strand
GGCATCGCAGCCTTGCAGAAGCCGGGCCAGCTCGGAATTGGCAAAGTCCGAGATATTCCCCCTTTTGATCTCGATCTGCGGATTTCCCAGGACTTCCGGAGATAGGATCGCGGCATCCCTGACGACAATCCGGGTATCGATATGCCTCTTGGCCAATTGCATGACCAGCAATCTGCCCGTAGCCCCACTTGCTCCAAGAACCAGCACTTTCATGCGATGCCTCCTTTTTCTATAGGTTTAACCATACCGGGATTGAATCCCCTGACTAGCAGAAATCCGGCAAGAACCAGCTCGAACAGGCCGTATGGAATATTCAGGATAAAATAGACAGGCGTTATGATCTTTATAAATTCCAGCATCAGGATCAATGTAGCTAGTATTGATGCGACTGAGGCCGCGATTCCCCAGACTGAAAGCCATGCAGGGATAGCTTTCATCCTGAGCATGCTATAACACAGTATCAGGCTTCCTATCATCCAGGGCAGGATCATTCCGACATGGTTCAGCAGATCCCTGCCCTTCCTGAGCATCTCTCCCATGGTCTGGAAATAGCCTGATTCAGGACTGCCCGCCGACACGAAATCCCCACTCAGGGACAGCAGGAGGGAAAGCGAGGCTATCCCGACAAAGAGGAAGGCGGCTCCGATCAGCCTGAATCCCAGATACGCCATCCCAAGCTTTCCACCATGCTTCTTGATGATGTGGTAGAACAGCACCGCGATGCACACATAGGTTATGGCCATGGCCGCCTGGAAGAAGATCGCGACCAGGACCTGCGTCCTGATCGATGCCAGTTTCGCGAGATAATCCGGCTGCTCCAACAATGGAACAGTATTCAAAATTCCAAAAACGATTCCGAGGATCAACAGTATCCCCAAGGCTATGGCCGTCATTCTTTCAGAAGTCACGATTCCTCCTCCTGGTAATGGAAAACGTCGTTCAGCGGAACACGGAACACGTTTGCGATCCGGAAAGCCACCTCGAGCGAAGGCGAGTAGCGCCCCTGCTCTATGGCGATGATGGTCTGTCGGGTCACGTGCACGCGGTCCGCAAGCTCAGCCTGGGTCATCTCGCCCGCGCCAAACCGGAGCGAGCGTATGCTGTTGGAAACCTGCGTCTGCTTTGTCATGGCTAGAAGCCCCTGCGGTAGGCGACCAGCTTTGCCGCAGCAGACAGAAGCCCGCCGGCCACCAAGGTCAGGTAGAGCGCGTTCGCGATCCAGAACTGGTCATATCGAAGCATTGCAAGGGCCAGAACACCGAGAATTCCGGCTGAAGAGAAGTAATACCCGACCAGCTCACCGCGGCTGTTGATTTGGTCGTCCCTCTCGTCCTTGCGATCCATGTCATTCACCGAGGCTCTGCCGGCCAGACTGGCGGAGATGGCAGTGCCGATGGACATGAGGATGGTGCCGACGATCGTCATCAGGACCATCGCTCCAACGGAGACGAGCATGGGCCACTGGTAGGCGATCTCGACGACCGGCACGCTTGACATCTGTCTCAGGACAAAAGTGAAATAGGCACCCACGGCCAGCACGGATACCACCACGCTCACCCAGGTGGATTTCTCTTCGAACGTCATCGCGACCTCCAGAATGTATAGTATGTTTGACATTTAGAATGTACAGGCACTTTGACATGATGTCAAGTATTTTTGACATTTATAGCAAGAAAAATTCCCTTGTTTCAAAAAAAGCAGGGAAACGCCACAGTTGCCTGCGTGTACCGCTACACATATGTCGCCGAAGCGGCCGCAAAGAGACCGAAGGACTACCTGGGCAGAAACAGGTAGCCGAAGGGAGGGGCGGACACGATGACTCGTTCCATGAGGGGTGTATTGCGTATGCCGAACATACCCAGAAAGATCTCTCCGGTATGGACAAAGAAATCACAAAAGAACTCTGTAAATCGTTGGAGTAATTTTCTATTCCCCTCGAAAGGCAGGGGGAAATGAATACGCGGGATGAACAGGATTGACCAGATCAAGGATCTGCAACGAGCGGGCAACGCGCATGCGCAACCGCGAATGATGTCTCACGCGCAGGGGATCCCGGTAGTCCTCAAGATGCCGGTGGAACCCCGATGGAGGGCTTTCACCTCGTCATCTGCTAACAGCTCGTCCTGACCCCTGTCTAGCTGATTTCCTGGTACTCATCGAGGCTGCGCAGGTCCCGGAGCTTCTGGATGGCTTTCTCCTGGATCTGCCGCACCCGCTCGCGGGTGATACCGAGCAGTTTTCCCGTCTCCTCCAGCGTCAGGGGACCCTCGCCGTTTAGCCCGAAGCGCAACGTGATGATGGTGATCTCCCGCTGGTTGAGGCTCTGTATGACGTCGCCGAGGGTATCCTGCAGGGTCATGCAGAAGACTTCCTCGAACGGTTCCACGGCGTTCTCGTCCTTGATGAGGTCGGACAGGTGGGTGACGTTGTCCTCGTCTACCGTCGTGTCGAGCGAGGCGGTTTCCTGGGACAGCTTCATTATCTCCTTGACCTTGCGTGAGTCCATTCCCAGCTTGTCCGCGAGCTCGTCGGGTTTGGGATCGCGCCCAAGGTCCTGTGTCAGCTGCTTGGCGACGAAATAACACTTCTTTATGGTGTTGAGCATATGTATGGGTATGCGTATGACGCGCCCCTTGTCGGCGAGGCTCTTGATGATGGCCTGCCTGATCCACCACGTGCCGTAGGTTGAAAAGCGGCAGCCACGCGTATAGTCGAAGCGCTCGACGGCCTCGATGAGACCGATGTTCCCTTCGTCTATGATGTCGAGGAGAGACAGGCCGCGGTGCTGGTAGTTCTTGGCTATCGAAACGACGAGCCTCAGGTTGCTCGAAATCATGCGGTGCTTGCAGGCGAGCAACTCGATTTCCTGCTCTTGCCTCTTCTGCCTGTTGGCCGGATAATCGGCGGAGCCTTCGTCCACGACCGAGTCGAGGGCGGCTATCACATTCCTCGACTTCTGGATTCGGCCTCCGAGTTCTATCTCCTCCTGGGCGCAAAGCAGGGAATACCTGGATATCTGTTTCAGGTACAGGGCGAGAGGATCGGTTTCCCTGATTGCTTTCGTCCGTTTGGGTTTCTTCTGCAGGAGTACCGTCTTGACCTTTTTTACTCGCTTCGCCGGAGCCGGCTTGGCCACTACACTTTCATTCATACGGTCTCCCGTGCGGACCTTTGCGGTCCCGTCTGATGCTCAACAATACCGTAGATACGTAGGTGCGTACCGAAGTTTACACTCTTTGCATGAAAAATCAAGGTATTTCCGTAAATTTTGTCGAAACGCGAATATTTTACCAATTGAAACAATCAGCTACAATAATAAACGAATCCAATCAGCTTAGCAAGTGATGGACTTGAACAAGTCAGTCTCTCGGTGCTGTACCCGGATCGATGGTATCGGCGCCTTTGAAGATGAAGAAATAGGCGGCAGTCTCTCCTTCGGCTCCCACCTTGCCTATGGTCGAACCTTTCCTGACCGATTCGCCTGTTTTGACCGACAGGGCAGCCGCTCCGCCGTAGACATACACAAGGCCGTCCGAAGCCTGCACGAAGGCGACAAGGCCGAATCCTCGGAACGGACCTGCGGAAATGACCGTGCCTGAACGTATGGCCATGATGGGCGCTGAGGGTTCGACATCAATGGAAACGCCTTTGAGCTTGCCCTGGAGGTAGGAAACCTGCCCCGAAGCCGGCCAGGACGTATCCCTGGTGGCAGCGGGTTCCGATGCTGGAGGCTTCACGGCAGGTGCCGTGGACGAAACGGGAAGCCTTAGTTTCTGGCCTGGCTTGATGGTCGTCCCCGATAGTCCGCTAGCCTTGAGGATGGCCTCGACCGAGACGCCGTGCGCTTTGGCGATACCGTACATGGTATCGCCCTTGGCGACGACATACTCCATCGTCGGGCCTGGCTTGGTTGCGGCCTCCGGCACCGCCTGAACGGGTGCCGCGGCCGAGCCGGGGATGGACAACTTCATGCCGACGAAAAGGCGGCCTGGGTCGGCGATGACATTCGCCTTCATAAGCGATTCGACCGAAATGTCGTATCGCTTCGCGATGGCATAGAGGGTCTCGCCCTTCTGCACGGTATGGACGAGGGGGTCCGCGGCGGCCGCCAGGGTCGCGACCATGAAGGTCAGCGACGCAATGATGAGTATAACGGCGGATGGTTTCGGTCTGACGCTCATACAATTCAATTGTCGGCCCGCGCGGGACCGCCCATGAGGATCTTTGACGAAAGTGTCCTACAACGAGTACTCCATGAACATCCTGACGTACGACGAACTGTCGCTGCCGCTGTCGTTTTCCTCGAGCGAGCGAGCAGCGTGTCCCGCGTACTCTATGCCCCACAGGAAAGGCTTGGGCAAGCGTATCCCGGCGCCGACCGAGTATCTGAGGCTCGAGTCGTACCTGAGGCTGGAATCGTCGTCCTCGATGTTCTCGCGGGGTCTGAACGCCAGGCTGCCTGAGAGTTCGACGGCGGTTCCCAGCCTGAGAATTGCGTCGAGGCCGATGTTGAGCGCGTTTGCGGCCTCGAACCGGTACATCTCGTAGGGTAGCTCCCAGGACAGGGCAAGCAGCCATCCTAGCCTCTCGTTGCCTTCCTGCATCCCGCCCGCGAGCGCCCGGAACGCCAGCCGCTTGTCCACGGAATCGCCGTCGACGCGCCTGAGCCAATCCCACGCAACGCCGGCGCCGAAGAGCCCGCGGCCAAAAAAGGCCAGGTCGATTGACTGACAGTAGCCGGTATTCTTGACGACCTCGTCCGAGCCGGAAACGCCGGACAGCACCGCGTCATCCTTCTTCAGCGTCGTCGCCACCCACACGCCGTTCTCGCGGCCAAAGGCTCCCTCGGCGCGGAAGCCGAACTCGAAGCGGTCGGTGTCGATGAAGGTGATGTCGTTGGCGGCCGGGTCGATGCCGAAGGGCGTGTAGAACCGGAATGCCAGAGCCCCGCCAGGCTCGTGCAGCAGGGCCCAGCGAATATTCTGGACCCTCTTGGCCCTGGACATGGCCGGGTCGCGCAACTCGCGGCTGACCGCCGCATCCGTCTTCCTGAGGTATTCGGCCATGCCATCGATGCGGCGCCTGAGGACGTCTATCCGTGCCCGGATCAGTTCCTTGGACCTCGGAACGCTGTCCTCGACGCGGCCAAGGGCGAGCCGCGTGTCGGAAAGGACGCGGCTGCGGGCGTCGAGCTCGTCGCCGAACGCCCTGAGCCCGGCCTTGGGCGTGCCCTCGATCGACGCGGCACGGCTTTCCATGCCTGCGGACCATTTTTCGACCTCGGCCACCGCGCCGTCGAGTCCTGCGAGCGACGAGAGGGCAGACGACAGCTCTTCGTCCTCGGCCAGGCCCCGTTCGGCCTCGCGTATGCGGTCAAAGCCGGAGACGGCCGTAGCCCGTACTGCGCCAAGCACCTCTCGAAGTTCGGGAGCCTTCTTCTTGCCGAAGGTGGAGAATACGGCCGCGTCCCCGACGGGCGCAAGGAGCTCGAGCCCCGAGTCGCAGGCATCCCTGGCCTGCCAGTACAGGCTCATGGCGCGGCCGAGCTGCCCATCCGACTCCGCCTCCCTCGCCTCTGTGCCAAGGCTCCCGGCGTCGGACAGCCTGGCCTCCGACTCGTCAAGGATGGTCGATACCGTCGAAACGTATGACGCGTTGTACAGAAGCCGCAGCGACTCGTCGTCGACGACGAGCCGCAGGCTGACGGTCCACGAGCTGGCGTTCTTCTTCGACGACAGCTTCTTCCAGCTCATCGTCACCGGCGGGTTCTTGATGAACAATTCGGAAAAGAGCCTGTCCTTTCCCAGCGATTCCATTATCACGTCGATGGCGCTGCGCAGCGCCTTGTTCTGGGCTTCCGCTTCGGTCGCTCCAAGGCCCGTGGCCTCGGCGATGTAATTTGCGCCTTCCGCCGCGAACGATGAATCCTTGGGCAGAGCCCAGCCCGTGCCGCATAGCGCCAGGGCGAACAGCGGTACAAGCGCCATGCGTTTTCGGAGTATTTTCATCGAGGCACCTCGCGATTGAAGGATCAAGCCTGCCCCCCGGCCGGGAACAACCATCCGGTAGCTTCGTCGAGTATCTTCGACAGGATGACGATATGTATTTCGCTCTTGGCGCGTTCAACCTCGCGGGCCCAGCGTACCGCCCCGTAGTGCTTGGCCATCTCCGCCCGCCTGCCCTCGCCGGCGGCGACCAGGGACTGGCGCTCGGCCGGCGCGACCGCCGCCGCGCACGTGGTGCCCAGCATGTAGGCAGACAGCAGCGACAGCACGGGATCCTTGGACGACAGCATCGGCCTGAAGCGAGCGGCGGCTTCCGGGGCGCGCTTCCTCTGCACGAGTACGAAGGCGTAGTAGAAGCCGATCCACGCCGGATTCTCGACTCCGGCCCCGTCGGCGAATTCTGACAGGAAGCGCTCGTTCTCCTCGGCGTCGTTCCCGAGCAGCCTCGCGGCGCCGAACAGCACGGCATCCCGGCGCAAGGCGGCGGGCTTGTCGGTCCTTAGGGCAGTCTCGAGCCGCTTGACAGTATCCATGTCGCCGCGCAGCAGCGACGTGTTGACGAGCAGCCGAACGGTACGCCTGTCATGGCGCTTCCTGCCAAAGACCCGCTGGCCGAGCAGGGTGCCGAGCGCTTCCCAGTCCTCCGACTCGAGCAGGCTGAACAGCCGCCAGTTGGACGCGAAGAACGCGTTGAACCCCACGAGTACGGCGGCGAAAAAAATGAAGAGGGGCCAGTTCCTGGTCCAGAACGGAAGCGAGTATTCGCCTCCGAGCAGCATGAACGGCATCATGAAGATGAAACCGAAGGAGAATATCAGTATTATGTTGAAAAGCGCGAATATTGTTTTAAACTTCATGCGGATTGTCTCCAATAATAGATACGAGGGGCTCATGTGCCGATTCGCGGACTTGACGCTGGCGCGAATCACTATAAAAGCATAGAATATCGCCTGAGAGGGGTCAATGGGCATGAACGCCATCCCGTTCAAGGAACTCACGCCGGACACATTCTGGAGCGCCCCGGTGTTCCTCGACGAGTCGTATATACTGCTTTCTCCCGAAACGCCGATGACGGCTTCGCTCATAAACCGTCTGGCCGAATGGGAGATCCGCGAAGTGTTCACCGAGGGCGAACAGCTCGTTCTGGGTACGGAACAGGTGGCGGCGACCGAGGAATCAGAGGACGCCGAGGCCGAGAGCCGACCCGTAACCTCCCAGACCGCGGCCGACAAGGAAAACCTGGACAAGGTCGGCCTTTTCTACGAGCAGTTTCTCAAGTACGTCGAGTCGGTCTACACGCGTTACGTCACCAAGAGCGAAATAAGCCTCAAGGAACTGTCCGACAAGGTCAAGACTCTCTGCGACGTCATCCTCGAGAACAAGCGCTACGTCCTGCGGATCCTCGGCAACGCCTCGGCCACGTCCAACTATCTCGTCAACCATTCAGTGCGTTCGACAGTGCTCGCCATCGTGCTCGGCGGGCATCTAAAGCTCCCGCCGCACAGGCTCATAGAACTCGGCGTCGCGTCGGTCCTCCACGAGATAGGCATGGTCAGGCTACCTCCCCAGCTCTACATGGCCGACCGCAAGCTTTCCGACCAGGAACGCAAATCGATTACCGCCCATCCGATACTCGGGTACAACATCCTCAAGGAAAAGCAGTTTCCGCTGTCGATATGCCTGGCAGCCCTCGAGCATCACGAGCGCATGAGCGGATCGGGTTATCCACGGTCGCTGACGGGCGACAAGATATCGCTCTACGCCCGCATCATCGCTGTTTCGTGTTCGTACGACGCGGTGACCGCGTCGAGGCCCTACAAGGAAGCGCGCGAAGGCTACGCCGGCATGGTCGACATCCTCAAAAACGACGGCAAGCAGTACGACGACGTAGTGATCAAGGCCCTCGTCTACTCGCTTTCAGTATATCCGGTGGGGTCCTTCGTGCTTCTGGGCAACTCGAAGCTGGGCCAGGTCATAGACGTCAATCCCAACAACCCTCGCTACCCTGTCGTGCTCGTACTCGGCTCGAAGACGCCGGACGGCAAGGAGACGATAGTGCAGACGACCGAGACCGGAATCCGCATCCAGAAGCCGGTTCGCCGCGAGGATGCGGAGAAATTCCTGGCAGCCAGCGCCGCCAAGGGCTGAGGTTTTCCGGCGTCATCCGGCCTTGCCCCGCGATGCCGTATCCGGTATCCTCGAAGGTGCAAATGGCCGCCTGACAACGATTTCCCGTGGTACATGCTTTCCGGTCGGACGGCCCGCCAACAGACCGAAAAGGAGCCGTCATGGAACTCTCACCGCTTCAGCAAGCCCGGTACGCCTACATTCCCAAGCTTCCCTCCGTCCTGGCGGGCGGGCCGGACGCCATAGCCGTCGAACTCGGAAGCGCCACCGAGGCGATAGCCGACCGCGAGTCGCTTAGGTCGTTGTTCCCTGGCTGCTACGGCAAGCCGGTAGCCACATTCGTGCGCGGCGCTGGAAAGTCGAGCCGCGACAAGCTGAACGTCGGAGTCATCCTTTCCGGCGGACAGGCGCCTGGCGGGCACAACGTCATTGCCGGCCTCTTCGACGGCCTGGCGGCGGGCAATCCCGGCTCGGTGCTGTTCGGCTTCAGGGGCGGCCCCGGCGGGCTGGTCGACGACAAGGCCGTCATCCTTGACGCGGCGACGATAGCGGAATACCGCAACACCGGCGGCTTCGACATCATCGGCTCGGGCCGTACCAAGATAGAGACGCCCGAGCAGTTCGCCAAAAGCGTGGCCACGGCCAAATCCAGAGCCCTCGACGCCATCGTCGTGATAGGCGGCGATGACTCGAACACCAACGCCGCCCTGCTCGCGGAGCATTTCATCCGGGAAGGCGTGGGTTGCTCGGTCATAGGCGTGCCCAAGACGATAGACGGCGACCTCAAGAACGACTACATCGAGACATCGTTCGGCTTCGATACCGCGACGAAGACGTACGCGGAGCTGATCGGCAACATCGAGCGCGATGCGGCCAGTGCCCGCAAGTACTGGCATTTCATCAAGCTGATGGGGCGATCGGCCAGCCACATAGCCCTCGAGTGCGCGCTGCAGTGCAGGCCGAACGTCGCGCTTGTCTCCGAGGAAGTCGAAGCCAGGGGACAGACCCTGGCCGAAGTCACCGAGACGATAAGCGCCTCGATAGCGGCCAGGGCGGAGCGAGGCATGAACTTCGGCGTCGTCCTCATCCCCGAGGGCCTCATCGAGTTCATCCCCGAATTCAAGGTCCTGATTGCCGCGCTCAACGACATGATGGCCGCACGCCTGGCCGAGTTCAAGGCGCAGAAGGACGACGAGGCCCGCGACGCGTTCGTCCGCGGCGCCCTTGCCGGCGCGTCCGGAGCCCTCTACGCGAGCCTGCCAGGGGACATACGGCGCCAGCTCATCATGGACCGCGATCCCCACGGCAACGTGCAGGTCTCGCGCATAGAGACGGAAAAACTCCTCATCGCTATGGTCGAGAAGCTGCTTGCCGCCCTTAAAACCCAGGGCAAATACTCCGGAGCCTTCAGCTCCCAGGCGCACTTCTTCGGCTACGAGGGCCGCTGCGCCTTCCCGTCCAACTTCGACGCTGACTACTGCTACGCGCTGGGCTACTCGGCCTTCGCGCTCATAGCCAACGGCTTCACCGGCTACCTGTCCTCGGTACGCAACCTGTCCGCCCCGGCGGCCGAGTGGCTGGCCGGCGGCGTGCCCCTGACGATGATGATGAACATGGAGAGGCGGCACGGTTCCGACAAACCGGTGATCAGGAAGGCTCTCGTCGAACTCGAGGGGTCGCCGTTCAAGGCGTTCGCGGCGGGACGTGCTGACTGGGCTGTCGAAACCAGGTACCGCTTCCCCGGGGCCATCCAGTACTACGGCCCCGCCGCCGTCTGCGACCGGCCCACCGAGACCTTGCTGCTCGAACGACCGCGATAGCGGCAGCTGCACCAACGACACAAGCGGGAAAGTCAAACGGAAGGAAACACGCGATGAAAGAACTGGCAAAGTATTCGATAGGCACAGGCGACCGTTTCGGGCACGAAGGCGAGGCCCAGATAGCGGCCTTCCGCAGCCTCCGCGAGCGTGGAGTAGAAGCGACCATAGTCTGGAACAAGTCAAACCGCGAGCACGTCATCGTTGGTTCCGGTCCGGCTGACCAGAGGGCCGCGGCCGAAGCTGCCGTGAGGGCCAGCGGATGGGACGGGCAATGGTTCGTCGACGCTGACCATGTGGGACTCGCGACTGTCGATCGCTTCGTTCCCCACTGCGACTTCTTCACGCTTGACGTAGCCGACTACATAGGCAAGCCGGCCGATGCCGCCGATGTCGACGCTTTTATCCGCAGGCACGCTGACCTTTCCGGCGTGACGGTGGCACGCTGCCCGCTCCCCCTCGACCTGAGGCCCGCGCGCATCCACGCTTCCGCGGCGCGGTATCTGACGGCTGTCCATGAGGCGGCCAGGGTGTACCGGCGCATCGCCGAACTCAAGGGAGCGGAAAACTTCGTGACCGAAGTATCGATGGACGAGACCGCTACTCCGCAGACTCCCGAGGAGCTTCTCGTCATCCTGGCGGCGCTTGCCGACGAAGGCGTTCCCGTCGCGACCATAGCGCCGAAATTCTCGGGACGCTTCAACAAGGGTATGGACTATGTCGGCGACGTAGCGGCCTTCCTCCGCGAATTCGAAGCCGATGCCCTGGTCGCCAGGCGCGCCGCCGAGCTTTTCGGCCTGCCCTCCGGGCTCAAGCTTTCCGTCCATTCCGGCTCGGACAAGTATTCACTGTATCCAGGCATCGGACGCATCATCCGCGAGGGCGGCCTCGGAATCCACCTCAAGACCGCGGGCACCACGTGGCTCGAAGAGCTCGTCGGCCTCGCGGAGGCGGGCGGCGAGGGTCTCCAGGTCGCCAAGGACATATACAAGGCGGCCTTCGGCCGTTTCGACGAACTCGTCGGCCCCTACGCCGAGGTGGTCGACATCGACCGCGCCGCCCTGCCCGCTCCGGGCGACGTCGAGGGCTGGAGCGCCCAGCGCTTCGTGGCGGCCCTGAGGCACGTACCCGGCGGCAAGGCCATGGACCCGAACGTGCGCCAGCTGCTGCACGTCGGCTACAAGGTCGCATCCGAGATGGGTCCGCGCTGGCTCGACGCCCTTGGCAAGAACCGCGCCAGCGCAGCCCGCAACGTCACGGCGAATCTGTTCGACCGCCACCTGATGCCGCTGTTCCTCCAGAAATCCCATTGAAAGCCCTCGCAGGAGAGGCTGCAGAAACGGAGATGCCATGACGTACGTCGAGAGACTATTTTCGCTGGAAGGAACCGTCGCGGTCGTGACGGGAGGGGCCGGCGGCCTGCCCGCCGACCT
>CAZNXK010000115.1:0-11526 GCA_964576835.1 uncultured Treponemataceae bacterium | reverse complement strand
CTTTTTAAGGCTTGAATCCTTCGAACCGAGAGACTGGGACAAGTATTCATTCATTTAAATCCGCCTCCGCCGGTTTCGGGAAAAGGCCTGGCGCAGGATATGATCTTCGTACTCGACGATTACAACGCGGTCGACTCATCACAGCCTGAATATATTGATCAGCCAGTTGCTTATGCGGCACAATGGCGGAGCTTTGTCCTCTGGTTGCTCCAAATTATGATCCATACTAAAATCATACTGACGTTGACGAAAATCAAATGAGGAGCGTCTTGAAAAATGAGTAACGCGATAGATCAAACAAAAAAGGACAGAAGTTACTATAGGCAAATCCTTATTGTAGGGTTTCCCCTTTTATTCGGATCCATCACGCGATATATATATCAAATCACGGACAGCGCCATGCTCGGGCACCATGGAAACTCCAGCAAGGAGCTTGCGGCCATCGGAATTGCCTCCCTGTTTTCATGGATTCTGATGAATTTCCTGTGGCCTATGAGCAACGGAGTTCAGGCCATCGCTTCAAGAAGATACGGAATGGAGTGCAACGGGTTGAGCGATCCGGAAGCCACGGGAAGCGTGCTCAACAATGGGCTGGTGACGATAATTTTAGCGTTTTTGCTTTCCCTTACCGTCAGTTTTTTGGCCGCTCCGATCCTGCGCTTTCTGGTTGAGGACGCGGAAGTATTAAGCCTGGCGTTACAGTATATTAGCATCATCAGGTTTGGCCTTTTACCGGTCGGAATCATGATAATGATCAGCGGGTTCTTAAGCGCTATCAATAAAACTTCATATGTTATGATAGTCAATATATTGAGTCATTTTCTGAATATAGGGTTCAACTATTTGTTTATTTATGGGAAATTCGGGTTTCCCGAGATGGGGATTCGTGGCGCGGCTCTTGGCACGGTTCTATCTGAAGTCGTGGCGGCCATTGCGCTGTTGGGATTGGTTTTTTCCGGAAAGTACGCAGGCCGGTACAGGCTTTTCCGATTCACTGGCTTAAAGAAAACCCTTCAGCTTGACATCGTGGCCGCGGCACTCCCGACGGCGATACAGAATATCGTAGCTTTCTCGATATTTCTTATTTATCAAACGATAATTGAAGATTATAGTTCAGTATTCCTGGCCGCGACCCATTCCGTATTCGCATATTTCAGATTGAACAAAACAATTATTGGCGGAATAGCAAGGGGCGCGGGTATTCTCGTGGGGAATTCCCTGGGGGTGAAAGACAAGACGTCTGCCTGGACTTATGCAAAAATATCTTTCATCATTTCATTCGCGATCGCGGTCTTTGTTGTCGCTTTTTCGTTCTTTGGCAGAGGTCTTATAGCAAGGATTTTTTCAAACGATGCGGCGACCATCTCGGTCATCGAGAGCGCGATTGTTTTCTTCATGCTATTTTTTTTTGCCGAAGCTCTTGGTTATTGTTTTGAAATGATTTTTGTTTCCAACGGTTATGGCAAGTACGTCCTTGCCAGCGAATTTTCGACCAACATTATATTCCTCCTTGGTACAACCATGCTGGCGCGTCACCTTGCGCCGGATAATATCGTATGGGCTTGGCTTTCATTCGGCCTTTACCAGATATCGCATGCGGGAATTCTCGTCATCGGCTTTTTGAGGAAAAAGTGGCTTGATACGGAGGTCGAGAAGGAAGTTGCGCCGAAGTCAGAGCAGCTTGAACCTATGGCAAAGGAATAGAAGCCGATGACCGGGTGTCGCGCTTGCAGAAGAAGAGCCCGAAGTAGTCGAAAGCGCACGCAGTATCCGGTGCGGATGATGATCGCGCAAAATGGAAATCCTGAGCCGGTTATTGACAGCGCAATCCACATAGGCTGCGACACCCGCTGGTTCCGGCGGAGATGCGAACACCAAAGGACGCGGCTGCGAAAAAGACGGATAAAAACCCGCTATCCGACTCGGACTCGGGCGGATTCGGCTTCCGGATCAGGCTGGACGACGCCACGAATGCCAACATGCGCGTGGACAGCGCCTGGGCCGAGGGAGCGCCCCTATTCTACTTCAATTTCGGATAGGCTTTTTAAGGCTTGAATCCTTCGAACCGAGAGACTGGGACAAGTATTCATTCATTCCGGGTAAAAATCGGTGCGGTACTTCACGAACTCGAGCAACTCGTCATGGGATTCATGAGGGTATGATCAAGTCAGCCCCTTTGCGGTATGGTATAATCGCAAAATGCCCGTGTCGCTCATCTCCACGAAGCTGTTCATGCCCCCACTCCGGCCGCAGTCGATTTTGCGTCCCCGCCTGATAGAACGGTTGAATGGCGGCCTGGCAGAAGGCAAGTCCCTGACCCTTGTATCCGCCTCGGCCGGCTTCGGCAAGACCACGTTGCTCAGCGAGTGGATCGGCGGGATCAAGCGACGGGACCCGAATCCTGGCGTGGCATGGCTCTCGCTCGACGAGGGCGACAGCGATCCATCCCGTTTCCTTTCATATCTGGTCGCCGCGCTGCAATGCGTGGAGCCGGGCTGCGGAGCCGACGCGATGACCGCCCTGCAATCACCCCGCTCGCCCTCGGCCGAGTCCATCCTCGTGGAACTCATCAACGAGATAGAGAGCCTCGGAAAGGCTATCATCCTGGTTCTGGATGATTACCATACGGTGGATTCACCACAGGTCGATGCCCAGCTCGCCTTCCTGCTTGAGAACCTTCCCGCTCGCATGCACCTTGTCATGGCGTCTCGGGAAGACCCGAACCTGCCCTTGGCACGCCTACGTACCCGGGGTTCGCTTTCCGAACTCCGTGCTGCGGACCTGCGCTTCACACCCGGGGAAGCCGCTCTATATCTTGGCGCCTCGCTGGGCATCGAGCTGGAGACCGAAGAGATCGAGGCCCTCGAGGCTCGCACGGAAGGATGGATCGCCGGTCTTCAGTTGGCCGCGCTATCCATGCGGGGGCAGAAGGACAAGGCCGGCTTCATCAGGTCTTTCACCGGAAGTCACCGCTACGTGCTGGACTACCTGTCCGAGGAAGTCCTGCGCCGGGAGCCCGAAGCAATCCAGGCTTTCCTCCTCCGAACTTCGATCCTTGACCGGCTCCATGGACCGCTCTGCGATGCCCTCATGGAGAGCTCGTCGGGACAGGAAACCCTGGAATACCTTGAGCGTGCCAACCTCTTCACCGTACCCCTTGATGGCGATAGACGGTGGTACCGGTACCATCACCTGTTCAGGGAGTTCCTGAGCCGGAGGCTGGAACTGGGTTGCCCTGATGACGGAACAGGCGCAACCGACCTTCGTATCCGCGCCAGCCAATGGCATGAGGAAAGAGGCTTGTACGTTGAAGCCTTCAAGTACGCTGTGGCGGCAGATGACCTCGATCGCGCGCAGCGCCTTGCCACAGGCGGGAAGATGCCCAAGCATTCCCGCGAGGCAGTGATCGCCATCCTGGACTGGCTGGCATCGCTGCCTGGGGCGACGCTTGACGAGCGTCCGGCGCTCCGAATCTTTACGGCTTCGATGTCGCTGGTCGCCGGGCGACCCGATGGCGTCGAGGAAGCGCTTGCGGCAGCCGAGCGGACCTTGCTCCAATCCGGGCCAGAGGACAAGAACAATGATCTTCATGGCCGCATCGCCGCAGCCCGGGCTACCCTCGCGGTCTTCCGCTATCAACCCGACGAGATGCTGATCCAGTCCAGCCGTGCCCTCGGATTGCTCGCGCCCGAGAACCTGTCTTCCCGCATGACGGCGACCTGGACTACGGTCTCCGCGCATTTGATGCGCGGAGATCGATACGCCGTCGGACGGGACTTCGTCGAGCTCGAGTCGATGAGCCGAAGCGCCGGGGACATCTTCTTCATGCAGCTTGCCCTCAACGGCCTTGGCGAAAGCCAGTTGAAGGACACTATGCTCCACGAGGCGGCGGATACCTTTGCCCGTGCCCTCCAATTGTTCGGCGACCATCCGCAGCCGAATGCAAACCTGGCCCATCTCGGGCTTGCCAGGATACTCTATGAATGGAACGACCTCGATGCAGCCGAAGAACACGGCGAACGCAGCCTCAGGATCGCACGGCTGTACGATGATACTGTCGACCGGTTCATCCTCTGCGAGCTTCTCCTTGCCCGGATAAAACTGGCCAGGGGCCTGTTCGCCGCTGCGACCGTAAAGCTGGGCGAGCTTGCGGTCAAGGCACAATCGCCCAGGTTCCGCCATCGCCTTCCCGAGATAGCCGAACTCCAGGCGTCGGTCCTCCTCCGCGGGGGCGATATCGAGGCTGCTGCTCGCATCGCCGGCAGCTTCGAGCTGCCGCTCAGCAAGGCCCACGTTTTTTTGGCACGGAACGAGCCTGACTCGGCCTTGGCGCTGATCGAGCCTTATTGCGGCGCGATGGAAGCCAAGGGCTGGCAGGGCGAGCACCTCAGGGCGCTGATCCTTCAGGCTCTTGCGATCCAAGCCAAGGGTAGCGATGTCGCGGCGTACAAGCTCCTCGGCAAGGTCCTGGAAATGGCCGAAGCCAGCGGTTTCATTCGTATGTACCTGGACGAGGGTGAGCCGATGGAGAGACTATTGGTCCTGTCTAGCTCCAAGGGAACCAAGCCCGCCTATACCGGCCGGCTCCTCGCGGCTTTCTCTTCGGAACGGAGGATTCGAGACGAGGCCAGAGCCGGATCATCAGCCTCCCGTTCACAAGGACTGATCGACCCCTTGAGCCAGCGTGAACTCGAAGTCCTGCGCCTCATCGCCCAGGGCTTGTCAAACCAGGAAATCGGCGAGCGCCTCTTCCTCGCCCTGGATACGATAAAAGGCCATAACCGCAGGATCTTCGACAAGCTCGATGTTAAGCGTAGAACCGAGGCGATTGCCCGCGCCCGCGAGCTTGGCGTGCTGTAGGCAAAAATCATCTCCCCTCGGGATCCAGGAAGCGCGATTTCAACTCCCTGGCGAAGGCTTTCGCCTGTTCGACATCCTGCGCGTCCGGCTTGCCCTTGTTCATCCCCCCGAAGAGCTTCAAAAAGCTGTTGTCGTTGAAACCAGCGCAATTATATTCGCCGACAATCTCGAAACCTTTCGACCGAAGCATCTCCCTGAGCTGGGTATGCGGGTCGTCGATCTTGTGGTCGATCGCGAACTGCCTCGAGACTCCGCTCGTCGAGAAGATGAAAGCCTTTCTGCCAGCCATTTCCGGCAAGCTCTCGATGAACTCGAAGATGGAAGCGTGGTGCATCTGATCGAAGATTCCCGAACCGAAACCGATAAGACTATAATCCAATAGCTCCTTCGCTTTTACCTGCCGGGGCGAGGCTACACGCGCGCCGAAGACTTCCGCCATGGCTTCCGCAACCTTTGCGGTTCCTCCCGTCTTCGAGATGGCCGCTACTATGAGTACTTTCGAATTGGCTGGTTTTGCTTCTACAGTCCATTCATATATCGCGGACGTTGCCCCTGACACGGCATCCGGCGGAGTCGAGGAGCAGGCGATGGATGTGATCGCGCTGGCGCAGGACAGCGCCATGGTAAATATCCGTATTGCTTTGTTTTTCATTCAATCCCCCTAACCACAATGCTCATGCGCTTCGCTGGCGCAGGCAGGAATCTAACCCGCCGCGAAAACGCCGCAAAGACACTTTGGTGTGTTTCCGAGTGTGTTTTTTGTCGGGGGAAATCAACACTGGTTTGCCCACGTATCTCTGATCGGTATTCCGTCTTACGCTTGCTTAATCGGTGCCCTCAGTTATACTCGACTCATGCCTGCACCGGTTCTTGCCACAAAACTATATGCACCCCCTCATCGGCCGAAGTTATTCCTCCTTCCCTGCCTGATTAAAAGGCTGACCTAGGTTCTGTACCGTAAACTGACGCTCATTTCCGCTCCCGCCGGTTGCGGCAAAACCACACTGGCGAGCGAATGGATTGCTGGTGGCAAGCGATCGTCCGCATGGCTGTCGCTGGACGAAGGGGATAGCGGCTTGGGACGCTTCCTGACGTACTTGGTTGCCGCTGTGCAAACAGTGAAACCGGATATCGGAGTAAGGATATTGACGGCGCTACAAGCTCCCCAGCAGACGCCAACCGAACTCGTCCTGACATCCCTTTTAAATGAGATCAACGCCATACCGGATGATTTCATCCTCGTGCTTGACGACTACCATGCCATTGACGCCAAACCGGTCGACGACGCCCTCGCCTTCATACTGGAGCACGAACCGCCACAGATGCATGTGGTCATCATCACCCGGGAAGATCCCAACCTGCCTCTGGCCAAGTGGCGCGCCCGTGGTCAAATGACTGAGTTGCGTGCCGCCGACTTGCGTTTTACCCGCTCCGAAGCAGCGGAATTCTTCAACCAGGCAATGGGACTGAATCTCTCTGAAGATGACATCGCCGCCTTGGAAAACCGCACCGAAGGCTGGATCGCCGGCTTGCAGATGGCGGCTCTATCCATGCAGGGTCAATCGGACACCGCCGGCTTCATCCAGGCCTTCTCCGGCAGCCACCGCTTTGTTCTGGATTATCTAGTCGAAGAGGTTCTTCAACGCCAGAGCGAACGCGTGCAGGACTTTTTGTTGCAAACGGCCATTCTCGACGGACTATGCGGTCGCCTGTGCGATGCCGTCACTGGGCGAAAAGACGGTGGAGAAATGCTGGAGACCCTGGAGCGTGGCAATCTGTTCGTCGTACCGCTCGATGACAAGCGCCGATGGTATCGCTATCACCACCTTTTCGCCGACGTTCTGCAGGTACACTTGAAAGAGGTACAGCCTGATCGGATTTCTACCCTGCATCATCTGGCAAGCGAGTGGTACGGGCAAAACGGCCTGCCATCCGATGCCATCTCCCACGCGCTTGCCGCCGAAGATTTTGAACGGGCGGCAGGCCTTATCGAGCTGGCAGGGCCCGCGATGGAAGGAAGTCCCCAGTCCTCCGCGTGGCTTGGTTGGGTGCGGGCGTTGCCGGACGGGCTGGTGCGCGACCGGCCCGTGCTCAGCGTCTGGTATGCCTATGCATTGTTGCCATCCGCCGAGATGGAGGCAGTCGAGTCCCGGTTGAAAGACGCCGAACGATGGCTCGCAAATCCATCGGCCGAAATGGTCGTCGTAGACGAAGCGCAGTTTCTGTCTCTCCCTGCGACAATAGCCGTCGCCCGCACCTATCTAGCCCAGTCTCTCAGCGATGTCCCCGGCACGGTAAGTTACGCCCAGCGGGCGCTCGACCTCCTGCCCGAAGGAGATCATATCAGACGCCAGCAAGCGATGGGGCTCTTGGGGATTGCCTGCTGGGCGAATGGAGACCTTGAAACAGCCGGCCGGGTCTTCGCCGACTACAACGCGAAACTGCGGACAGCACGCAACATCCCGGACGCGATCGGCACGGCGTTTGTTCTGGCTGATATTCGAATGGCCCAAGGTCATCTCAATGATGCGGCGAGCACACTCGAGCAGTCGCTTCAATTTGTAGTTGACCAAGGCAAACCAATTCCTCCGGACGCGGCTGAACTGTACAGGGGACTCTGTGAGCTGAAACGCGAACGAGGTGAGCTTGATTCTGCCCTGCTCTATTTGTCGAGGAGCAAAGAGCTGGACGGGCGAGCAGTTCTATTGGGTCAACAACATCGCCTGCGGGTTGCGGAGGCCCTCATGAGGCAGATCCAGGGAGACCTGGATGGCGCGCTCGACCTGCTGTACGAGGCGGAGCGTCTGTATGTCAGGAGCCCTTTGCCCGTTGTGCGTCCCATATCGGCGATGAAGGCGCGGATTTGGGTTCTGCAGGGCAGGCAGGCTGAAGCCCTGGGATGGATGCATGATCAGGGTCTGTCCGTTGACGATGAGCTCAGCTACATGCGTGAGTTTGAACACGTCACCTTGGCCAGAGTACTCATGGCCCGATACAAGAATGCATCCGATGACTCCATCCACAAGGCAAAGGGACTATTGGAGCGCCTCCTGCGTGCGGCGGAAGCAGGCGGGCGCATAGGGAACGTGATAGAAATCCTGGTGCTGCAGGCGCTCGCTTTCGCGGCACAAGGCGACATTCCTCTCGCTCTCGCAGTCCTGGAACGTGCGCTGACCTTGGCCGAGCCGGAGGGTTATGTCCGTCTATTCGTGGACGAAGGACCCTCCATGGCGGCGTTGTTGGCAAGGATGGACGCTTCGCGTAAAAACTGTACGCCTGGCATGGAGGCATATGCCCATAGGCTACTTGCCGCCTTTGAAAAGAAACCCCTTTCAAAGACACTGCAGAGGGCGTTGGACGAGACGCCAGCAGATTTCGCAGCGTCCGCCACCCAAGGGCTGTTGGAACCCTTGACCCAGCGAGAACTCGAAGTCCTTGACCTCATCGGCCAAGGGCTTTCGAATCAAGAAATCGGCGAACGACTATTCCTCGCCCTGGATACCATCAAGGGCCACAATCGAAGGATCTTCGACAAGCTCGACGTTAAGCGGCGCACGGAGGCCCTGTCCCGCGCCCGCGAATTGGGACTCCTGTAGACGCTACATCGTCTTTGCCACCTTTACGAACTTCCTGATTCCGTCGGCCGGCATACCGGGAAACGCCGATTTGATCAGCCAGAGAGGAGCTTCGACTGGAGGAGAGGTCCTCCCCGTCACGACGATCTGGACTGTGCCATCCCCCAGAGCCTTGAACGAGTAAACGATGTTGAAGAGGCTCATACGCCTCACCTCTTTGCTCTCCAACAGATCCGGCGCTGCGGATAGCTTGAAGACCGCGGTGCCCTGTGCGGCGTCCTCGGAAAAGGACATCACGGCGACGCAATCCGAATCGGCGATGGGCCAAGGGTTCTTGGTATAGTAATAGACGATCCATTCTTCGTCGGATACCTCCTTGATCTTCTCGCTCGAAAAATCGCCCATGAAGTACTTATGCTTCGACGGGTCTTTCATCAAGGCTACGCAACTGGACAGACCGACATCGGTAATCGTCGTCGTGATGTCCTCGATCAGGGGGACAGTGCTACCGCTTTCCGTCACGCGTTCTGAAATCCGGTATTGCACGGAGATAGT
The DNA here is from genome assembly GCA_964576835.1 of uncultured Treponemataceae bacterium. Lineage (GTDB taxonomy): Bacteria > Spirochaetota > Spirochaetia > Treponematales > UBA12059 > SZUA-370. The sequence continues at coordinate 2,536 of CAZNXK010000115.1, read as the reverse complement.
GCCCTTGTCGAGCAAACTGCTTTTCCATTCACCCTCTTGCGCGCCAGATCCCATGACGAGGAAGACCGCGCAGAATGCGCCGAGAAGACTCCTTGGTATCACGGCATGCGCGCTTTTCAGAAGAAGCATTTTATGCCTCCGCCTATGATGGTTCCGCCCTCGAAGGCGCCGGATTTCGGCAGTATGGCAATGCCGGATCCAAGTTCGAGGTAGATTGCCTTGCGCTCGAACACGAACCATTCCGCCCCGGTCATGAAGTTGACGAAATATGACATCCCCTCAAAAGAATTCCATATCCCCTTCTGCACCCCGATAGCGACGCCTTGATACGTTCTGATCTTCGATTCCCAATCCTCTGAATAGAAGGCTCCGATCGACGGATTGGCGAAAAAGGAGCAATCGCCGTTTTCGGTATCGGAAATGAAACTCGCATCCAGGCGGAAGTGCAGCCTTTTCAGTTGGTAGCCCAATTGTATGCCCGAGGCCGAGCTTGTCCTGAATAAATACACGGGAGTACCAAAGTAGAAACCTTGGTGCCGCTGGTCGAATCCGTTGACTGGATCCTCTCCTTCCGCGTTGGCGGCCGCGCTGGCGCAGAACAGAGCCAGGATACATATCCACATTGCTTTGATCCTCATTTTATCCTCCAGAACCACAGTGATCATGCGCTTAGCTAGCGCAGGCAGAAATCTAGCCCGCTGCGAAATCCCGTCAAAGACACTTTGGTGTCTTTCGGAGTGTTTTTTTAGGAAGTGAGAAAAACAACACTTTTGTGTCTACACACCGCGGGGCAGATATCGCTATGCTTGTGCTCGGTCGCAAATTGAAGGAGGGAATTAATGGATTTATATCGACGATCGGACATGGAAACGAGAGAGGAAAGAGGGGGAACAGTATGACCAATTCAAGGACAAGCGCAAGGACCACCGGTATCCTGTTCATCATGGGAACAGTACCGATGATCACTGCAATGCTGTTGTTTGGGCAGCATCTCTCGGCCCCGGATATCCTGTCCGCCGTGGCGGCAAACCGCACTCACACTCTGCTGTTTGCCCTTGCACTCATGGTCATGGGCATCTCCTGCGCCGGCATTGGAATCTCGCTTTATTCAGCCTTGAAACAGCATGGCGAAGGTTTGGCACAGGCTGTGATGGGACTTCGTCTCATTGAAGGGGCGCTGCAGATCGCGAGCGCCGCCGGCTTTTTCGCCCTCGTGGCGGTCAGCCAGGAATTCGTGAAGGCCGGCAGTCCCCCCGACTCGTTTTTCCAGCCCCTCGGCGCGGTTATCACGGCGATGAATAATTGGGTGGCCAACATCTATGTCCCTCCCTTTGGCATAGCGGCTCTGATCTACTACGCTATTTTCTACAGGACCAATCTCGTGCCTCGCTGGCTCTCAGCCTGGGGGCTAGTGGCAATTCTGTTGATGCTAGCATCCAGCGTAGTCGGCCTTCTCAGTTTGATGGATCCCTCCTCACCGGTTCTATTTCTGTTCAACATGCCCATCCTGGTTCAGGAGTTGGTCCTTGCCGTCTGGCTTATCGTCAAGGGATTCGCTGTTCCCGAGACCTCAAGGGTACAGGTCCGCTAGAGGCGCCATGCCTGCGAGGGGAACCTTATGCGATATGAGATTCGCCTGAAAGGCCACTTGAGCTCTGATTGGGCCGACCTGTTCGGAGCTTACAACCTCGCCCGCGAGGGCGAGGACGTCACCCTCCTTATCTGCTCCGTGGCCGACCAGGCTGCCCTCTTTGGCATCCTTAAAAAAGTGCGCGATCTTGGAATACCGCTGTTGTCGGTACATCAAATCGAAACAGGAGATGAAACATGAAGAACTTGTCGAAGGCAGGCGGACTCGCCGCCCTGTACCTCGCGGCTGCATACCTTGCGGCCATGCCCTTTTTCCTCTTGGTGGTGGATTACCCGAGCCAGGTTGAACCGCTGCAAAAAACTGCAATGCTCATAGCCAACCAGGGCAGCATGTACGCCATGGAATTTGTCGTGTACGTACTGTTCGGAATATTCCTGGTAGTGCTCGCGGTAGCGCTCAGGCAACGCCTGAGGCTTGGCGCCGAGGCGCTCCTGGATATAGCGACGCCGATCGCGATCATCTGGGCGGGGCTTCTCATAGCCAGCGGCATGGTCTTCAACGCGGGTATCGCCCCCGTCGCCGCCCTCTACGGCAAGGATCAAGCCCATGCCGTTTCGCTCTGGTCGGCTATCGATGCGGTTTCATCAGGCTTGAGCGGCAACGGTGAAATAATAGGAGGTACGTGGATGCTCTTGGTCAGCCTGGCGGCCTGGAAGACGCGGAGATTGCCCAAACCATTGAATGTTTTCGGCATTGCCATCTCGGTGGTTGCCGTCATCTCAAGCAAACCGCCGCTCAAGGAACTCGCGTACGTCTTCGGCCTCGGGCAGATCGTCTGGTTCATCTGGCTGGGCATCGTCATGCTATCTGAACGCTCGGCGCGGCAAGAGTAATTGAACTATTCAGGATATTGCTTGCATAAACCAAATTCCCCACCTTGCATGC
>CAZNXK010000114.1:0-11534 GCA_964576835.1 uncultured Treponemataceae bacterium | reverse complement strand
TGACGAAGACCTTGTCGGCCGCCTTGACGAGGTCGCGGTTGACGAGAGTCTGGAAAGCGCCTGCGCCGTATACCCCGGGGAGGTCGTTGCCGGGGAAGAGTATCGACTTCTCCCTTGCGCCCGCCGCGACGATGATGGCCTTGAAGTCGACAAGTAGGTACCGCTCGTAGTCCAGGTAGATTCCAGCCTTGCGGTCCTTGTATATGCCGATGACGGGGGAATTTGCCAGCATGCGCACGTTGGGGAAGGCCCGAACCTTGGCTTCCAGGATGGTTGCGATATCGTAACCGCGTGTGCCCGCGTAGCAGTCTTCCTCCGACCCGAAGAACTTGTGCGTCTGGAGGACGAGCTTGCCGCCGGGCGTCGCCTTGTCGTCGGCCAGCACGACGTCGAAGCCGCGTTCTGCCAGCTCGGCGGCCGCGGCGAGTCCCGAGGGGCCGCCGCCTATGACGAGGACCTCGGTCCTGATAGTCTCGATGGCTTTTGGAGAGGCTGGTTCGTCGTCGGCCAGCAATTCAGGAATGCCATGGACAGTGCTCACCTGCATGCCCGGCCTAAGGGCGGTGATGCAGGCCTTGCGGACGATGCCGTCGACGAGGACATTGCACTGGGAGCACTGGCCGTTGGCGCAGAATATGCCCTGCGGCGCGTCTCCCTTGCGGTGCTCGGAGAAGCTCTTGACGCCGTTGGAGAACAAGGCCGAGCTCAGGGCTTCGCCTTCACGCCCGTTCATGGCCAGGCCGTCGAAAGAAAAGTCGGCCCGCACCGCTGTCTGGGGCACGTCTATGACCGGGTGGCTGGTAATTCTGTTCATGGTGTTTGTCTCCGATGCATCATTATGGAAACACGGCAAGTTTGAACTGTCAACATAAAACGACGTTTTTATTATTGAAACGCGAATCGCGGTTCAAGGTCCGACAGGCTCATGGTCGTTGCCTGAGTTGAGTATGGTGTTGATGAAAGTGACGAGGACGTGGAGGGCGTTCTCGTTGGCGCCGCCTTCGGGAATGATGATGTCGGCATAGCGTTTCGTCGGCTCGATGAACTGGAAGTGGCCGGGACGCACCACGTTGAGGTACTGGTCTATCACCGAGTCGACGGTGCGGCCCCTCTCCTTGATGTCGCGCGACAGGCGGCGGATGAAGCGTATGTCGTCGGGCGTGTCGACGAATATCTTGAGGTCGATGAGGTCGCGCACCCTCTCGTTGGTGAACACCATGATGCCCTCGAAGATGATGAGCTTCCTCGGCGTTATCCTGATCGTCTCCTCGGCACGCCGGTGGTGGACGAAGTCGTAGGTGGGCATTTCGACTGGTTCCATGTGCTTGAGCGCGTACAGTTGCTGCCACAGGAGTTCGTTGTCGAAAGCCTCCGGGTGGTCGAAGTTGAAGGCGGTTATGTTGGAGTTGGATATGTACTCGGCGGACTTGTAGTAGTTGTCCTGGGGGATGAATACGAAGTCAGATACCAGTTCCGATATCTTGCGGACTATCGTCGTCTTGCCGGAACCCGACCCGCCGCAAATGCCTATTACTTTTGCTTCTGCCATGGCCGGGAGGATAGCACGACGGCCCGTTCACGTAAACCGCCCGAGCCCGGCTCAGCGCCGGGAAAGAGCCGCGAGAGCCGCTTCCGCCTCGTCTATGTCCTCGTCGGGGGTGGAAGCTCCCGCGGTAAGTCCGACGATGCCGTAGGCGCCGAGTTCGGCGGGTATGTCGGCGGCGCTTTCGACATGCCAGGTTGGCAGGCCGAGCGACGAGGACAGCTCGGCGAGGCGGCGGGTGTTGGCGGAGTTCTTTCCGCCGACGACGAGCACGGCGTCGACGCGGCCAAGGAATCCAGCGACGGCCGCCTGCCTCTCCCTGCTTGCTCCGCAGACGCCGCCGGAGTCGACGAGGTCCGCCCGGCGCTCGAGGATGGCGGCGCGGATGGCGTCGTACTCCGTCTCCGAGATGGTCGTCTGGGCAATCAGGGTGATGGGGCGGTCCACGGGAACGGAACGCGCCTCCTCGGGCGACGAGACGACGATGGCGCCCGGCGCCCAGCCCGCGACGCCGAGCGTTTCGCCGTGTCCCTTGTCGCCGGCGATCACGACGAGGAAACCGCGGGCCGCGAAGGAAGCGGCGGCCTTCTGGTTGGTGGCGACCCGCGGACATGTCGCGTCGACTATCCTGGCGCCAGTCGAGCGGAGGCGGTCGAAAACGCCGGGCGCGGCTCCGTGCGAGCGTATGACGACCACGGCTCCGGCCGGAACGGCCTTTCCCGAGGCGTCGAGCCCGGCTTCATCGACGCGGCGCATGCCGAGCGACTCGAGCCTGGCGGACACGCGCGGGTTGTGTACTATCTGCCCCAGCACGAAAGCCGGCCGTCCCGACGCCGACGCGCCTGCGGCCGCCATTTCGGCTGCCTCGACCGCCCGCCTGACTCCGGGACAGAAGCCGAGCGTCCTCGCCCTGATCACCTTCATCGCCGCCATGCCCTATGCCAGCTCGAGGGCTATCTCCATCATCGACTTGAAGGTGACCTGCCGCTCTTCGGTGCTGGTCGCCTCGCCGGTGACGATGCTGTCGCTGACGGTCAGCAGGGTCAGCGCGTGCCTGCGGTACTTGGCCGCGATGGTATAGAGGGCGGCTGTCTCCATCTCGACGGCCAGCACGTTGTAGGCGGCCCACATTTTCCACGACTCGGGATCGTCGCCGTAGAATGTGTCGGAGGTCAGGATGTTGCCGACCTTGAGCGTTATGCCCTTGGCTTCGGCGGCCTTCCATGCCTTCTGCATCAGGCCAAAGTCGGCTATCGGCGCGTAGTCGAGGCCGGCAAAACGGATGCGGTTGACGTTGGAGTCGCTGCAGGAGGCCTGCGCCATTATCACGTCGCGGACCATGACGTCCTTCTGGATCGAGCCGCAGGTGCCGATGCGCACAAGGTTCTGCGCGCCGTACTCGTTGATCAGCTCGGTGACATATATCGATATCGACGGGACGCCCATGCCGGTGCCCTGGACCGAGACGCGCCTGCCTTTGTAGGTGCCGGTGTAGCCGAACATGTTGCGGACGGTGTTGTAGCAGACGGCGTTATCGAGGAAGTTTTCCGCGATGAACTTCGCGCGGAGCGGATCGCCGGGCAGGAGTATTGTCTCGGCGATGTCGCCTTTTTTGGCTGCGTTGTGCGGTGTGCCCATGGTTGTTCTCCTTGTATTACGTACGTCGTTTCTCGATAAAATCGCTTAGTTCGGCCAGAGTCGGTATCGAAGGCTGGGCGCCGAGTTTCGTGGCCGCCAGTGCGCCCGCGGCGTTGCAGAACGCCAGGTCATCCCTGCTCGTCGCTCCGAGTCCCAGTTTTATCGCCAGTGCCCCGTTGAAGCTGTCGCCGGCGGCGGTCGCGTCAACGGCGCGCACGGTATATGAAGGTACCGCGAAGGAGCCGTGTCCGTCCATGAACAGGCACCCGTTCCTGCCCAGGGTGACGATGACGGCCTTCGCTCCCTTTCGCAGGAGCTCCGCCGCTCCGGCCTCGATGCCGGACTTGCCGGAAAGTATGCCGAGTTCCGTCTCGTTCGGCGTTATGGCGGCGCAAAGCCCGAAAAGCTCGTCGGGCAGGGTGCGCGCCGGGGCCGGGTTGAGGAGGACAGGCACGCCGGCCGCGTGCGCTATCCGTGCTGCCTCGAGCACCGTCTCCAGCGGAACCTCGAGCTGAAGGACGAGGCACGAGCTTGTGCGTATGGCACCGGCGTTGGACTGTATCCACCCAGGCCCGAGCCTGGCGTTGGCGCCGGGATAGACGACGATGGTGTTGTCACCCGCCTGGTCGACGTTGATCATCGCGATGCCGCTCGGCGCGTCGACGACGAGCAGGCCCGATGCGTCGACTCCATTGTCCTCCAGGTTGCGTCTCATGCTGGCGCCAGTCGGGTCCGGGCCAACCGCCCCCAGCATCCGCACGGGTGCGCCGAGCCTCGCCGCCGCGACGGCCTGGTTGGCGCCTTTACCGCCGAAGGCCGCCGTGTGCGACAGCGCCGTCAGGGTCTCCCCGGTGGCCGGCAACCGTTCGAGCACGCATATCATGTCGTAGTTGAGGCTGCCGACAACGCAGATCGGCTTTGATCCGTTTTCAGAATTCAAGTTTTGTCTTTCCCTTCCCCTTGCGGAGCATTCCCGCCGAGCGCTCGGCCGCACGGGCCACGATGAGGTCGATGTCGAGGAGGACCCTGCCGTCCTTCTTGACCCACTTGCCCGCGACCATGGAGTGAAGCACGTTCCGCGCGTCGGCGGAGTAGATTATGGCTGCCAAAGGATCGTGGACCGGCGATGTCGACGGCCTGGATAGGTCCCACAGCACGAAGTCAGCGGGGGCTCCCGCCTCCACCCGGCCGGTGCCGAAGGGCAGGGCGTCATGACCGCGCATCAATATCTTCCATATGATTTTAAGGGGAAAGGTTTCGGCGTTCCTTTCCTGGTACTTGCCGACCAGGGCGAGCAACCTGGCCTGCTCGAGGGGCGACAGCGTGTTCGAGCTGGCCGCGCCGTCGGTGCCTATGCACAGCGGCAGTTCGCCGGGGCGCTGCCAGACGCGTCCGGGGCCTTCTCCGAGCTTCATGTAGGTCTTCATGCACACGGCCATCCAGGTCCGATCGCCCAGCAACTTGCGCTCCTCGTCGAGTATCCAGTAGCCATGGCCGACGATCAGCGGCAGGTCCATGAGGCCGGAATCGGCGACCACGCGGAACGGCGTCCTGCCGTATGCCGCCACGCTTGCCGCTATTTGCGGCTCCGAGTCGGCCACGTGCAGGTGGGCTCCCACACCCAGAGCGGAGGCCGTCGCGGCGCAGAGTTCCAGCTCCGCGGGGCTGCAGGTGTACGGCGAGTGCGGTCCAAGGCGGAGCGACAGCCTGCCCGCCCGGCCGTTCCACTCGCGCACCAGGTCGGCGGCGCGCCCGAGCTGGCCATCGAAGTCGCCGGCCATGCCGAACAGCGTCGGGGCGATGTCGGCTCTGATGCCGCTTCCGAGCGCGGCGGCGCATATCCTGTCGGCCATGAAGTAGTGGTCAGCGAACGCGGTGACGCCCGAGTCGAGCATCTCGGCTATGGCAAGCCAGGCTCCCGCCTCCACGTCGTCGCCGTCCATCGTGCTTTCGTACGGCCATATCTCCTCGTTGAACCACCTGTCCGGGGTCGCGTCCTCGGCTATGCCCCTGAATATGCTCATCGGGGAATGCGTGTGCAGGTTGACGAGCCCAGGGCTCAGGTAGAGGCGGCTGCAGTCGACGACCTCTTCGTCCGGGCGCCGGGACTGTTCCCCTGCCCCCTGGGTCTGTCCCCCGGTGACCGAGGCGACAAGGCCGTTCTCTATGGCGATTGTCCGGGGCCCCGAGACCTCTCCGTCGCGGTCTATGACGGTCACGTCCTGCAGAATGACGCGGCTCATCGACGCTCCCGGTCCGGTCCGCCGCCAGCGCCATGTTCGTCGTAGGAGCAGAGGAGGCGGGTCATCAGCGCCACGAATCCGTCCGCGTCGAGATCGACGCCGACCTGGGCGTTGGGCGGCCTCTTCGATACGTTGTGGAGATCGACGACGGTCTTGCCGGTGGTATACCTGCCGTCCGTCTCGACCTCGACATGGTATGGCCTGAAGGTCACAAGTCCAGGGTCGATGAGATGGGCGACGACAAGAGGATCGTGGAGCGCGAGCGCGTCGTGGCCAAAGCCGCGGTAGGCTTCCAGGTAGTGGTCGAGCATCGCGCAGCACGGCGTCAGCACCCTGCCGCCGGTCGCCTTCAGCGCCTCGAGCCCCGCCGGCGAGAGGCAAGCACGGCTGGTGACGTCGAGGCCGCACATCGTGATGGGTATGCCTGACTGGAAGACCGCGGCCGCCGCGTGCGGATCGGCGTAGATGTTGAACTCGGCGGCCGGCGTCGCGTTGCCCAGCCCCGCCGAGCCTCCCATGATATGGATGGCTTGTATCGATCGTGCCACGGCCGGGTAGGCGGCGAGCATCATCGCGATATTGGTCAGCGGGCCGATCGCCACAATCTCGAGCGAGCCTTTGGACAGGAGCGCGGCATCCCGAATGAAGTCCCATGCCGGGGTTTTCTCCATGGGCCAGGCGGGTTCGGGCAGCCTGACACCGCCGAGTCCGTCGGCTCCATGCACCGATTCGGCTCGCCTCTTTTCTGCGAACAGCGCGAGATCCGCGCCTCGTGCTACCGGTACCCGCCTGCCCCCGCCCGCCGCGGCGAGAGCAGCCAGCGCGAGCGCGTTCCTGGTCGTCGTATCGACGCCGACATTGCCGCCGACCGCCGTGATGCCGACCACCTCGAGTCCGGGCGCGGCCAGCGCCATCAGTATGGCGATGGCGTCGTCTATTCCCGGGTCGCAATCGATGAGTATCGTTCTTCTCATGCCGTCCTCTGGTCAAGGCGGCGCAGGGCGCCATCAAGCATGTCGATGAACCGCCCCAGGTCCAGCCCGGTGACGACATCGACGTTCATCGGGCCTGATTTGCCCGCGAAGTCGACGACCGTCGCGCCGGTCGTGAGCCGGCCCCGGCACTCGACGTCGACGTGGGCCTTGCGCGATACGAATATTCCAGGGTCGACGAGCCAGGCTACCGCGCACGGGTCGTGCAGGGGGCTGCCGCCGAAATCGAAGTTGGCCTCGTGGAACTTGACGAAGAAATCCAGGAGCTCGGCCACCATCGTGGAGCAGCGGCCCCCGATTGCGCGGAAACGTTCGGTGTCCTCGCGCGTCACCAGTGCCTGATGGGTAACGTCCAGCCCGCACATCGTCACCGGGATGCCCGCGTTGAACACGATATGGGCCGCTTCCGGGTCGACGAGGATGTTGAACTCCGCGGCCGGCGTCCAGTTGCCTCCGACGGCCGACCCGCCCATCAGGCTGATCCGCTCAATCCTGGCCTTGAGTTCGGGGTGGGCAAGGAGCAGGGCGGCGACGTTTGTCAGAGCCGCCGTCGCCACTATCGTTACCGGGCGGCCGCACTCGCCTATCGTCCTGGCGGCAAGCTCCACCGCCGACAGCGGCGACTCGGGGGCGGCAGGCGCGGGCAGTGCGGGGCCGTCGAGCCCGCTTTCGCCATGGACCTGCGGGGCTATGATCAGCTCGCGGAACAGCGGCTGCGACGCGCCGCGAGCCACCGGCGCGTCACAGCCCAGGAAGGAGAGCACCTTGCGCGCGTTCAGCGTCGTCTTCTCTATGGTCTGGTTGCCCGCGCTCGTCGTCACGGCCAGTATCTCGATTTCAGGGCACGCGCAGGCCAGCACGAGGGCTATGGCGTCGTCGTGGCCGGGGTCGCAATCCATGATCACCGGTATAGGCATGGCTTCAGGCTTTCCTGTCGGCGGCGTCCGCCGCGGCGATGATCGCCGCGCCTGTCGCCTCGCGGGTCAGCCGCTCGCGTCTCGTCCTGCGTACCGTGTAAAGCACGAGGCCGATGACGGTCGCCGCGTAGGGGATCATGTTGACGAACTCCGAGGGTATTTTCATCAGCTGGAGCGTATTGGACAGCGCGTCGAAAAAGCCGAACAAGAGCGACGTCAGCATCGAGCCGACCGGCGTCGCGCCTCCCATCGCCTCGGCCGCCAGCGCTATGAAGCCGCGGCCCGCCGTCATGTTCTTCGAGAACCACGATACATAGCCCATCGACATGTAGGCGCCGCCCAGGCCGGCCATCATGCCGCTCAAGGCAAGCGCCAGGTACTGAATCTTCTTCACGCCAATGCCGACCGACGCCGCCGCGTTGGGATTTTCGCCGACCGCGCGTATCCGCAGGCCAAGGGGTGTCCTGTACAGGAACACGAATATGACCGCCACCGACAGGAACGCGACATAGGTGAGCACGTTGTGGCCGGACAGCATCGTACCGAGTATGGGCACCGATGAAAGGCCGGGGATGGTCAGCTTGGGCAGCACTTTGGACGCGAGCGACGAGCTGATGCCCTTGTCGCCTGCTATCAGGAACAGCGCGAACACGGTGCCGCCGGAGGCCATCAGGTTTATCGCTATGCCTGACAGGATGATGTCGGTCTGCAGCTTGAGTGCGCAATAGGCCAGGAACAGCCCGACGAGTCCTCCAGCGGCGACGGCTGCCAGCAGCCCGAATCCGGCGCTGCCGGTGATCGCGCTGAATACCACGCCCGCCAGGGCGGATATAAGCATGATTCCCTCGAGCGCTATGTTCATGACTCCGGCCTTGTCCGATATCAGCGCGCCCAGCGTGGCGAACAGTATCGGCGTCGTCACGCGGAGCGCCGAGTAGCCGAATTCGGCGGTGAACACCACGGAAAGGATCTGGTTCATCGCGTGACCTCCACCGCGCCCTGCCCGGTGGCTTCCTTGTAGACCAGGCGGTGTCGGTACCTGGCCAGGAAGCTGTTGGCCGCAATCAGGATTATAATCGTTCCCTGTATCAGGGAGACAAACTCGTTGGGCACGTCCGAATAGCGTGACATGATGTCGGCTCCTATGCGCAGATATGCCAGGAAGAACGCGGCGACCGGCACGAAGAGAGGATTGTTCCTTGCCAGTATGGCGACTATCACGCCGTCCCAGCCGTAGCCGGGCAGGGACTGCCACGAGAAGCGCGTGTACATGCCCAGTATTTCCACCGAACCTCCGAGTCCTGCGATGAAACCGCCTATCGCCTGGCTGTAGATGACGACGGCGTTGGTGTCTATGCCGGAATATTGGGCGAATCTGGCGTTAGCGCCGGTCAGGCGGATGCGGTAACCCCAGCGGGTCTTGTACATGAAGGCCGTCGCTACGAATACAAGCGCGATGACGACGAAGATACCCACCGATATCCTGGTCCTGGGAACCAGTTTGGGCAGCAGTGCGGTCACCTTGAACTGGTACGATACCATCGCGCCGGCGTTGACGTCGCGCAGGTAGTAATTGATGAGGAACAGCCCGAAGAAGAACGCTATGTAGTTGAACATCAGGCTGGACACGAGCTCCGAAGCACCCCACTTGACCTTGAGCGCCGCCGGAATGCCGCAGAACAACGCGCCGACCATGCTGCCGAAGAGCACCGCCACGATGGGGTGGATCACCGGGGGCAGGCTGAACTTGATGGCGACGAAGCTCGTCGCTATGGCGCCTATGAAGAATCCGCCTTCCGCGCCGAGGTTGAACTGCGCGGCCGAGAACATCACGCTGATGGCTATTCCGGTGAAAACCAGCGGTATCATCAGCTCGATGACGTTGCCGAAGTGCCTGAAGCTGTCGAGCGGACCAAGGAGGAACATAGCCAGAGCCTCGCCCGGGTCGTCGCTGACCAGCAACACTATGACGAGCGCTATGACCAGCGCTATCAGTATCGCGAGGCCGGTGCGCACGACCTCGAACATTCTATGTTGACTAGTCATGTACGACTCCCGCTATTTCCTGGGCGTTCTGTTTCCTGAGCCCGAGCATGTAAAGGCCCAGCTCCACCTCGCCGACCGCCTTGGCGTCGGGAATATAGGCGCAAATCTTGCCGCCGTACATAACGATGAGGCTGTCGGACAGCTCCATCACCTCGTTGAGGTCGGCGGATACCAGGAGGACAGCGGCTCCCGCATCCCTGAGCTCGACGAGCCTGGCCCGGATGAACTCCGTCGCGCCCACGTCGATGCCGCGCGTCGGCTGGTCGGCTACTATCAGGGACGGGTTCGAGGAGAATTCCCTGGCAACGACGACTTTCTGGATGTTGCCGCCGGACAGCATGCCGACTTGCTGGTCGGGCGACGAGCACTTGATGGCGTATTCGGCTATCAGCCTCCCGGAATTGGCGCGGATGGCCTTGCCGTCGAGCATGACCGGCCCCGAGAACCCGGGCTGGTCGTGGTTGTACGACATCAGGTTGGCTTCGACGCCGAGCGACGCGGCGCAGCCGTGCGTCATCCTGTCCTCCGGCACGTGGCAGACTCCTGCCTTGCGTATCTCCCGTATGCTCATGCTGCCGACGGATTCCCCGCCGACGCTTATGTCGCCCGCAGAATACATCCCTAGGCCTGTTATGGCTTCGACGAGCTCGCCCTGGCCATTGCCCTCGACGCCCGCCACGCCGAGTATTTCGCCCTGGCGCACCGAGAACGACACGCCGTCGACGGCCCGCTTCTTGAAGCGGTCGTAGACGAGGAGGTCGCGTACCTTTAGCACGGTCTCCCCGGGGACAGCGGGGGTCTTGCGCACCTCGAGGATCACGTCGCGTCCGACCATCAGCCGTGAAATGTCCTTCGCGTCGACTGCCGACACCTCGAAGGTGCCCTGAACCGATCCGTTGCGCATTATCGTCACGCGGTCGCACAGTTCCTTTATCTCGTTGAGCTTGTGGGAAATAAAGACGATGGTGTTGCCCTGGGAGCGGAGCGCCTTGAGCTGTGAGAAGAGCTCCTCGGTCTCCTGCGGCGTCAGCACCGCGGTCGGCTCGTCCAGGATGAGGATCTTCGCGCCGCGGTACAGCGCCTTGAGTATCTCGAGCCGCTGCTTGATGCCGACCGGCAGGTCCCTGACCACGGCCTTCGGATCGACGACGAGTTTGTACTTCCTGCCGAGTTCCTCGGTCGTCCTGATGGCGGCGGCAGTATCGATGTATATGCCCTTGCGCGGTTCCATCCCCATCACGAGGTTCTCCGCCGCGGTCAGCGACGGAACGAGCATGAAATGCTGGTGAACCATCCCTATGCCGTGCCCTATGGCGGCGTACGGAGAGTCGACCCGTATTTCCTTGCCCCTGAGCATGATGCGGCCCTTCTCGGCACGGTTCAGACCGAACAGTATCTTCATCAGCGTCGATTTGCCGGCGCCGTTCTCGCCAACGAGGCCGTGGATTTCCCCGGTCCGCACCGAGAAGTCGACGTCCTTGTTGGCAACTATGCCGTTCGGATAGACCTTGGTGATGCCCTCCATCCTCAGCAATTCTTCCATACCCATCCCCCGGTATTCACTCTGTGTAAGAAGACAACCACGGAGGCACGGAGACACGGAGAAGAAGAGGAGGAAGAAGTGAGAGATGGAAGAGTAGAACTCTTTTCCATCTCCCACCACTCTCTCTTCCTAAACTCCGTGTCTCCGTGACTCCGTGGCCATATTTGTATATCAGGCCGTATATGAAGTTACGGCTTGACGGCGTTGCGGATCTTGTTCAGGTCTTCGGTCGTCATGCTGAACGCGGTGCCGACCTTGATTTCCTTGGCAATGATCTTCTTCTCGATTTCCTCGAGCTTGGACCTCATGTCGGCGGGCACGACCTGGCTGTAGATGTCGTTTTTGGCAAGTCCGACGCAGTTTTCGGCGAAGCCGAGGGTTTCGGCCTTGCCGTACGGGGCGGTGCCCTTCACGTGCATCTGGACAGCGCGCAGGATGGAGTTGTCGACACGCTTCAGGACGCTCGTCGTGATGAGTTTGGCCTTCTCGGGGTCGCTGGTCAGGAATATCGCGGCCTGGTCGGAATCGACGCCGATGGCGTAGCGCTTCGCGTCCTTGGCGGCGTCGAGCTGGCCGAGTCCGGCCTGTCCGGCGACGTTGTAGCCGATGTCG
>CAZNXK010000113.1:0-11541 GCA_964576835.1 uncultured Treponemataceae bacterium | reverse complement strand
GGTGGCCGGCCCCGGCGGAACCCGCCGCGGCCGGAACAGGCTCGGCGCCGGGCGGATAGCGCGGCTCCGGCTCGGTGTCCGGCTCCTCGTTGACCCGCTTGAGGCTGGCCGCTCCCCGCTGGATGATGTTGACGGTGAAACCCGCGCCGAGCATCGGCCAGATGAGCATTTCAAGGTAGGCCAGCATGGCTGCTAGAGAGCCGGGCGTCATCCTGTTTTCCATGACGGCCTGTCCGCCGGCGACCATCAGCACGAGGGTCGTGAGCCCGGCGAGGAACGATATCAGCGGAAAGAAGAATCCGTAGACCTTGACGAGGACCATCGAGGCCTCGCGGTATCCGTCGTTCGAGGCGGCGAAACGCCTGGCGAATTCCTCTTCTTTTACGAACGACTGGACGACGCGGATGCCCTGCAAGGTCTCCTGGGCGACCGAACTCATCTCTGAATACTGCTCCTGGGCCCGCTTGAAACGCTTTCCGACTATCGATCCGAACATCACGATCAGGACCGTGATCAGGGGCAGCGGGGCAATCGTCAGGAGGGTGGTGCCTGGATTCTGGGCAAACATGACAACGAGAATGGCCACCGACATGAAGGCCCCGTCGACGAAGGCGACAAAACCCATGCCGGTCGCCATGCGGATGGCCTGCATGTCGTTGGTCGCCCTTGCCATGATGTCCCCGGCCGCGTTGCCGTGGAAATACGAGGTCGGCAGGGTCATCAGCCTGGCGAACAGCCTGTCCCTGAGTGCCGTCTCGATACGCCTCGAAGCGCCGTGTATAAAAAAACGCCAGAGGAAGCGGCCGCAAGCTATGGAAGCGGCTGTAGCCGCCATAGCAAGCCCGATGGCGACGACGACGCTGCGCGGCTGCCCGCCGGCAATGGAGTCCACCGCCCGCCTGAGGTACTGGGGCAGGAGCAGCTGGGCAGCGTCCACGACGACGAGGCACAGGAGTCCGATGGCGTAGCGTACACGGTGCCGCCTGAGGTATGGCAGGAGGGGCCTGAATTCTTTGAGCATTGCAGAATCCTATACCGGCCAACGATGTTTTTCAACGACCGGCGCATGGTCTCGGGTTGACATGCGGTCCCGCGCGAGTGAAAGTACAGGTATGCGTAAACTTCTTGTTGGATACGTTCTTGTCGTCGCGTCGGCTCTCTCGTCGTGCGCCGTGCTCAGGGCCGGCGAGTACGCCACCGAGGCGTTCATGCGCGAGAGCGACCCGGCGCTTGCCGCCGACGCCATGCCTACCATGATGAAAGCGGCCGAGGCGCTTTCGCTGGCCGACCCCCGGAGCGAAAGCAAGGCTCTGACGAGCGCGTCTCTTTACGTGATGTACGCCAACGCCTTCCTCGATACCGGGGCATTCCTGCTGCCCGAGGAGGACTACGCGGCCAGACGGCAGCTGACCCTTCGCGCCAAGGCTCTCTACCTCAGGGCGTCCGGAATTCTCGTTCCGTTCGTGGAGCGCAGGGAACCGTCGCTTTTCACCGGCGGCCCTCCATTGCCGGGCTTCGGCAAAAAGGATGTTCCCATCATGTACTGGACGGCGGCCGCCATACTCGCGGCCTTCGCTGACGATCCCATGGACTTCGACAACGCAGCGCGCGTAGCCGGAGCGATTTCCCTGTTCGAGCGCGCGAGGGAAGTCGACCCGTCCTGGAACGGGGGGGCGTTGCACGAACTGGCGATTGTGATATACGGTTCACTGCCGGCGGACCTCGGCGGCGACAGGGAAAAAGCCCGCAGCGCGTTCGCCCTGGCCATCGACCAGGCAGGGTCGCCGTCACCCGGCGCCTATGTATCGTATGCGCAGGCCGTTTGCGCGGCCGAAGGTGACAGGGAAGGTTTCCGGAAATCGCTCGAGGCGGCGCTTGACATGCCGCAGAGGCCGGAATCCGCCCTTCTGGACTCGCTGGCGAGACGCAAGGCAGAGCGTCTGCTCGCCGATATCGACCTGTACTTCTGACCGGACAGAGACTGAAAGCGAGATTGACAGAAATGACCTTCAAGAAAACATTCATGGCATACGCGCTCGCGGCCTTTGCCGTCGGCGTCCCTGTTGCCGGCGCTCAGGACATCATCCTGCAGATCGGCTCGTCGGCGCCCATCAACAGCCCCTGGGATCTCGGGCTCAGGAAAATAGCCGCCGAATGGTCGCGGCTTTCGGGCGGCAAGGTAAAAGTGGTCTTCCCGAAGAGCGTATCGAGCGCCAGCCAGGAAGACCTGATCCAGAAACTCAAATTCTCGCTTGACGGAGCCGTCCTCGATACGACTGGCCTCGGTTTCATGGACGCGGACGTCTTCATGCTTTCCATGCCGTCGGTGATACGAGACGACGCGGAATACGACAAGGCGATGGCGGTCGCGATACCTCTGATAAGGAAGAAATTCGAGGACCGCTTCGAGATAGTCGGCTTTTCCAAGGGCGGCTGGATACGGTTCTTCTCCAACCAGCCCATCCGCACGCCTGACGACCTCCGGAACGTCAGGATGGGAGTCAACAGGAACCAGGACTCGCTCGCCAAGCTGATGCAGTCGATCGGCGTGAGGACAGTCAAGGCCGACTCGGCTTCCACGCTGCTGCAGTTCAGTTCAGGCGCCCTGGACGCGATGTATTCAAGCCCCTTGTTCGTCGCGGCCCTCTGGTCGCAGTACAAACGTGTGGTGACGCACATGACGGCTTTCAGGGTAGCGCCCTTCTTCGGTGCCATAGTCGTCAACAAGCGCTCGTGGGAAAGGATTCCCGAGTCACAGAGGCCGGCGCTCCGCGAGGCGGCCGAGCGTGTTTCCAAGGAAATAGGAGACGAGGCGGTCAGGCTCGAAGAAGAAGGCATAGCGGCCATGAAACGAGGTGGCCTCATAGTTCCGGCGTACAACGCATCGGATATCCAGGCCTGGGATACGCTCTACGCCGAGAGGATGCGCGACGTTATATCCTCGTGGTACTCGCCCGCCTTCTCAGCGGCCATCTACGCCGCGCTCGGGAAATAGCATGGCGTCATTGACCTCCTCCAAGGGTCCGATATACCGGATAGCCCTGTGGGGAGCGGCGGCCGCGGCCGCGACGCTCGCCCTGGTTCCCGTCCTGGACCTCGTGATGTCCAGGCTGCTGTGGTCGGGCCTTCCGGAGGCGGGCTCCCTGACCGAGCATGCCCTGATAGCGGTGGCCTTTCTTGCGGCCGCCGCCGCAGGCGCCTCGGGCAAGCACCTGTCACTGGGAGCCGTGCCCGACAAGACGGGCGTCCCGTGGGCCGTCGTCGGCGGATTCCGCCTTGGCGCGTCGACCGCGGTCGATGCCATCATGTTCTTCGCATCGCTGTCGCTCCTCCTCGTCGGATTCGAGCACGGCGACCGGGCATTCGGCATACCCATGGCCTACTTTGCGTCGCCCATGGCAATAGGTTTTCTCCTGATGGTAGCCGACGACATCGCCTCCGCCAAAGGCAGAGGGCGCTGGATCGCTACAGCAGGCCTCGTCATCGGCTCCTTTCTGGCATCCGGCGCGATCCTGAACATATGCTCTGCATTCGGCATCTGGCCCGAGGCAGTATCGACGCTCGCCGACGCATCGGTCGCCTTCGCCACTGTCGCAAAAATACCCCTGATAGTGATGCTGGTGGGCCTGGCCTTCACCGGCCTTCCCCTCTACGCCGTCATTTCAGGCTCGGCCGCCCTTCTGTACCTGGCAGCGGGATCGAGCATCGAGCTGATGCCGAGCGAGGCATACAACCTGTTCATGAACGACAGTATGCCGGCGATTCCGCTGTTCACCATAGCCGGATTCGTGCTTTCCGAATCGGGAGCCGGAGAGCGTCTCGTCGCCGTCTTCAGGGAATGGTTCGGCTGGCTGCCGGGCGGCGAAGCCTTCGCGGCCGTCATGGTCTGCGCCTTCTTCACCACCTTCACCGGGGCCAACGGAGTAGCCATCCTCGCGCTTGGCGGCATCCTCGCCACGGTCCTCATCGGTTCCGGCTCCTATGGCGAGAGCTTTGCCCACGGTTACCTGACCGCGTCGTCGTCGGTCGGCCTTCTCTTCCCGCCGAGCATGGCGGTGATAGTGTACGCGGTCAACGCGACTTTCGTGGTGCAGGGGGAGGCGGCCTTCTCTATCGGAGACATGTTCCTCGGAGGCCTCCTGCCCGGGGCTCTGCTCGTACTTGCCATGGGTTCCATGGCCGTGGTCAGGAGCCTGGCCACGGGAGCCGCTTCGGGGGGGGCGAAACGGCGGTTCTCCGGGAAGGCGGCGCTCACCGCCTCGTGGAAAGCGCTCCCCGAGATAATCATACCGCTGCTCATCCTCGTCATGTACCTGACGGGATTCGCGGGTCTCACCGAAATCGGCGCAATCATCCTCCTCTACGTCATCATCGTGGAGGGACCGGTGCGACGGGATCTTGGAGCCGCCCGGATGGGTACGGCGATAGGCAAGGCGCTGCCGGTCGCCGGGGGCGCGCTCATCATCATAGCCGCAGCCCGTGGCCTGTCGTTCTACACAATGGAAGCGGGCTTGCCCGAACTTTTTTCGGCATGGATGACGGACGCGGTATCGTCCAAGTTCATGTTCCTCCTTCTCCTCAACATAGCGCTGCTCGTCGTCGGCTGCTTCATGGACATCTTCTCCGCGGTGCTCGTCATTTCGCCTCTCGTGATACCCCTTGGAGCAGCGTACGGCGTCCATCCGGTGCACCTCGGCGTCATCTTCATCATGAACCTGTCCATAGGTTTCCTTACCCCGCCCATAGGAATGAACCTTTTCCTTGCCAGCTACGCATTCGGAAAGCCGGTCATGAGGATATACAAGGACGTGTTGCCGTTCTTCCTCGTGCAACTGGTCGTCCTCATGGTAATTACGTGGATCCCATGGTTTTCGCTGGCCCTCGTTCCCCGTTAAGGAGAATCCCGACACATGAATGCACCATACATCGTGTACTGCGACGGCGCCTGCTCGGGGAATCCAGGCCCAGGCGGCTGGGCCTGGGTTTCCCTTGCCGACGGCGAGATCCAGGAAGGCTACGGCGGCGAGCCGGTCACTACCAACAACAGGATGGAGCTCATAGGCGCAATCGAGGGCCTCGAGGCAATCCGGGCCAGGGTGGAATCCGGCAAGCTCAGGCAGGGCATGGTCGAAGTCCGCACCGACTCGCAATACGTGAAGAACGGAGTGACAACCTGGATAGCATCGTGGAAGCGCAACGGCTGGCGCACCGCCGGCAAGGCTCCTGTCAAGAACAAGGACCTGTGGGAGCGGCTTGATGCGCTTTCGACCGCCATTGGCGCCCGCTGGACCTGGGTGGAGGGTCATTCCGGCGAAGCCTGGAACGAACGCTGCGACGAGCTGGCCCGCCGCGGCGTCTCGGAAAACCGTTAGAGTATCAGGCGTCCTATTTGAAGTGCGAGAACAGCATGACGCCCCAGAAAAATGCATCCTCGGGGTAGTACAGCCTGTCTTCGACCATTCTGAAGCCGGCGTACGCTCCCAGCTGGATGGCATCGGCGACGTCGATGGCCGCGCCGGCTCCGCTCGAAGCTAGGAAGCCCGATTCCGAAGCGTAGTTCGCCGATTCCGCGAAACCGGAGTACCAGCCCGCATCGACGAAGGCGTACAGCAGGGGCACCACGAAATCCAGGCCCAGGGCCGGGCCGAGCAGGCGCAACTCGGCGTTGGCGACCGATTTGAATAAAGTGTCGAACTTGTTCCAGCCATAGCCGCGGACGCAGTCGCCCAGCGATCCGCGCAGCTCCCTTCCGCCGAAAGACTGGCTGACGAATATGGGGACCGACGCGCCGCCGGCAAAATCGACGCCGGCGAACCCTGCCAGGTACGCGTTGAACGCATTGCCGCCATCGGCCGGAATATCGTAGACGGGCAGGAAGCCCCGCAGCTGGCCTGAGACGCGCCAGAAGTCCGTGCCTTCATTGACGAAGCCAGGCCCCCATTCAGCCGTCGCTTCGGCGTATGTTCCCTGTTTGAAGCGGTGCACGCCGATCACCCGTGAATCATAGGACACGCCGCCCATGAGCGAGTTGTCGAAAATGCCGCGGACGTCGGCAAAGACGCCGTCCGCAAGCTCGTTCTCGTAGCCGTCGTAGCGGCCCCTGTAATAGGCGAAGGCCTCGAGCAGGTTGTCGCCGTCGTCCCGACGGGAAAGGCCCTGGATGAACGCCAGCGCCCACTGGAAGTCGGGAGCGTCATAGGTGTTTCCCTCCGCCGATGACGACCACGGATCGCCGGTAGCGGGATCACGTAGGAGCGATCCGCTTTCGTAGCCGCCGCCTGCCAGCAGGTACAGGAGGGTGTCGGCCCGGGGCGAGAGAGCCAGCCCAGAGTATGTCAGGGACAGGTCCGCGCCGCTCGGTATGAAACCGTTGTAGCGCCTGGGGCCTTCGAACTTGAACACGAAGTCCTGTTCCTGGGCGAATGTCGGGATGGCGCAGGCGACCGCCATGATGGCGGCCGCCGCCAACCGTTGTACGGCGTGTTTCACCGGGGGCTCGGTACGTTCAGGCCTGGCCGGCCGAGCCGAGCACTTCCTTGTTCTTGTGCATGTACAGCTTCTTGAGCTCGTCGCGGGCAGGTCCCAGGTACTTGCGCGGGTCGAACTCATCGGGCTTCTCGGCGAAGACCTTGCGGATCACGGCGGTCATCGCGAGGCGTCCGTCGGAATCGATGTTGATCTTGCAGACGGCGCTCTTCGAGGCGGTGCGAAGCTGCTCCTCGGGTATGCCGACCGAATCCTTGAGCTTGCCGCCGAACTTCTCGACCATCGCTATGTACTCGGGCGGTACGCTCGACGATCCGTGGAGGACGATGGGAAAGCCGGGAATGCGGCGCTCGATCTCCTTGAGGATGTCGAAGCGGAGCGGAGGCGGCAAAAGGATGCCATTCTTGTCGCGGGTGCACTGCTCTGGCTTGAACTTGGTGCGGCCATGGCTGGTGCCGATGGATATGGCCAGCGAGTCGACGCCTGTCTTCTTGACGAAATCTTCGACCTCGCCGGGCTGGGTATAATTCGAATGCTCCGCCGATACGTCATCCTCGACTCCGGCGAGCACTCCAAGTTCTCCCTCGACAGAAACGTAATCCTTGCGCGAATGGGCGTATTCGCAGACCTTCTTTGTCAGGGCAACGTTCTCGTCGTACGGCAGATGGGAACCGTCTATCATGACGCTGGAGAAGCCGTTCTCGATGCAGTCGACGCACAGCTCGTAGGTGTCGCCGTGGTCGAGGTGCAGAACGATGGGAATCTTGTAGCCGAGTTCCGCAGCGTACTCCACGGCTCCGCGAGCCATGTTTCGGAGCAGGTTGGAGTTGGCATACTTGCGTGCTCCGGAGCTCACCTGCATTATCACCGGGCTCTTGGTTTCGACGCAAGCCTGGATTATCGCCTGCATCTGTTCCATGTTGTTGAAGTTGTACGCGGGAATGGCATAGCCCCCCGCCACGGCCTTCTTGAACAGGTCGACTGTATTGCATAGCCCTAGTTCCTTGTAGCTGGTCATCGTTTGACTCCTTATAAAGGTTACGCTTTCAAGGATATGACTTGGAACTACCATCGTCAAGGCGGGACAATCGCGGGTACTGATATCGGCAGCCTCCCCTTGTTCCGTGGATGAGGCTGGGATAGTATCGTTTCGTGAACGGTTTCCGCCCTACCCGACAGCCGCCAGCATCGCGGTATATTCCTCTTGCCTGCCTCATCGCGCTCATTGCCGGTTGCGGCCCCGCGGGCACGATGGCCTTTGTAGATCCTGTCATCGCGTACGCAGCGCCTCAGGCGGCGAGCTCCTTTTACGGGTCTGCCGGTACCGTCGTCACCTTGCCCGACGAAGGCGCGGCCGCGGCCCTGTTCGCGGCCCTGGACGTCGAGGACCCCCGCGTCGTCTTCCTTTCGCCGCTCCTGGCCTCGGAGATAGAAGGCATCCTGTCCAGGAATGCGGAAACGCTGGTGGCATACCTGGGGGACGCTGTCCTTGCCTCGAATCCGCGCCTATTCGCCGCGGTATTCTCCCCGACTGACGCGGCAAGGCTGGCGGGGGAAAGCCTCGCCGTCCGGTCCGGCAAGCGGGACGGCGCAATGGTCGGCGCGATATTCCAGGACAGCGAAGCGGCCGAGGCGTTCATGGCTTCGTACACGGCGGCAGGCGGAGAACCCGCCCCCGTCATGGAGATTGCGGCAAGCGGCTTTTCCCAGGCAGTCGCCGACAGCCTGAAGGCGCTTGACATTGGATCGGGCTACGTTTCCGCGGCTCCACGCGATGCCGAGCGCTGGGTCAGGGAGGCTTTTGACAGCTACGCCTTCATCGTCACGGAAAATCCACTGCCTCCGGAGCGCTGGGTTTCGGCAGCATCCGCTTCAGTCGCCTGGGATTTCGACGGTACGCTCAAGGCGCTGCGTACAGCCATCGAGGCCGGGCGGCCCGGAAACATGACGGGAAAATGGAGATTCCAGCCCGCAAGAACTGTCCATTGACCATTATCGGGGCTTATCGCAGGCAAATAAGACGCCGATACAGGTATAGATGCGAAGTGAGCCCTTATTTGTTTGACAAAGGGTTGGCTTAAAAATATAATTCCAGCCGCAGATGATTGTTGATATAGATGGTTCAAAACAAGGAGTAGTCCTGATGAAACAGCGCGTCGTAAAGGCGATTTGCCTGTCCTTCGTCATCGTATTCATGCTCGCGGCGACGGGGGCCTTCGCCGACGAAGAAACCGTTAACCTCGAGTCGATCGTCGTCCAGACCTTCGACGAACCCGCTGCGCAACCCTGGTTCGTGATCGGCAGCAAATTCTCCACCAAGGATTATCCGAAGCTGGCCTACGCGAAATCCTGGCCGGTAGCCTTGTTCGGTTCCAACGGAGGCGGCAAGGACCTGCGGAGCCTGGGGATCGCGATGCTGTTCGACCGCAAGGAATACAACTGGGTGGATCTGATTCCAGGCAGCAAGTCGGGCACCGGTGACGACGCCACGTACAAGCCCGTGGAGCTCGATCTGCCGGGCCGCGTCAAGATGCTCGACCTCTGGGTATGGTCGGGCAACTATGACTATTACATGGAAGCGTACATCCGCGACTACAAGGGCATCGTGTATTCCCTGCCGATGGGCGATCTCGGGCATGTGGGCTGGAAGAACCTGCGCGTCAACATCCCAGGGAGCATCCCGCAGTCGAAGAAATACCTTCCCAGGAGCGAGAACCTCAAGCTCGTCAAGCTGCGCATCTGGACGAGGCCTTCCGAGATAGCGGCGGCTCCCGCCAAAGCCGACGCAACCATGCAGGAAAAGGCGATATACTTCTACTTTGACCAACTCAAGGTCCTGACTGATACCTTCGAGAGCCTGTTCGACGGTGACAGCCTGATGGATCCCCAGGTGATAGAGAACACCTGGGGCAGCTCCGATTCATCCAAGTAAGGGGAGACCATGAAAAAGACAATTGCCGTCCTTCTGGCGTTCTCCGCCATCGCTCTTGTTTCGGCCCAGGCGACCGTCGGGGCTCCCGATCCCAACGCGATAGGCATAGATACCGCCCAGCAGAAGCTTCAAGTGGTAGCCGTAGACAAATTCGAGTCCGCCGGCTTCTGGAACGTGTTCATTTCTCCCGACGAAGGCGTCGCCAGCGGTCGCCTCTTCGTGGGCGGTCCGGCCGCCAAGGTCGACGAACCGAAACCCGAGGAGCGTTACGTAGGCATAGATCCCAAGATTGCCGACGTCCAGACCTACGGCGCCAAGGTGGAATTCTTCAAACGCGGAGACAACACCATACTGGTCATGGCACAGAAGCCGCTCCCGGTCGAGGGCATCACGAAGACGCTCTCCGTCTGGGTGGTCGGCAGGAACTACAACCATGTCCTCAAGGTGATAGTATCCGACTTCTTCAACAACCAGTTCGAGCTTACCATGGGCAAACTCAATTTCCAGGGCTGGAAGAAGATGTCGGTTGCGATACCGCCGCAGAATTCCGATGGCCGGACCGGCATCATCCAGGGCAATTTCCACTTCGGCAACCAGATGGGCCTCAAGGTGGTCGGATTCAAGATCGAATGCGATCCGATGGAGGCTTTCGGTACCTACTACATCTATTTCGACGATCTGCGTGCCGTCAGCGACCTCTTCGCGGAAGACAGCCGCGACACGGACGACATGAACGACGGCTGGTGATACAAGCCCAGAGCCGGACAGGGCCCCGCTCTGGGGCCCTTTTTTTGAAACCTGTCAGTTCGCTGGATACGTACCCGGAGGAACAATGAAACACAGGATGGCGATAATGCTTCTGGTGTTGGCGGCGGCATCGGCATGGGGGCAGACAGGTACCGCAGTGCCGGCCGGCATCGACGGCAGGATCTCCGTCGGCGAGTACGCGTTCACGACTACCGACAAAGGAATAACCGTGGCGGCCAGGCTCTCGGATGACACAAAGACCCTGTTCATCGCCGTCAGCGCGCCTACCAACGGCTGGGTGGCCATAGGACCAGGCTCGAAGAAGATGTCAGGAGCCTTCCTGGTGATCGGTTTCGTCAGCGCTGGCAAACAGACGGTTTCCACTGAAATGGGTAAAGACCACACCCATACGCCGGTAGCGGCTGCCGACGTTGTCTCTGTCGTGACGGAGCTTTCCGGCGTCACGACGCTGGAACTGTCGATTCCGGCGGCCCGGTTTGTCAAGGACGGAGCGGTCGCCGCCATAGCGGCATTCGGGCTCAGGGACGATGCCAGGAGCATCCACTCCAGGCGCATTTCCCTGGACATCCGGCTCTAGCGAGCAAGGGCTTTCTGCCGGTCAGCCGAAAATGGCGCGGACGTTGGCTGTCACCAGGGCAGCCAGCCGTTCCGGGCCGCATCCACGGATAGCCGAGACCGCCGCGTAGGTCCTGCCGATGTCGAAGGGCGACGAAGGCTTGCCCCGGCCCGGCTCAGGGTTCATGTACGGCGCGTCGGTCTCCAGGAGTATCCGGTCGTCGGGAACCACTGCGCAGGCCGCCCGAAGTCCTGCCGATTTCTTGTACGTGATGTTGCCGGCGAACGACAGGAAGCAGCCCGCGGCCAGGAAGGCACGGGCCTCGTCCTCCCCATAGCCGAAGCAATGGATGACGACCGGTATCCTGGCTGCCGCGGCTTCGACCATGGCAAGGGTCGGAGCGAATGCCAGCCTCGAATGGACGATGAGCGGCTTTCCGCTGCGGACAGCCAGTTCGACCTGGGCTCCGAACAGCGCGGCCTGCTCCGCCGCGCTTCCGTTCATCCAGTGATAGTCGAGGCCGCACTCCCCCACCGCGGCGCACGCAGGATCGCCCACCGACATCTCGAGTGCCGCAATCCTCCGCCCGGCATCCTTCATGGATTCCGCGTCGGGCCAGATCCCCGCCGCCAGCCTCACGAAGTGATACGCCCCGAAACGCCGCTTGCGCGACTGGAAATCGTCGAAATCGACACCGGGGTCGACGATGAGGCCATCACCCGCGCCGTACGCCGCGGCGAGTTCCTCCAGGCAACTTGCGCCAAGCCGCTCCGTCACGTACGACAGGTGGGCATGCGAA
>CAZNXK010000112.1:5617-11547 GCA_964576835.1 uncultured Treponemataceae bacterium | reverse complement strand
TGATCCAGGCGTCGCCCTTGGCGTTGATGACGTGCATCGGGAGGACGGCGAAGGCGTAGTGGGCCATCATGTCGACCGCGTAGGGCATCGGGCCGATCAGGTCGGCCTGGAAGGTGTAGTCGTCGAGCGCGCGGATGGCCACGGCTTCCTTGCCGGCCTTGCCGCCGTTGAAGTCCGCGGCGCCTTTTACGACCATGCCGGCCATGTAGGCGTACTCGGAGGCGGTGACGGGATCGAGCGAGCGGATCCAGCTGTCGACCACTGTCTGGGCGGTGATCTTGGTGCCGTCAGACCAGGTAGACTTGCGGAGCTTGAAGGTCAGCTGGTCGCCAGCGGGGGAAACAGTCCAGGTCTCGGCGAGACCGGGCGTGGCGAGAGAGGTCTTGGGATCGTAACCTACGAGGCCCTCGAACAGCGCCATGTAGATATGGTGCTCGGGAACGCCCTGAATTTTCGATGGATCGAGCGTCTGGGGTTCGGCGCCGTTACCCATAATGAACTCAACGCCCTTGGATGAGCCGCCCGTGCCACCGCAGGAGACGACGAGGGTCGCCGCCAGGACGATGAGGAGCAGGCCAGATAGAACACGTTTCATGGTTCCTCCTTAATGGAACTTGGTGGCGATATTGTATGCTCCCAAAACCAAGAAATCAAGAGATGTTTTTTAAGTAGCGTTGAAAACCGATGTAAATATGACGTTTAAATAGAATCTATTACTGTATACAAGAACGGCGCCCGGATTGGTCAGCCAATACGCAGGCGGATTATCGTGTTTCCAGCGGGCGCTGGCCGGGCGACTTGCGGATATACAGGGGGACTGACGCCTGTTCTTGCCCGTCGATCGACAGCACCAGGCGCCAGGATCCCTCCCGGTCGATCCGCAGGTTGACAATATTCAGCGCGAGGTTGGCGCAGGCGGAATCGCCGCCAATTCCATCGACATTCATCGAACCGTCGAGCGCCGGCGCCAGAGCGCCTCCCGAGCCGTCCACCATTTCCAGTTTGATCGCGTGCAAACCGAGCTCGTAGACCTGGAAGCGTATCCTCGCGGCGACGCACATCAACGGGTGAACCGAGGGGAAATCCCGTACGGTGATGGCATCGAAGGCCCCGGTGATGTGTAATTTGCCCATCGCGTCCTGCGCGAAGTCACAGAGGGCCAGGATTTCTACGTTCATGCTAAAGGTATAGTGCGTCGCCGCAAGCGCGACAAGCGGCAATCTCCAGGCTGCCCGGCTACTCGATGACGCGGAATTCGGAGAAGTACAGCTCGTCTATGCGGCCGAGCGACAGCAGCGCGTTGAGCGTGTCCCGCAGGGCGGCCTTGATGATCGGCTCGTTTGCCGGGTGCAGCTCTTCTGCGCTTCTGGCGGCGAAAAAGGCGGCCGCGGCGGCGCGCATGTCGCCGCGCTTCCTGGAGAGCTCCTCGCGGAACTGGCGGTCGCCTGAGTCGTACGGGAAGGCTATGTCGACCACTACGATGGCCGCCGGCTCGCCGCCGGTCCGGGCGCGTACCCGCCCGAGTCCGTCCCAGACCCCCGCCTCGGCGACGGCCGCGGGAACCGACTCCCGGGACAGTTTCCTGGCCCTGGAACCGGTGATCACCCCGTAGCCGGTCCCTGAGACGAATATAATGAAGATACCGGCCAGCACCAGGGCCAACGCTCTTTCAGTCTTGTTCATGCTTCGCTCCCGGCTTCAGGCTGCCGCGCCTCCGCATCGACGCGGTCACGGCCAAGCCCGTGCCGCCGAGTATACCGCCCGTCGCCAAGAAAACCGAGGGGGTAAACCGATCCTGGAAGGTCGACGTTTCCTGTTCCACGCAGATACCTGTCCTCTGTTGCCAGCCTTTTCAATAATTGAAATGCTAATTTTACCTTACTTGACGGTGCATGACGGGCGGGTTTATAAAGGATAGTCTTTTATCCATCCGGCGACAGCACTACCGCGTCTCTCCGGAAAAATCCCAGAAGGAGGTACTATGGCTCTAGGAAGCAAGTACGGCACCCACCGCGTCATTTCGCCGGCGGGCTCGATGCCGCAGACAGCTGACCGCATCGACAACGACATGTCGAAGGTCTATGACAACGAGATCATGCTCGACGTGATCGCCCTCAATGTCGATTCTGCAAGTTTTACGCAGATCGAGGAAGAGGCCGGACACGACGTCGACAAGATCGGCAAGAAGATCCTCGAAATAGTCGCTGCCCGCGGCAAGCAGCAGAATCCCGTAACCGGATCGGGCGGCATGCTCATCGGCAAAGTGGCCAGAATCGGCTCGGCGCTCAAGGATCGCGACCTCAAAGTAGGCGACAAGATCGCCAGCCTCGTGTCCCTGTCCCTGACCCCGCTCAAGATCAACAAGATCATCAAGGTGATGCCCGAGGTCGACCGTGTGCTGATAGAAGGCCAGGCCATCCTTTTTGAATCAGGCATTTACGCCAAGCTCCCCTCGGACATGGACGAAGGCCTCGCTCTCGCGGCCCTCGACGTCGCCGGAGCTCCCGCGCAGACCGCCAAGCTCGTGAAGCCAGGCGACAGCGTGCTGATACTGGGCGCGGGCGGCAAGTCGGGACTCATGTGCTGCTACGAGGCAATGAAGCGCGTAGGGCCGACGGGCAAGGTCATCGCCAACATCCGCAACCAGAAGTACGTAAAGCCCTTGACCGAAATGCACCTCTGCCACGAAATCGTCATGGCCGACGCAGGCAAGCCGGTCGAGATGCTGGAAGCGGTACTCAAGGCGAACAACGGCAAAGAAGTCGACATCGTCATCAACTGCGTGAACATCCAGGGCACCGAGATGTCGAGCATCCTGCCGGTCAAGGAAAACGGCACCGTCTATTTCTTCAGCATGGCTACCAGCTTCACCCGCGCTGCGCTCGGGGCAGAAGGCATCGGCAAGGACGTCCTCATGATCATCGGCAACGGCTATACCAAGGACCACGCCGAGATTACCCTGTGGGAACTCCGCGAGAACGCACAGCTTCGCAAGTATTTCGAGGATCAGTACGTAAAGTAGGAATCGATCCATTCGAGCAGAGAGCTCTGGCGATGGGAGGACGGCGAGCCGGAACGCGCAAGCGCGCGGAAGACCGGCGGGGGCAGTCCGTCTCCCGGTTCGTACGCGGCCACAGATGGCTGGTAGGGGTCGAGTCAGGCAAAACAGAATGTGGGTAGACGGGAAACCGTCTCTCGCCCTGGGGGCTCCCCGTCCCCGGCGCGGCGAGCGAACGCGGCCTGTGGCTATTTCAGCCGGGACGAGCGTGCGCAGACCGGAACGTATCGGAAGCCGGAACTTGCGGGTCCGGAGGATGGACGAGACCATTCATGCCGATTTTATTATTTCTTTCAATTGTTTTAGTCGAATTGTAAAACGGTTTGCAGGATGGGGAGGGGCGACAGGATTTTAAAGCTTGCATAGCACCCGGACGGCATTGGCGTTGAATCCAACGGGACCGGGATCGCTGTTCATGCTTTTGAATCCTGTCGCTTCCTGCCCAAATCATTGATCATTTTTAGGAGGGCATATGGCTCTTGACGGCAAGATAGTAATCACCTGCGCTTGTACCGGCGCCGAGACGACGGTGGCCCAGAACCCGGCGCTCCCGATAACTCCGGAACAGGTAGCCGCGACAGCTCTGGAATGCAGGGCGGCGGGTGCCGCGATACTCCATCTGCACGTGCGGGACGAGCGGGGCAACGCCACCCAAAGCGTGGCTCGCTTCAAGGAAGCCATCGAGGCTATCCGCAAGAAGACAGACATCGTCATCGAGATAACCACCGGCGGAGCGGTCGGGGATACCGCCGAGGAGCGCCTGCAGCCGGTCAAGGAACTTGAGCCGGAGATGGCTTCGCTCGACTGCGGCACGGTGAACTTCGGCGACGAGTACATCGTCAACACGCTGCCGACGATGCGGCAGTTCGCAGCCGAGTTCCGCAAGCGCAAGGTCCGCGCCACCCTCGAGTGCTTTGACCTCGGCCACGTCTACGCGAGCCACTACCTCGTCAGGGAAGGGCTGATAGAAGCGCCGTTCCATTACGGCTTCGTGCTCAACGTGCCGGGCGCGGTGCCGTACAGCATCGAGAATCTTTCGGCATTCATGAAGGCTATGCCCGCCGGCGCGGACTTCACCGTGATGGGAATAGGCCGTTCGTCGCTGCCGGCGCAATACGGCGCAGTGGCGAACTCAGGCTGGATTCGCGTCGGGTTCGAGGATAACGTGTTCTTCAGCAAAGGCGTACTCGCGAAGAACAACGCCCAGCTCGTCGAGCGCGCCGCGAGGATAGCCCACGAAGCGGGATTAGCGCCAGCCACCCCTGACGACGTAAGGCAGTACTTGAAACTAAGAGGCTGATATAACGAATATGGCCTAATAGAATAATTGGGCCACGGAGACACGGAGACACGGAGAAGATCGAGAAAGATGGATAAAGAGATAGTAATGTTTCTCTATTATTACTCCTCTCCCCCTCTGTGTCTCCGTGCCTCCGTGGTGAAAAATTCATAGGAGGAGCTTATGCATACATACCCGTCTTACGATTACAAGCGTATTCCCCTGTACAAGGACGTGACGCCGGAGCAGTGGAACGACTGGCACTGGCAGATGAGCAACAACATCAAGGACGTCGGGACCCTTGCCAAGGTCGCCCCGCTGACCGAGAAGGACAAGGCCGACATAACCGAGGTCCTGAAGACATTCCGCATGGCGATAACGCCGTACTACGCGTCGCTCATCGACCCGGAGAATCCGACCTGCCCCGTGCGGCTCCAGGCAATCCCGCGCCTCCCGGAGACGCACATCGACGAGAGCGACCAGGACGATCCGCTGCACGAGGATTCCGACAGCCCCGTCCCCGGACTGACGCACCGCTATCCCGACCGCGTGCTCCTCCTCGTCACGCACATCTGCTCGATGAACTGCCGCCACTGCACTCGCAGGCGCATAGTCGGCGAGGAAGACGTGAACATGAACGACGAGTATATCGACGCGGCCATCGAGTACATCCGGAAGACGACGATCATCCGCGACGTGCTGATCTCAGGCGGCGATCCACTTATCCTGTCAGACGAGAAGCTCGAAGGCATCATCAAGAAGATACGCGCCATCGAACACGTCGAGATAATCCGAATCGGGACGCGTACGCCTGTCGTCATGCCTCAGCGCATCACCGACAAGCTCGTGAACATGCTAAAGCAGTACCACCCGCTGTATATCAACACGCATTTCAACCATCCCAAGGAAATCACCGCCGAATCGCGCGAGGCTTGCCGCAAGCTCGCCGATGCCGGAATACCACTTGGAAACCAGAGCGTGCTGCTGCGCGACGTCAACGATTGCCCGGTACTGATGAAGCAGCTCGTGCAGAAGCTGCTGACAATCCGCGTGAAACCATACTACATCTACCAATGCGACCTTTCGCGCGGGATAAGCCATTTCCGCACGACAGTGAGCAAGGGGATCGAGATCATCGAAAACCTGCGCGGCCATACCTCCGGCATGGCAGTACCGACCTTCGTGATCGACGCTCCCGGCGGCGGCGGCAAGACGCCGGTGATGCCTGACTACGTGATATCGAGCAACGACAAGCGCGTGATATTGCGCAACTACGAAGGCGTGATCACCACGTACGACGAACCGGACGGCTACCACGAGGACTGCGGCAAGTGCCGCATCTGCTTCGACGAGCCCCAGCTGAACGCGACCTGCGGCGTTGCCAGGCTCCTGTCGGGCGACGAGAAAGTCTTGGAACCCAAAAACCTCGTGCGCGCCGCCCGCGGTACCAACGCCTTTTCGCCCCGCAAAAAAAAGTGAGCGAGTAGACGAAAGAATTGCCACGGAGGCACGGAGACACGGAGATCAGGAGAAGAGAGTCAGGAGAAGAGAGTCAGGAGAAGAGAGTCAGGAGAAGAGAGTCAGGAGAAGAGA
>CAZNXK010000112.1:0-5517 GCA_964576835.1 uncultured Treponemataceae bacterium | reverse complement strand
GAGGGCCATGATTATCGGGGACAATACGTTGAGCGAGAAAATCATTGGATGCGCAATTGCAGTACATCGAGATCTGGGACCTGGGCTGCTCGAATCCATCTACGAAGAAGCACTGGGAATCGAGCTGGGTCAAGTCGGTGTATCGTTCGCTCGTCAGGTTGCTTTGCCTGTTGTCTACAAAGGCACTCTGCTTTCAGGCTCATTCAGGGTTGATATGGTTGTGGAAAATAAGGTAGTCATCGAGTTGAAATGCGTTGAAACTATACTGCCCGTCCATGAAGCCCAGTTGCTTTCATATTTGCGTCTTGGAGGCTGGAAAATCGGTTTGCTTTTGAATTTCAAGTCGAACATCCTCAAACAAGGCCTCCGCAGGATAATCCTATGATGTATTCTACCTTTTTACAAACTTTTCCTTCCTCCTCTTTCTCTGTGTCTCCGTGTCTCCGTGGTCTAACTTCTTCTTGCTTTCTTCTTCCTCTTTCTTTTCTTCTGTGCATCTGGGGGCAGATCCCCCAGGCCCCCTTGTGGCGCTACGAGTCTCGCGCCACACCGTGTCTCCGTGGTCTGACTTTTCCTTTCCTTTCCTTGGAGCGGAACCATGCTTGATTGCGCGGAAGACTTCCTGGGCAGGGTCACGTTCGTGACGGGACCGGAGAAACACTGCGGCAAGACGACATTCATGAACCGGGCGGCCGAGCTCGCCAGGCGCGGAGCGCGCGCCGCGGGTCGGCCGGCTCCGGCCCTGATGACCGTAGGCTACGACGGCGAGTCCCGCGATTTTCTGTCAGGCGCACGGAAGCCGGCGATACCGGTAACGGCAGGAGACATCCTGGTTACGGCGGGGCGTTTCGCCATGCCTTGCTCGCCGGAAATACTCGACGTGCTGCCAGGTTCATCCACGCTTGGGCGGCTTTGCATAGCGCGGGCGACAAGGGGCGCGACTGTCGCCCTTGTCGGCCCCGAGAACAACGCTCTCGTTGGCTGGACGATACGGCGAATCGTCGGCGAAGGCTTGACCGATACCGTGCTTGTCGATGGCGCCATCAACAGGATGACGCAGGCGGCATCGATGCCTGGCGCACGCTTCGTCTACGTGCTCCGGGTGGACGGCGCCGGGCTTGAACGAGCCATTTCCCGCATGCGCAGGCTGGCGGCCCTGGTCCGCTTGCCTCTGGCTGCCGAGGCTCCTGCCGGTGAAGGCGCGCCGTTCATCCTGGAAGGCGCGCTGACGAACGAGACGGCTGCCCGGCTTCCGACTGGAAGGCGCGCCGTCATCGTCGATGACTTTACCAAGGTCTTCCTGGGAGAAGCGGAGCTTTCCGCCTTCGTCCGCGATCGTCCGCTGTTCGTCAGGGGGCGCATCGAGTTCGGCGGTTTCGTCGTCGCCTGCCGCGGTATCACCGACACCGCCTTCGAGGCGCGGCTTGCGGACGAGACGCTATCGTCGCTGGTCGCCTTCAACCCCTACGAGGAATCCGCCTGGAGGGCAGCGTGAACAGCCTGAACCGGCAGCGGAGCGAGGCATGGGTTTTCGCCCAGGTCGACGATTTCTGGGACCGCTACCGGCCGCTTTCGCCCTGGGGCAAGGACGAGAGCGAGGCCAGGACAGTGCTGACCGAGAAGTCCGCGATAGAGTCGCGTTATGACGATATCGATGCGGCCCTGCTCTGGCTCGGGGAAAATTCCGCCAGGCCCGAGACGGCGGGCCTGGTGTCATACCACCTGAAACGCATGCCCAGGCTTCCGCAGGATGAGCGGGATGACTACGAGCTGCTCGAGATCTTCCAAGTGAAGAAATTCCTGGCCAATTATCGGGGGCTTGCAAGCGCTCTCGGCGAAAAATGCGCGGCGGCTTTCGGCTTCGTTTCGCTGGCTACGGACCAGATGGCGCATCGACTCGCCACCGAGCTCGACAGGGGAGGGTCAGACCCGGAGACCTTGTATCTGGCCGACTGCTACGACGAAGGCCTCGCGGTCGCCAGGGCCAGCCTGGCTTTGGCGGACGATGCGATCGGCGTCGAGCGCGGCAGGGCGGAGGCCGAAGCACGGCTCGCTTTCGGCGTGTCGTTCGACGGACGCGAGTTCATAGTCGTGCCAGCCGCCGCCGCCCGCGCGATGATCGCCTCTGGCCCGCGCTTCGCGGTGGAACCCTACGATGACGCGCGCTTCCTGGTGCGCCTCCTGCCGTCGGCCGAGGCAATCGACGCGATGACTGACCGGGAGCGCGGCCTCGAAGCCGAGCGCATGGCGGAGAGTAGGGTCATGGCAAGGCTTTCGGCTCTTGTCCGCGACGCGATGCCCTGGCTGTCGGCGGCGGTCGCGGCCGTGGCCCGCTGGGACAGGGCGAGGGCGGGAGCGGTGCTGGCTCTCGAGCTGGATATGAGCCGGCCTCGCCTCACGTCCAGCGTCACGAAGCTCGTCGGCGCGAGTTTCGTACCCTGCGCCGACGAATGCGGGCGGTTGGGCTTGTCGTATACCCCGCTGACCGCCGAATTCGGCGGCGGCGCGATAGTGCTCTTCGGCTCCAACATGGGAGGCAAGACTGTCGTACTCAAGACGCTGCTCTTTTTACAGCTTGTGGCGCAGGCAGGGCTGTTCGTGCCCGCGCGCCTGTTCGAGACCCGCGTCTATGACCGCGTGGAGTACGTCGGAGAACTAGGGAGCGAACGACACGCGGGTCTTTCAGGGTTCGGGCTGGAGATATGGCGGCTTGAAAAAGCCAGGGCGTCCGGCGGCACGCCCGGAGTAACCCTGGTCGCTTTCGACGAGCTGGCAAGGACGACAGGCTCGCACGAGGCGGAGGCACTGCTGTCCGCTGTCGTCGAGGCCTACGCTTCGGGGCAGGGCGACCGTGCTTTCTTTGCGACGCATTTCAGGGGCGTGGCCCGCATGTCTGGTGTCGAATACCGCAGGATGCGGGGCCTGGACCGGGAGGCGGCGCGGGCATCGCTGCTCTCCTCCGCTCCGGGCGGCGACATTCCCCTGCCCGCACGGCTCGCGGGCATCAACATGAACATGAGGTACGAGGTCGTGGAGGATGACGGTTCCGGCTCGGAGAGTGACGCGCTCGCCATAGCGGCATTCCTGGGTCTGGACCGGCTGATCGTCGAACGCGCCCGACAGTACCTGGAAAAGGATGGACGATGAAAAGCAAACTCAATCTCCCCGCCGACCGTGTGGCGTACGCCCGGTCTCTGGCCGAGCGCATCACGGTACCGGTGCAGGATTTCATAGAAGGTCACAGTTCGGTCACGGTCGAGCGCGCGACGCTACGCCTGGCCGGCGCAGACGGAGCGAATGCCGACGGCGTGCCGGTACCCAACCTCGTCGTCGACTGCATGCGCGCCGCCGATCCGTCATCGCTCGAAGACGGCGCGACGATGCGCTACGTCAACGCCCTCCTCAAGTCGGGCGGCTCCGTGCAGGCCCTGAACGACAGGATCGCCTCCGGCTTCGACGTGATGAGCCTGCCCCTGGGCGACCGCAAGGCCATCGAGGCGAAGGCCGACGAGCTGGTAGCGTCAACCATCAAGCGCGTCAAGGACAAGCGAGGATTCCGCGAGGCCAAGCTGGAGCAGTGGAAGGGCAAGAACTCGAGCCCGCTCTTGTACCTCATCGTGGCCACCGGCAACATCTACGAAGACGTGAAGCAGGCGGCCGCCGCGGCCGAGCAAGGCGCAGACGTCATAGCCGTCATCAGGACGACGGCGCAGAGCCTCCTCGACTACGTGCCGTTCGGCGCGACCACCGAGGGCTTCGGCGGCACCTACGCCACGCAGGAAAACTTCAAGATAATGCGCGCCGCCCTGGACGAAGTCGCCGAGAAGCAGGGCCGCTACATACGCCTGACCAACTACGCGTCCGGCCTGTGCATGCCCGAGATCGCGGCCATGGGCGCGCTGGAACGATTGGACATGATGCTCAACGACTCGATGTACGGCATCCTGTTCCGCGACATCAACATGTACCGGACCTTCGTCGACCAGAAATTCAGCCGCATGATAAACGCCTGCGCTGGCGTCATCATCAACACCGGCGAGGACAATTACCTGACCACGAGCGACGCGTTCGAAAAGGCGTATACCGTGCTTGCGAGCCAGTTCCTCAACGAACGCTTCGCTTTCCAGGCGGGACTCGAGGCCCGCTTCCAGGGACTGGGGCACGCCTTCGAGATGGACCCGACGATCAAGAACGGCTTCCTCTACGAACTGTCCCAGGCGCAGATGGCCCGCGAGATTTTTCCCGAGCATCCCCTCAAGTACATGCCGCCGACCAAGTTCATGTCGGGCGACATCTTCAGGGGCGTGGCGATGAACACGCTGTTCAACTTCGTATCCAAGGCGACGAACCAGGGTATACACCTCCTTGGTATGCTGACCGAGGCTATACACACGCCGTTCATGATGGACCGCTTCCTGGCCGTGGACAACGCTCGTTACGTGATGAACAACATGGACGGTTTCTACGAAGACATCGAATTCAAAAAGGACGGCATCGTCGTGTCGCGTGCTCACCAAGTGCTCAAGGAGACGATAGACTTCATGGAGCACGTCGAGAAAGTCGGCATGTTCGACGCCATCGAGAAGGGCCTCTTCGCCGAGGTGAAGCGGCCCAAGGACGGCGGCAAAGGCTTCGAAGGCCTGGTCAGGAAAGGCCCCGCGTATTACAACCCCTTCGAGTCCGGCCTCAAGCGCGAACTCGGCCTGAAAAAGTAGAAGGAGGACGACATGAAGGTAGTAAGGCCCTACGGCGATACCATGGACGACGGCAAGGTCCAGTTGTCCTTCACGCTTCCCGTACCGGACGGGGCCAAGGGCAGGGAAGCCGCGCGCAAGCTCGTGCTGTCATGGGGATTCAAGGATTGCGAGGTCGTGCATTCGACCGCTCTCTCCGCGGAGTACTCGATGTACGTCGCCTACGGAAAGACGGACTCGTCGATCGATTACGACTCGGTCGTGGCCGACGAGGCGTCCGCGGACGCCTCGATGGACATGGACGCCGTCAACGAGTATATCAGGGAACACATCGGCCGCAAGGTCGTCATAGTCGGCGCGTGCACGGGCTTCGACGCGCACACGGTCGGCATCGACGCGATCATCAACATGAAGGGCTTCAACCACCATTTCGGGCTCGAGCGATACCCGGAAATGGAAACGTACAACATGGGAGCCCAGGTTCCGAACGAGCGGCTGATCGACTACGCTCTCAGGGTCAAGGCCGACGCGATACTGATAAGCCAGGTTGTCACCCAGAAGGACACGCACATACACAACATGACCGAGTTCATAGAACTACTCGAAGCCAGGGGCATCCGCGACCGTTTCATCTGCGTAGCCGGCGGCCCGCGCATCGGCAACAAACTCGCCGTGGAACTTGGCTTCGACGTCGGCTTCGGCCGCGGCGCGTACGCTAACGACGTGGCAACGTACATCGTGAAGAAGCTTGCCGAGAGGCGGTGAGGCTCGCCGCAGCCGAAGCCGGTGCGCACAGCGCACTATTAC
Organism: uncultured Treponemataceae bacterium; assembly: GCA_964576835.1. Lineage (GTDB taxonomy): Bacteria > Spirochaetota > Spirochaetia > Treponematales > UBA12059 > SZUA-370. The sequence continues at coordinate 16 of CAZNXK010000112.1, read as the reverse complement.
AGGGCGGCTTCGTATC
>CAZNXK010000111.1:0-11589 GCA_964576835.1 uncultured Treponemataceae bacterium | reverse complement strand
ACTTGAACGCCGGTCGTCCGCTCCCAGCTCCGCCACTGATCGACCAGGATGCCCTGCATGGTCCCATCCGCGTCCCTGAACGCGTAGGGCGCGTAGTTGTCGTCGCACAGGACGGTTATCGATTGGCGGGCCGCCGTTTCAGCGCCCTGGCCGAAAGCGGACAAGGAGCTGATTATGGAGAAGACACCGGAAACCAGCGCTGCCCGTTTCGACCGTGACATCCTGTAATTATACGTGAATTATTGCGTGATACAATATATCTTCGTCTGGTTGATGCCGTCGAGCGATGCAGCCCCCGTCATCAGCATCGCTTCGGCCAACTCGGCGCGGATACGTTCCACGTAAAGTCTAACGCCTTCTGTTCCCCCGCCGTAGACGCACCAGGTGAACGGCCTGCCTATCAGCACGCCGTCGGCTCCGAGCGCAAGCGCCTTGAAGACGTCGAGCCCGGTCCTGAAGCCTCCGTCGACGAGTACGGTCATGCGGCCGCCGACCGCTTCGACGATGTCCGACAGCACCTCGATGGTCGACGGCGTCTCGTCGAGAACGCGCCCGCCGTGGTTCGACACCACAATGCCCTTCGCGCCTGCCTCCAGGGCCTTGAGTGCGCCTGCCGGCGTCATCACGCCTTTGAGGATGAAGGGCAGTTTAACCGACCTCGCTATCCGGGACAGCATCCCGACGGACATCGGGGCCACGGGCTTTCCTTGCATGGCCAGCACCGCGAGTCCAGCCGCGTCGATGTCCATCGCAAAAGCGAATGCGCCCGCATCTTCGGCCATTCTGGCCTTGACGATGACTTCATCGACGCTCCATGGCTTGATCGTCGGAATGCCGTGGCCGCCCATCGACTTGATCGCATCTATGGTACCGCTGTACACCTCGTCCTTGACGCCATCGCCGGTGAATGCGGCGGAACCCGCGGCTTTACAGCCTTCGAGCACCGCGGCAGAATATGTCAGGTCGTCGTAGGCGTCCGAATAATGGAGACCCACTGCGCCGACCGGAGCGGCGAAGACCGGCAAGGCGAATTTCCTGCCGAAGATCGTCGCCTCGGTCGATACCGGCGTGGCAGCGTACACCGTATCCATGACGAGCTTCAGCTTCCTGAGTTCCTGGTAGTTCCTGATGAAACCGAGACCGGTTCCCTTGCCTCCCGGCCCGGGTATGCATCCCTTGCACGCGACGCCGTTGCATTCCGGACAGACTTTGCAATATGGGCCGATATTCTGCCTGGCCGCGTTTCTGACGTCCTGATAGGTCATGTGGAACTCCTCGACGGTTGCTGGATGGCTGCAGTATAGCGAAACCAGACCGGTCACGGAAGATCGGGAGGCGCTGCCTGGTTCACTCTACCGTGACAATAATCAGTTCCATCGATCCGTCGGGAAGCCTGACGACGGCGGTACTGCCGGCCTCCTTGCCCATCAGTGCCTTCGCAAGCGGGCTGGTCCAGCCGACAAGGCCGCGCTCCGGATCCGCTTCGTCGACGCCGACTATGCGCCAGCTCCGCTTGGTCCCGTCGGGTTCGATCACGGCGACTCGGGCGCCAAAGCTCACCTTCGCGTAGCCCGCCGCCGGCGGCTCGATGGTGTCCGCGAGCGCCGCCATGCGCGACAGGTACTCGATTCGTCTGTCCACCCGCGCGAGGCTCTTTCGGAGCGACGACAGGGCGTCGGCGTCGGTACCTGACTTGCCGGCCCTGTCGATGTCGGCGGCGATTCTGGGGCGTTCGGCAGTTTCCAGCCTCGCCAGTTCATCGGCCAGAGTTGCGGCTCCCTCCGGGGTCATGTAGTTTCGCGAACCAGAGGGAATGGGGACCCTGATCTCCGGCGATTCGTCGGCTGACGAATCGGCCGCGTCATCATTGACGAATGCTCTTGACATGGTCTGCGCAGCCTATGCCTGCGGCATCGGCAGAGCCGTCCGGCGACAGACCGGGCACGTTCCAGTTTTCCGGAATGCGGCATGGCTTTCCGCTCGAATCGACGAAGGCCCACGATACACGCGCATGAGCGACTTTTTCCTGCCCGCGCAGTATCGACTGCTCGAGGACGCCTGACACGGCCCCACGCTTGACGACGCTCGATTCAATGCAGAGGCAGTCGTCGAAAATGGCGGAGCGCTTGTAGTCTATCTCGATGCGCGTCACGTAGAGCCCGTAGCCCGCGGCAAAACATCCGGCATAATCGAAGCCGACGGCCTTGAGGAATTCGTGTCTCGCGAACTCGAGGTAGTTGAGGTAATTGGCGTTGTTGACATGGCCGTTCATGTCGCATTCGTAGGTTCGAACGACGAGTTCGCAGGTATGGCGCATGGCGCGATTATACGGTTTTTTCCGTGACGACGGCAAGTGAACAAATTCCACCAGGCTCAGCGCATGGTATACTGGCTTTTCATCCGACGGGAGGAATCATGGTAATACGGAATGCCGATGTACAGGAAACGGTCCTGTTCCCCGGCGCGCGCAGGAAAGTCCTGGCGTGCGGAGGTTCTATGATGGTCGTAGAAGTGTATTTCAATGCAGGCAAAGTAGCGGCCGAGCACAAACATCCCCACGAGCAGTCAAGCTACGTCGTCTCCGGATCTCTTGTCCTGACCCTGGACGGGAAGGAAGAAAAAATGGGTGCCGGCGACTCGTTCTACGTTGCCCCCGATGTGTTGCACTCCGTCCGTTTCGTCACGGACAGCGTCGTCGTCGATGTCTTCACTCCGCAAAGGGAAGACTTCCTGTAGGACTCGGTCGGACTTCCTTGCCTCGCTGGACACGTGGGGTCGATTCATAGGATCATGGATGTATACCATGAGAATACTAATCGACACCCACACCCACTCGGTGGCCTCGGGTCACGCGTACTCCACGATCGACGACCTTGCTATGGGAGCCCGCAGGCGGGGACTCGCCGGCTTCGTACTGACGGACCACGGTCCGGGGATGCCCGGCGGCACCCACCCCTGGCACTTCGGCAACCTACGCATCCTGCCCGAGCGCATCCACGGCGTCCGCTTCTACTCGGGCGTAGAAGCCAACATCGTCGATACCGCGGGTTCGCTCGACCTGCAGGCTTATCTGCTCGCCAGGCTCGACTTCGTGCTGGCGGGTCTCCACGAGGTTTGCTTCGAGCCGGGAAGCCGGGCGGAAAACACCGCCGCCTTGGTGGCGGCGATCGCCAGCCCGTTGGTCGACGCGATTTCCCACCCTGGCAATCCCGTTTATCCGATTGACCAGCGAGAGGTGGTCAGGGCCGCTGTCGCCTTCGGAAAGCCGCTGGAGATAAACAACAGCTCGTTCAGGATACGCAAGGGCAGCGCCGAGTCGTGCGCCTCGCTCGCGATGATATGCGCCGAGGAAGGCGCTCTCGTCGTTTGCGGCAGCGACGCGCACTACTGGCGCGATGTCGGCAATGTGCCTTCTGCCTTGCGCCTGATACAAGAGGCCGGCATACCGAAGGACCACGTGCTCAATGCCTCGGTAAAGGGATTCACCGAGTTCCTGGAGAGGCGGAAGGCGGTACGCAACACTTTCGCTCCGTCCGCTTGAGATCTTGCCCTATTCCGGGCTAAACTGAGTCCATGGATCAAGAATACCAGGCGCTCCTGGAAAAAAGCCGTGAGCGCAACGAGTTCATCAAGCGCCAGATGAAGTACCTCGGAAAATTCAACAACAAGAATTTCGACCACGTGGTGGCCGACTTTCACGACGAGGTGTTCGCCGAAATCGACTGCCTCAGGTGCGGCAACTGCTGCAGGACCATCGGCCCCAAGATGAGCGGACCCGAGATTAAGCGGGCGTGCAAGGCGGTTGGCCTTGTCGAGAAGAACTTCATCAAGGAATCCCTGATCCGGGACGAGGAACTGGGATGGCTGGTGGCCGTGATGCCCTGTCCGTTCCTCCAGGATGACAATGCCTGCAGCATCTACGAGACGCGCCCCCGCGACTGCGACGATTTTCCGTATACCAGGCAGAGAGCCGTCCAGAAGTCCCTCGGACGCCTTGCGTTCAACACCGAATTCTGTCCTGCCGCCTACCTGATAGCCGAGAAGATAATCGAGCGCTACGCGCCGGGAATCACGAAGTAGATTCCTCGCAACCGGCTCTGAACAGCAGCTCGTAGGTGTCCATCGCTATCTGCAGTTCCTCGTTCGTCGGGATGACGAGGATGGCGGTCGGCGAATAGGGCTGCGATACCGCTCCTTCTGCCGAGCCGTCGTTGCGGTTGGCTTCGTAATCCATCATGATGCCGACATTCTCGAGGCGGTGGCATATCCTCTCGCGCATCTTGACGCCGTGCTGTCCTACGCCGCCGGTGAAGACGAGCGCGTCAACCTTGACGAGTTCGGCCATGTACGCGCCGATGTACTTGCGGACGCGGTGGGCGTAGACGTCAAGCGCTTCGATTGCGTTGCGTATGCCCTTTTCGCTTGCGGCCTCGAGGTCCCGCAGATCGTTGGAAATGCCCGACAGCCCCAGGAGGCCGCTCTTCTTGTTGACCATAGTGTTGAGGTCTTTGGGACTGTAACCTCGATCCATGAGGAAACCCAGGATCGCGGGGTCGAAGTCTCCGCTCCTCGTGCCCATCATCAGGCCCTCGAGGGGGGTGAATCCCATCGAGGTGTCTATGGATCGGCCGCCTTCTATCGCGGTTATCGAAGCGCCGTTGCCGAGGTGGCAGGTTATCAGGTTGGTGTTCTCCGCCTTGCGGCCGAGTATCTCCAGTGCGCGGTTGGCCACGTAGCGGTGGCTCGTACCGTGGAAGCCGTAGCGGCGGATGCGGTACTTGTCATACAGCTCGCGGGGCAGGCCGTAGAGGTAGGCCGTCGGAGACATGGTCTGGTGGAAAGCGGTATCGAAGACGCCGACCTGCGGGATTCCCGGCCAGAGCAGTTCCGATTCCCTGATGCCGGTGAGGTTGGCCGGGTTGTGGAGCGGCGCCAGCTCGATGTTGTCCTCGAGCGCCTTGATCACGTCGTCATCGATCTTCACCGAGCTCGCGAACCTCTCGCCTCCGTGGACGACGCGGTGGCCTATGCCTTCGATCTCCTCGAGCGAGCCGAGGATACCCTTCTCCTTGTCGACGAGAGCCTGGCCGACGCGGAGCATGGCGTGCTTGTGGTCAGGGAAGACCTCGTCGATCCTGATCGAGCCGGCGGGCGAACTCTGCGTCAGGAACCCCTTGGCCTCGCCGATGCGCTCGACGAGCCCCTTGCCGAGGCTCTGCTTGTCGGGCATCAGGAACACTTCGTACTTGAGCGACGAGCTGCCGCTGTTGATGACCATTACCTTATTTTGTCCGTTCGCAGCCATTGTATGGGCCCTTCCGTCGATCCATGATTCTGTTAGTGCTGCGGACCGACCGCTCGATGATAGATCAGGATCTCCGTTTCGGCAATCCATCGTTGCGTTTCAGTAATCAATACGATTTTAACCGGATTTTTCTATGCATAGTAACTTGACATCAAAAATCATGGTATGGTAGGGTCGGTCCATGACGTTCGGGATCGCGCGGCCCCTTGTGGCGCATGAACAGGCAGCATCCATCGCCTCCGCAGTCGCGACCTCACGCATCGTATCCGTCTCCATCATTATTATCGTATCCGTCCTCCTTCTTATCCTGGGCATACCGGGCTCCTTCGCTAACTGACGGCCGGGCGGAGAAAGCCCGGATCGTCAAGGCCGTCCAGAGTCGCGTACGACTCGCGGACGAAACAATTCAACGCGAATCCTGCGACGACTCCAACCCCTCCCATGAAATGAGGAACGTATGGATAGATTCGTCCTTTCAGCCCTGGTGCAGAATCATGCGGGCGTGCTGAGCCGCGTGTCGGGACTCTTCTCTAGGCGCGGCTTCAATATCGACAGCCTGACCGTCGGCGAGACCGTCGACCCGGCCGTTTCCAGAATGACCATCGCCGTCCGCGGCGACGAGCATACCCTGGAGCAGATCCACCGCCAGCTCGAGAAGCTCGAAGACGTGCTTGCCGTGCGCCGCGTCAACCCCGGCTCGGGCGTCTATCGGGAGCTGGCGCTCGTCAAGGTCGCCGCCCACGCGGACAGACGGGCGGACGTCATCAACATCGCCAAGGTGTTCAGGGCGAGGGTCGTCGACGTCGCCTCGGAGAGCCTGACCATCGAGGTTACCGGAGACACCGGCAAGGTCGACGGCATGATCGATGTCCTTGGGCCGTACGGCATAATCGAACTAGCCAGGACGGGCCTTTCCGCCCTTGAGCGCGGCGTCAGGGTACTCAGGCCGGCGCAGGCCGGCGTGCGTCTCGATGCGGTCGGCGCGGGGGTCGGAGCATGAGCCAGCTCAGGAACATCGTCATTTTCGACACGACGCTCCGCGACGGCGAGCAGGCGCCGGGCTGCAGCATGAACCTGGCCGAGAAGCTCGAAGTCGCGAAGCGGCTGGAGGCGCTCGGCGTCGACGTGATAGAGGCAGGTTTTGCGATCGCCAGCCCCGGCGATCTTTCTTCGATACGGGAGATAGCGCGGGTCGTCCGAGGACCGGTGATCGCGAGCCTTTCCAGGGCGGTCGAGGCCGACATCGACGCGTCGTGGGAGGCCTTGCGCTTCGCCGAGAGGCCGCGCATCCATACTTTCATCGCCACGTCGCCGATACACATGGAATACAAGCTTAAGATGAGTCCCGACGAGGTGTTGGCCAAGGCCATCGCGATGGTGCGCTATGCCAGGAAACGCTGCCCCGACGTCGAGTTCTCGGCCGAGGACGCCTCACGCTCCGATCCAACCTTCCTGTGCAGGATATTCACGGCCGTCATCGAGGCAGGCGCGACTACCGTCAACATGCCGGACACCGTCGGCTACTCGACGCCGCAGGAATACGCAGCCCTGGTCAGGACTGTCAGGGCCGGTACGCCGAACCTCGGCGCCGCCAGGCTGTCGGTTCATTGCCATGACGACCTGGGACTCGCGGTAGCCAACAGCCTGGCTGCCGTCGAAGCCGGCGCCGACCAGGTCGAATGCACCATCAACGGACTCGGGGAGCGGGCAGGCAACGCCGCCCTCGAGGAGATCGTGATGGCGATCCGAACGAGATCCGACATCCTCGGGGCGCGCTGCGGTATCGACGCGACGCAGATATACTCGACGAGCCGCCTGGTATCCGCGGTCACCGGCGTCCGGGTCCAGCCGAACAAGGCGGTCGTAGGCGAAAACGCCTTCGCCCACGAATCCGGGATACATCAGCACGGCATCCTGGCCAAGCGCGAGACGTACGAGATCATGACCCCGGAGTCGATAGGCCTCTCGAGGAGCACGATGGTGCTCGGCAAGCATTCCGGAAGGCACGCCTTCGACGAGCGGCTCGCCGAGCTCGGTTTCCGCTTCGACGCCGAGAGGACCGCCAGGCTGTTCCAGTCGTTCAAGGAACTCGCTGACAAGAAGAAGACGGTGGGCGACCGCGATATCGAGGCGCTCGCACGGGGAGTGGCCCCGGACAGGCCGGCCGCCTGGACGCTCGACAGGTTCATCATCAACTCGGGCAGCACCATCACGTCGACGAGCGCGGTGCGCCTCGCCGGCGCCGACGGCCATCGGGAGGAGCGCGTGGCTACTGGCGACGGTCCCATCGACGCGTCGTTCAAGGCGATAGACAAGATGGTCGGCGCGGGGCCGGTACTCGAGGATTTCTCCGTGGATTCTGTCACAGGCGGCAAGGACGCCCAGGGCGAGGCCCGGGTGAGGATCAGGAGCGGAGGCAGGATCTACAACGGGCACGGCATATCCACCGACGTCATCGAGGCGAGCGTCAGGGCCTATGTCGACGCCATCAACGCGATGCTCGACGAAAAATCCTTGCCTGGGGCCGAGCTCGTAGCCGATCCGGGATACACGCCTTGCCTGTCGGCGGCGGGAGAGGGGACAGGCAATGCAGTCGAACCTGCGCGTAACGCTTCTTGACTCGACCCTGCGCGACGGCGCGCAGGGCGAGGGCATCAGCTTCTCAGTGGCCGACAAGGTCGGCATCGTCTCTGCGCTCGACGAGCTCGGCGTCGATTACATCGAGGCGGGCAATCCCGGCTCCAATCCCAGGGACGCCGAGTTCTTCAGGCTCGCCCAGGGCCTGAGGCTCGGCCACGCCCGTGTCGTCGCCTTCGGCTCGACACGCCGCAAGGACAGCAGGGCGGAGGCCGACGCCCAGCTGCGCAGCCTCCTCGACGCGCAGACCGGAACGGTAGTGATGTTCGGAAAGTCATGGGACTTCCACGTGGAGCGCGTCCTCTGCGCGACCCTCGAACAGAACCTGGCGATGATCCGCGATTCTGTCGCGTTCCTTAGGTCGGAGGGACGTGAAGTGATCTTCGACGCCGAGCACTACTTCGACGGTTTCGCCGCCAATCCAGCCTACGCCCTGTCATGCCTCCGGGCCGCGATCGAAGGTGGCGCCGACTGTCTCGTCCTCTGCGACACGAACGGGGGGCGATTGCCCCCCGACATCGAGGCAGGCGTCGGGGCGGCGCTCGCTCTGGCAAGGGTCGCGGGTCCCGGCGCAGTGATAGGCATCCATGCCCACAACGACTCGGGACTCGCGGTGGCAAACTCGATGGCGGCCGTCGTCGCCGGCGCCCGCCACGTTCAAGGCACGCTCGTCGGCTTCGGCGAACGCTGTGGCAACGCCAACCTGTCGACCATCGCGGCGAACCTGAGACTGAAGCTCGGCATGGACTGCCTGCGCGAGGATTCGCTTTCAGGGCTGTACCGGTCGGTCAGGAGGGTGGCCGAGATAGCCAACGTCTCTATCGACGAGGGCATGCCCTACGTCGGGCTCAAGGCCTTCGCCCACAAGGCGGGCATGCACGTCGACGCGGTACTCAAATCGCCGGCGTCGTTCGAGCACGTCAGCCCCGGCGGCGTCGGCAACGAACGGCGCATCCTGGCCTCGGAGGTAGGCGGCCGCTCCGTCATATTCGAACGCCTCAGGAAGATCCTCCCCGACTCGCAGAAAAGCGACCCCGCGGTCGCCGCCGCGTTGGCGAGGCTCAAGGAGCGGGAGAGCCTGGGTTATCAGTACGAAGGCGCCGAAGCGAGCCTCGACCTTCTCCTGCGCAAGGCGTCGGGCGCCTACGAGCCGTTCTTCGAGCTGCTACGCTACCGCACGATCGGTGAGCGGAGCGCCGGCGACGCGGCCCGCTTCTCGGGCGCACACGCGATGGTCCAGCTGTCCGTCGGCGGGATGGTGGAAATGCAGGCGGCGGAAGGGGACGGTCCGGTGCACGCCCTGGACCTGGCGCTCCGCAAGGCGCTCGCTCTCTTCTACCCGAGCCTCGCGGGCATGCGGCTGTCTGACTTCAAGGTTCGCGTCCTCGACGGATCCGGAGCGACCGCCTCGAGCGTGCGCGTGTTGATTGAAAGCAGCGACGCCGACGGGGCGTGGACGACGGTCGGCGTTTCGACCGACATCATAGAGGCGAGCTGGCTGGCCCTCGTCGACTCGGTCGAGCACAAACTCTACAAGGACGGCGTTAGGGCGCCGGCGGCGATGGCAGCGAAAGAGGGAAGCGCATGATGACGATGACACAGAAGATACTGGCGGCCCACTCGGGAGAGACTTCGGTCGTGCCCGGTCAGTTGATCGAGGCGAGGCTCGACCTGGTGCTCGGCAACGACGTGACGGCGCCGGTAGCCATCAGGGAGTTCAACAGGATACGCGGGGCGAAGGTCTTCGACCCGGCAAGGATAGCGCTGGTCCCCGACCACTTCGCGCCGAACAAGGACATACAGTCGGCCCAGCAGTGTAAGATGATGCGGGATTTCGCCCATGAGCACCGCATCGAGCACTACTTCGAGATCGGCTGCATGGGCATCGAGCATGCCTTGCTGCCGGAGCGCGGCCTCGTGCTGCCCGGAGACCTCGTCATAGGCGCGGATTCGCATACCTGTACCTACGGGGCCGTCGGCGCGTTCTCGACAGGCGTCGGCTCCACCGACATGGCAGCGGGCATGGCCTCGGGAACCGCGTGGTTCAAGGTTCCGTCGGCCATTCGTTTCGTCCTGTCGGGCCGGCTCGGCGGCTGGTCGACAGGCAAGGACCTTATCCTTTCCATAATCGGATCCATAGGCGTCGACGGCGCCCTGTACCAGTCGATGGAGTTCGTCGGCCCGGGAGTAGCGTCTCTGTCGATGGATGAACGTTTCACGATGGCAAACATGGCCATCGAAGCCGGCGCGAAGAACGGCATCTTCCCCGTCGACGACGCGACCAGGGCCTGGGCCCGTTCTGTGTCGAAGCGGCCATTCATCGAATACGCCGCCGATACCGACGCCCTGTACGAGAGGACGATAGAGATAGACCTCGGGACTATCCGCCCGACGGTGGCCTTTCCCCATCTGCCGTCGAACACGCGGGCCGCGGCCGACGCGGGCAGCGTGGCCATCGACCAGGTCGTCATCGGTTCATGCACCAACGGACGCATCGAGGACCTCCGGGTCGCGGCCTCGGTGCTTCGCGGCAGGAAAGTGGCGCACGGCCTCCGATGCATCATCTTCCCGGCTACCCAGAAGATCTACCTCGACGCGATGCGGGAAGGGCTTCTGGAGGTCTTCATCGAGGCGGGAGCCATAGTATCGACGCCTACCTGCGGTCCTTGCCTCGGCGGCCACATGGGCATCCTGGCCGGCGGGGAACGGGCGCTGGCGACGACCAACAGGAATTTCGTCGGCCGCATGGGCCATCCCGAATCGGAGGTCTACCTGTCGAGCCCGGCGACCGCGGCCGCGAGCGCCGTCGCGGGCCGCATCGTAGACCCCGGCGAGATAGCGACGGCGCCTTCCCGCGACAGCCTGTCCGTATTTAGTCCGATGGAGGTGGGAGCATGAAAGTCTGGAAATACGGCGACGATGTCGATACCGACGTGATAGTGCCGGCTAGGTGGCTGACGACCAGCGTGCCGGCCGAACTCGCCCTCCACTGCATGGAGGACATCGACCCCGCCTTCGCCGCTGGCGTCGGGAAGGGCGATGTGATCGTGGCAGGCAGGAATTTCGGCTGCGGGTCGAGCCGCGAACACGCTCCTATCGCCATAAAGGCCGCCGGCATCTCATGCGTCGTCGCCTCGAGCTTTGCGAGGATATTTTACCGCAACGCGATCAACATAGGATTGCCCATCCTCGAATGCCCAATGGCGGCCCTGGAGGCGGAAGCCGGGGACAGCCTGGTCATCGACCTGGCGACCGGGACTGTGGTCAACGAAACCAAGGGAAGCAGCCATCGTGCGGCGCCCTTTCCGCCGTTCATGCGCGGCATCATCGAGGCCGGCGGCCTCATAGAATACGTGTCGGAACGCGCCGCGCCAGGCGATGGAGGACAGCATGCGCTATAGGATAGCCACGATACCCGGCGACGGCATCGGGCCCGACGTTGTCGCGGAGGCCAGGAAAGTCCTCATCGCGGTCGCCGCGTTCTCTGGATTCGAGATAGCGTTCAGCGATCAGCTTATGGGAGGGGCGGCCATCGACGCGGCGGGAGAGCCGCTTCCCGCCGCCACGCTCGCGGCATGCCGCGACTCCGACGCTGTCCTCCTGGGCGCGGTCGGCGGGCCGAAATGGGACAGCTTGCCCGGCGGCAG
>CAZNXK010000110.1:0-11951 GCA_964576835.1 uncultured Treponemataceae bacterium | reverse complement strand
CGGAGCCTCCAGGGTCGGCGGCGGCCTTGGCTCCTCCGTCATGGATTCCCTCGACGCGAGGCTCGACGCTTCGTTCCTGTATAAATTCGGCCTCTACGGCGGCCTGGGCGTGAGCCTCGGCGTCGGATACCGGCTGCCCGAGGCGACGTCGTCCGGCGGCCCGGGGCTCCTCGAGCTCGGCGCGCTGGAACTCGATAACGTCTTTCCAATATTCCGTTCGTACTACGACGACAATCCGGTCGGCACCGTCACCATAGTCAACGCAGGGAAGAAGGCCGCGACGAACGTACGCGTCAGCTTCCTCATCAAGCAGTACATGGACGGCGCCAAGGAATGCGCCGTCATACCGCGGATTGAACCGGGCAAGTCGGTGCAGCTTCCGCTCTACGGTCTGTTCAACGACAGCATACTCGGGGTCACCGAGGCGACCAAGGCAACGGCCGAGGTCAGCGTCGAATACGGCGGCGGGACCATCCTGAACAGGACGGCTACCGTGCTGGTCTACGACCGCAACGCGCTGACCTGGAAGGACGACCGTCACGCCGCCGCCTTCGTATCCAGCAAGGATCCGTGGGTCCTCGACCTCTCGGGCAACATCGTAAGCGCGGTCAAGAATTCCAGGAATGCCGAGGTGCCCGCCAACCTCCAGACAGGCATAGCCTTCCATGAAGGACTGCGCGCCTACGGAATCGGCTACGTGCTGAGCCCCAGCCGCCCCTTCGCCCGGGCCGTCGTCGACACCGCCGCGGTGGACAGCCTCAAGTTCCCCAGGCAGACCCTTGGCTACAGGGCAGGTGACTGCGCCGACCTCTCGGTACTGTACGCGTCGTTCTTCGAGGCGGCCGGCATCGAGACAGCCTTTGTGACGGTACCAGGGCACATCTTCATGGCTTTTGACTCGGGTATCACGAGCGAAGAAGCCCAGGCTCAGGCTCTGGACGAGCGCGAACTGATCATGGCCGAGGGCAAGGTCTGGATTCCCGTGGAAACTACGATGCGCGACTCGGGCTTCCTCGATGTCTGGCGCAAGGCCGCGAGCCAGTGGCGCAGCGCCACAGCCAAGGGCGAAGCCGGTTTCTACCCCGTCCACGAGGCGTGGAAGACTTACGCCCCCGTAGGCCTGCCCGCCGACGGGTCCACTGTAGTCCCCGCCGCCGCCGCCAAGGTGATGGCGGGCTTCGAACCCGAACTGGCCAAGATAGTAAAGCTAGGATTGAGCGCGCGGCTGGCGCGACTCGGTTCCATTCCAGCCAGCGGTTCGGCCAAGTACCTGAACGACCGAGGCGTCATATACGCAAAATACGGAATGTTTGCCGAGGCGGAACGTGACCTCAAGAAGGCGGCCGCCGAACAATTCTCGCCTGCCGTCATCAATCTGGGCAACGTGGCTTTCATGCAGTCCGATTACCGTACCGCCTATGGCTACTTTACCCAGGCCGCGAAACTCAATCCCGACAACCCGCGGCTCCTCGTGAGCCTCGCCACCGTCGCAGCATCGATGGGCCGGACCGACGAGGTGATAGCCACCCTGGAGCGAGTCAGGAAACTCGACCCCAAAACCGCTGAACGTTACGCGTCGCTGGTCCAGACATCGTCGTCGACCACCAGGGCCGCCGAAATTGGCAAGGGAGAAATAACATGGTACTGAAGGGTAGTGGAATGAAGACAGCGAGATTCGTGCTCATCGCTTCGGCCATCGTGGTATTTCCGATTGCTTGCAGCAACCCGCTCGTAGAGGCAGTTGTAGCCGCACAGAGCGCGGCTGTCTGGTCCAGAGTCATCGCTTCCCCCGCCACGGAAGCTACAGCCAATCATGCGGTAACGCTCAGTTGGCCGGAGACCCCGGAAGCTAGCAGCTACAACCTATATTGGTCGACGAGTCCCAATCCCACAAAATCATCCGCAACAAAAATTGAAGGGGTAACCAGTCCGTACATCCACTCGGGATTGACCAACAAGATCAATTATTATTATTTCATAACAGCACTCAGCGCTGGCGCTGAGTCTGGATCATCTGCCGTCACCAGTGCGATGCCGATGCAGCTTGTGGCTTACGTAACAAACTATTCCGCACTCAACAGCGGTGTAGGGCTGAATGCCTACACGATCAATCCGGTAGATGGGACTCTTACTGCCATACCCGGATCTCTTTCTCTGGCTGGCGATGTCGCCTCTTCCATTACTGTCGATCCGTTCTCAAAATACCTCTATATTTCTGATTGGGATACTGCCTTCAGCCCGACAGGGAAAGGGGGAGAGGTCTTCACTTGTCTCATAAACTCCAATACCGGCGCGCTCAGTTTTCCGGGTTCTGGTTACACCGTTTCGACTTCCACCCCCGCCGCCGGGGATATCGCTGTTGATCCCACCGGCAAATTCGCCTATGTGCTCAATTCCCCTGGCAGTACCCAAGGTAGCGTCAATGCATATACGATAAGCGCTACAGACGGGACTCTTTCACCGGTTATCGGCTATACACCCCTTACAACCGGAGGAGCTTACGGGCAGGCTGATGGAATTGCTGTCGATCCTACAGGGAAATTCGTATATGCCACGAGCAATAACTTTGGTGGATATCCGGGGACCATCGCCGGTTATAACATCAATACGAGTACAGGCGTGCTTACCGCAACGGCCTGGGGTACATTTACACCCGGTAGTCCCTACCTTGGCGCGAGTTCGATTGTATTCAGTCCGACGGGGAATTTCTATGTTGGCGAAGGAACAAGTAGCTTGGTGGTCGAGGCATATACCCGCCCAAATGCGAATGGGCTACCAGTTATCAACGGCCAATATGGTCCGGTAGGACAAAACTCAAGGCTTCTTGCCATTGATCCGCAAGGACGATTCCTATATTCGATAAGTACATCATTCCACTCAATCTCCGCTTTAAAGATAAACACCGACGGAACACTTGGAGTTGCGATGGGTCCGTATGATGCGAGTAGTGGTACCATTAGATATCCACAGGAGATAGTGGTCGATCCTACAGGGCATTTCGTGTATGCACTGATATTCGATGGCAATAGTCCCTACACAGGGGCTGTTTGCATCTACCGGATCGATCAGTCGACGGGGGCTCTTACCCTGACCAGTATTGATACATCTGTGGGAAACTATCCGCAAGCGATGGCGGTGGGAAGTTTGCCATAATATACAGATAATCTGAACGAATCCCTCCCCTCGGTAGCGATGGGAGGGGACCCGAAGGGTCGAAGCCCCGGAACAGCGCGACGGTTGCGCGGAACGCGCGGCCGGACCGCCCGGACCACCACGCGAGACAGCATTCTTCATGCCACTGCTACAAGCCCTCGTTGTCCAGGAGCTCATCAAAGGTTGGCAGCATGCGGTTCTCCCTGATGTCCAGTTCCAGGTCAAGCAATTCCAGAATGCGCTGTACTGTGTCCAGACTCATCGACAGCGAGCGACCATTCTCAAAGGCCGAGAGCGTTACCCGGCTGAGCCTGAGCTGTCGACACAGATCAGCATGTTTAATGCCCCGGGCCTTGCGGACGCGGGCGACCCCAGCTCAAGCAGATTCATTCGATCCTCCACGATCCAATGCGTGCAGGGATGTATCCCAGGTTTTCTGCATCGACGAGCCAATCCGGGAAAAGCCCGGATTCTCCCGTATATAGATCTGCAATTCCTGCCGGGTCTGTCCAACAGCCTGTACACTATGCTCAAACAGAGACTTGGCGATGTTTCCAGACAGCTGGCAGTGCAGTTGCCCAAAATCAAGCAGCATTTTACGGCTCCACCAATCCTTGCACCCCCGGAGCTGCAGAGCTGGTACATCATTGCGAATATAACAGCCTGTAGTAACCAAGTCATACGCTGGTGCGAGCTTGGCATCGATAGCGCCTTGGTTGTACAGAACTCCAAAAATTTTCAGGTGAGCATCGCCATTGCGCACTACCACCGAGAGCACCAGGGTCTTGTACAGTTGCTCGAGTGCGGCGGTACGACGCTCCGATGAGACAAAACGGGTCAGGCAGCGGGCAATCTGCTCATAACTGCCTTCATATTTTCGCTGGCTGCTTTTTCCCATGAGGCCGCACACTTCCTCAAAACCCATGGCCGTCCCATTGGCATAATCGGTATCAAAGCGCTTGATGATCAACAAGCGCTTGTTGTCGCTTAACCAGTAATCCGGCACTTCGATATCGGCCGCCCTGGCGGCTGACAGGCAAAAATATTCGTTCTCGGTCAGATTGGGATATTCTTGCCCATACGTTTTAATAATATAATCATCAAGCGTCAGGGCGGTCTTGTCGCGCAACGAGCCAAGAACCTTGGGTTGCGCACCGGAAATGGCCGACCGAAACAAGAATAAATCAAGTAGCCTTTCGAACATGCCATCAGGAGCAACCAGCAGTTCTTCCAGGCTGATACTGTCGGTTGATCCCGGCAAAAGCCAGTCAAAATTCAGACTCTACCGGGGTTTAAACGTCAGTCGCCCGCTGATCCCCGGAGCCAGAACAGTCAGGAGTTTCAACTCGTTCATGGTGTCCAGTTTCTTTGCCAGCATCGTTCTGAACAGATCGAACAGATACCCTACTTTGGAACCAAAGCAGGTTCTATTCGTCGCTAATTTCAGCGGTTATCTGGATTATGATTTTATCGACTCCAATGCGTGGTCTAAAAGTCAATCCGGTTATGGCATGGTCGGCGATGGCCCAAGCTGCACCGCGGTCGACGCGAGCGGGAAGTTTCTCTATGAATCCAACTCCGGTACCAATCCCCTCGTCTTGGGCGTCAGCGGAAACCTGATCAACCAGACAAGCGGCACTGTCGGGCTTATAAACCGTGTATATCCCGGCACCGTTACTGAAGGCCTGACGGTGGCTTCCCCGAATGGCGCGGCGGGCCAGCAGTTCGTCTATTGCTCGTTCCCGAGCGCTGGCCAGGTAGGTTCATTTGCAATCAATAATTCAAGTGGAGTCTTGTCGCCTTTGCCTATAGGGGCTCCATCGGCAACCTTGGTCTACTGGAGCGATGGCTTAGGCCTCACTGGCAATCCCCGCTGGCTCGCCGTCGATCCTTTGGGCAAATATCTTTATGTCTCAAATTCTGTTATCGACAAAATTTCATTGTTCTCGATAAACGCCACGACCGGGGCTTTGTCCTTTGTTGACAACTACGCCACCGGTGACTTCCCCTACAAGAGCGCAGTCAGTCCGGACGGGAAATATCTGTATGTTGTGAACGTCGGAGGAAATACCGTTTCCGCATTTTCCATCAGTGCGGCAAACGGGGAGCTCTCGACCGTTGGCACGTATGCAACCGGAACGGCCCCTACCTGCATTGCCATCGACCCCTTGCAGCGCTATGCTTACGTGACCAATGGCAACAGCAATACCATAACCGCATATACGATAAGCGGTACCGGTGCGCTTGCGCCAATAAATACGTCTGTGGCTGATTCGTCTGTCGCTACGGGAACGTATCCCAATTCCGTTGCGGTCGACATGACCGGTACTCATCTGGTAGTTGCGAACAGCAATTCCAATAATGCTTCGGTTTATGCTATTACCCCTGCGACCGGAGCGCTGACATTAAAGCTGGCTTTCGGTACCGGGCTTACCCCGACACATGTTGCGTTCCAGAGATTGCCGTAGGCTGAGTCCCCACGGAGGCCCGTATTGCTGACGTGGGGAGTGGCCATTAATTCTCAACCCTCATTCTCCCGCTCCGTGCCCCTACGCCTTCCGCGAGAGAAATTCTGGAAAGAATCAATTTTTTGTCATTACTCGTGTGCTTTGACTCCTGTTGCCTGAAACAAGAAGAAGCTGCCTATATTCCCTTCAGCGTTCCATAGTCCTCCAGGTGCAGCACCGCGCACTCCTTGGAGAATCCCGCTGGAGCCACTCCAAGTGACTGTATCAGACGCGCCCAGAAATTAACCTGGGCGGCAGTGCTGGCCAAGATCACCATGCCACGTTCGCCAAAGAGTTCCCGCACGAGGGCTATATTGTCCGCATCGAAGCGAACCGGTGTCGATGTCATCGATGCTATATACGCCAGGGCAGCGCTTTCCTTTTGAGTGAACACGCCGATGCTGGACGAGTTGGTGCCGGCAGCGAGGTTACGGAGGGCTTTCAGCTCCAGCTCCGAGAGTCCGGCATCCCTGAAGTGCTGTGCGTTCATATCGATGCAGAATGCGCAGGAAACGCGGAACGACACGAAGATACGTACCATTGCCAGTAGGCGTTTCGGGGTCTCCGGTTCGTCGTGCGCTATGAAAGCCTCGAGAAGGCCCGAGCCTATCAGCGCTTTGGGATACCAGCCAAGGACTCGGTTGGCGACCAATGGTTTTCCCAGGCTCCGCTCGGCTGAGTGTAACAGGAGACGCAGAGGCCATGCGAGGCGCGTCGGTTCGGGAAGAAATGCTGTCTGATTATCGTCTATAGGGAAGGCTACAGTCTGTTCGTTGCGTTTCATCAACTCAAGATACTGAATGCATGGAGACTTTGCGAGCGGAACGGAAACTGCCCTCAGCCCTTGAGTTCAACCTGATGCGAAGCGGTCGGCCAGGTATTGAGCTTGGGCACGGGTGCGATGGCCCGCAACCCGCTCTTCCCGTATTGTTCACTTGCGAATAACCAATCTTCCCAATATAGGTCGGTGAACTGAGCAGATCAGAGCGGCGTCAGATCAGATGCAATACTTTCCTTGAAAGATTCCGATGCCCGGGTCCAATCGAGTACATCGACCTGCCATGGGAGGTCGGATTCGGAGAAATCGAGCCTGAGCATTGTCATGGTGGCAGGTGGCACGGGGGTATCGGTCATGAGCGCCAGATCCAGGTCGCTCCATTTTTTTGGGCGGTTTCGTGTTCGTGATCCAAAGGCTTTGACTGCAACTCCAGGAACCCATCTGGACAAAATGCCAAGAACTATTTCCCGCTCGCCCTCTGTCATGCATGTCAAAGGACTCGTGCCTCTAGTTTTTCAAACAAGTGCTTGGCAGCAACCCTGAACCGCAGCGCTGAAGCATAGACCTCGGCGGCTTTCGCCTCGTCGTAGGTGTGCGAACTGATATTTCGTTCCTCTCGAAACGCGAACCATTCGCTTGGTTCGTCAATGAATCCACGTTCAGCTCCCAAGCGCATCAAATCACGGAACGAAAGCATGTCGATCACGTCAGGCGACGCCGACTCAAGCTCAAGAACCCGTTTGAGGCTTTTCCACGCGAGTTCATAGGTATATTCGAATCTCTGGATAGCGCCATCGCGTAGCTCTTCATCGTCAGGCGCAGCCTCCGAACGGTCCAAGCCGCGTTCGAGGTTATTTAATGCTTTTCTGAAGGAACCCAAATCAATCATTTCCTGGCAAGCATAGAATGCAATGATCAAGCGGTCAAGGTCGCTACTTTCCCTTGCCGCCCGGCTTTGTCCTGCCTTCCCCGAAGTACTTCTCGCTCCGGTAGCGGAGCCAGACTCGCAGCACCTGCGGGATCTTCTCCCTATCCGTCTTCGAGAGCGTCTCGTACAGCTCCATGGCCCGTTCCCGTTCGAGCCTGCAGGCGGCGTTATTGTGCGCGTCCCAGTACGAGCGCGCCACGCGGATGCGGCGGGAGACTTCCTTTATCAGGGCTTCTCCCAGAAGCGACGCCTTGTCTGATTCACTGGCCATGTATCGACTGACGCCTCGCTCAAAACCATGGACTCTGGTACAAGCGCTTAATAGGGGGTTGAAGTCGCGGCGACTAATGTACCAGAGGCTCCACAAGCCTGGTCATTCGCTTGCGTACCTCTGGCCAGGTCCATCCGTTCAAGTACCAGGGATCTGGCTCTCCCTCCGCATCCTCGAACCAATTGAGGCTTCGGATGGCGAGGAACCGTCCCGAGGAACCGTATTTAGCGCAGAAGAAGTCGAGGGCCTGAGACAGCGGTATCCCGTTTTCATGCAGTAGAAGCAGGTCGGAAAAGTCTTTTTTGGAACCACGATTTGTCACCGCGTTTATCTTCATGGCTGCCATATCCGGCAATGACAAGAAAGGCACGGCGCCGAAAACGGAATATTCTCGAAGCAGCGGGTAGGAATGAAGCAGAACATCGATTTTGACTGAGCCGATTGTGCCGCTCAGGCATCCGGCGGTTCTGTTGGCAAGCAAAAAGTCATGGAACCGACGGGCAAGTGATTCCTGTAGAAGGATCGAGTCGAAGGGTTCGGAGAGGAAGAAGTCGATATCGATGGATTTCCTGTGGCCGAAGACGAGAGCCAGCGACGTGCCGCCGCCCAACGCGGCCCTGCTCAGGGTATCCATCGATGAAAGTGCCTGCAGTTTTTCAAGCAACTCGGGCGATACGCTTTCCGGGTGGGCCATCATGGCAGGCAATAGATCCTGAGAAAATTGGAGCTCTTTTCATCGAGCCTGAGCGCGGGAGCGATGGCCCGCAGCCCGCTTTTCCCGTACAGCTTTCTGACGAGCAGCCAGTCTTCCCACGAGCCTCGTTGCATTACTCGTTCTATCAGCCAGCGGGCATTCTTCTTTGTATCGACCGTTTCAGGATCGACGTCCCAGAAGAGTTGTGGAGACAATAGGTGGATGCACTCTTCCATGATTCAGAAATATAGAGCAATCGAAGATTCACGGCAAGCATAGAATGCAATGATCAAGCGGTCAAGGTCGCTACTTTCCCTTGCCGCCCGGCTTTGTCCTGCCTTCCCCGAAGTACTTCTCGCTCCGGTAGCGGAGCCAGACTCGCAGCACCTGAGGGATCTTTTCCCTATCCGTCTTCGAGAGCGTCTCGTACAGCTCCATGGCCCGTCCGCGCTCGAGCCTGCAGGCGGCGTTGTTGTGCGCGTCCCAGTACGAACGCGCCACGCGGATGCGGCGGGAGACTTCCTTTATCAGGGCTTCTCCCGCAAGCGGCGCGTCGTTCGATTCCCTGGCCATTCGTCGCCCCCGTATTGATGCTCGCCGTCTATGACGCTTACTATGACGCTTACTATACCGCATATCGGAGGCATCATGTTGACGAGACGGCTCGACGAGGCTCGTGAAGCCTACAGGAAGAACGACAAGGACGCGTCGCGCGCCGCGCACGTTGCACACGACGCGGCACGCGATTCGGCCAAGACAGGACCGGGCAGCGCCGAAGAGTCGCACCGCAACGAGCAGGGCAAGTACCTGAAGAGCGTCATCTATGGCGGCCTCGACGGGACCATCACTACCTTCGCGGCGGTCGCCGGCGTCGCCGGCGCCAACCTGTCTCCCGGGGTCGTCCTCATCATGGGCTTCGCCAACCTCATAGCCGACGGCCTGTCGATGTCAATCGGCGACTACCTGTCGTCAAAAAGCGAGGCGGAGTACCAGGCTGCTGAGCGGAAGCGCGAGGCCTGGGAGGTCGCTCATTTCCCCGAGGGCGAAAAGGAAGAGCTGCGGGAAATATACCAAGCCCGAGGCATGGCCGCCTCCGACGCGGTAGCGGTGGTCGACATCATCGCCAAGGACGAGAAAGCCTGGGTCGACATCATGATGATAGAGGAGCTGGGAATCCTGCCCGACGAGGATTCGCCGGTCAAAGGCGCGGTTGCCACCTTCGTATCGTTCAGCGTCTTCGGATTCCTCCCGATACTGGCCTACGTGCTCGGCCTGTTCATCCCCGGCATAGAACACCTTCGTTTCCCGATGGCATGCTTCCTCACCGGCGCCACCCTCTTCGGCCTCGGCGCTATGAAGACGCGCATTACAGGGCGGAGCTGGTTCTCTTCAGGCCTCGAGATGCTTCTCGTCGGAGGCGTGGCCGCAGTCGCGGCATACGTCGTCGGAGCCCTCCTCGGCGGTCTGGCCTAGGAGCCTGTCGGACTTTTGACCTGCGCGTGCCGTAAGACTATGAGTCTGTGAGGCTATATTCGGCGCAGATAATGCAGTATACTGTAATTTCCCGCAGTGATCGGCAAGGAGCAAAAGACGACCAAGATCGAAAACATGACGAGCACGCCCGAATATTCAGAAAGCATCATCAATACCGTGCGGGAACCATTGATCGCCCTCGATCAGGACCTGCGAGTGTTATCCGTTAGTCGTTCATTCTACGAAGTTTTCAAGGTAAAGCCGGAAGAAACCGTCGGGCAGCTCATCTACGATCTGGGAAACAAGCAATGGGACATTCCCAAGCTCAGGGAACTGCTTGAAACCATACTCCCCAAAAAGACGACATTCGACAATTACGAAGTGGAACATGACTTCGCCACCATCGGCAGGCGCATCATGCTCCTGAACGCCCGACAGATTCAGAGGGTTTCGGGGCAGGAATTGATCATTCTCCTCGCCATCGAGGATATCACCGAGCGCCGTGAGATCGAGAACGGACTCGAGAGAACCAGACTGGAACTCGCAAAGATAAAGCTCGCAGAGAACGAGGCTCGCGAGTACGCCGAGAGCATCATCGATACCATCCGTGAACCCTTGATTGCGATGAACCAGGACTTGCGAGTCGTCACCGCCAGTCGTTCATTCTACCAGGTTTTCAAGGCCAAGCCAGAAGAAACGGTCGGACAACTCGTCTACGACCTCGGAAACAAGCAATGGGATATCCCCAAGCTGAGGGAACTTCTTGAAACCATCCTTCCGCTCAAGACATCCTTTGACAATTACGAGGTCGAACACGATTTCGCCACCATCGGGCACCGGATCATGCTCCTGAACGCCCGGCAGATCCAGCGGATGTCCGGCAAAGAGCGGATAATCCTCCTCGTGATAGAGGACATCACCAAGCGCAGGGAGATAGAGAACGGGCTGCAGAAGGCCCATGAAGACCTCAAGGCCTTGGCGGTCGAACTGGAGCGTTCTGCCCGTGCCAAGTCCGAATTCCTCGCCAACATGTCGCATGAGCTCAGGACACCGCTCAATTCCATCAATGGCTTCTCCGAGGTACTGTACGACGGGACCTTCGGGCCGCTCAACGAAAAGCAGAAGATATACGTCCACAATGTCCTGACGAGTGGCAAACACCTGCTTTTATTGATAAACCAGATACTCGACATGGCAAAAGTCGAGTCGGGAAAGATGAAGCTGACGCTGTCCATCCTCCCTATGAGAGACCTGCTGAACGAGATCGTGCTCCTGGTCGCTGACACGGCCGGCAAGAAACGGCTGGATATGCGGATCGAAATCAGCGATGAGCTTCCGGATATCGAAGCGGACGAGCTCCGGGTCAAGGAGATCATCTACAACCTGCTTTCCAATGCCGTCAAGTTCACGCCAGAGGGCGGTCAGATCGGCATAAAGGCAGGCAAGGCCGGGTCGAATATTGAAATAGTGGTGTGGGATACCGGTGTCGGCATAGCACGGGAAAACATGGACAAGATTTTCGAGGGATTTTTCCGTGTCGATACGCCATACTCACGCTTGACCGAAGGAACGGGGCTCGGCTTGCCGCTCTCCAGAAAAATGGTCGAGCTGCACGGTGGAATTCTTTCCGTTGAATCACGAGGTCTGGATAAGGGAACTTCAATACGGTTTACCCTTCCGGTACAATCTCCCAAAGGAGCTTAGGATGAAGACTGCCCTGGTCATCGACGACAACGACAACAACCTGCTGCTCGAGAAAGATCTCCTGGAAGTGGACGGTTTCGAAGTATACATCGCAAAGAACGCCACGAATGGCATATCCATAGCGAGAAGCAAGAAGCCGAGCATCATCATCATGGACATGAGGCTCCCGGACATGCGCGGCTCCGATGCCGCAAAAATTTTGCTGAAATACCCCGAGACACGCCATATTCCAGTGGTCTTTGTAACCGCGTCTGTGCTTGCGGAAGGAATCGAAGAGATAAAGACCATCCCCAATGCCGTATTCATAAGCAAGCCCATCAACACGCGGACATTTGCGAAGGAAGTCAACCAGTTCATGTAGTAATGGGACTCATCGCCGCAGCCAACAAGAAAGGAGCCGCCCGTTTCCGGACGGCTCCTTTCTAATCCGCGCATGCCCTGGA
>CAZNXK010000109.1:0-12123 GCA_964576835.1 uncultured Treponemataceae bacterium | reverse complement strand
CTCCGGTTCAAATCCGCGCGGGGGGCTTATAGACAGAAAGACCGTCCCGAAGGACGGTCTTTCTGTCTAGCTCCCCCGCGCGGATTTGAACCACGGACCCAGTGGTTAACAGCCACTTGCTCTGCCAGCTGAGCTACAGGGGAATGCTTCGTTGCCAAAGCGAGGAAAAAGTACTTGAAACCGGAAATAAAGTCAAGCCGGATGCGGGAGCCGTATGGCGAAGCGGCATAGTTCGTCGCCGGCGAGCACTGACTTGAGCATGGTCGCCTCGGTGGCTTGCCCCAGAACCACGTCGAAAGGAAACTTGGTGTAGCTGGCTGAACAGGCGCACCACAGGGGCGGTACTCCAGCGCCTGCCTCTGTAATGGCCGAGGCGGCCAGGGGACAATGACAGGCCAGATGCCGCCCTGGATCCCGGCATTGTTCCGCACGAAATCGACGACGGCATGCGTTATTTTCTGTTCGAACCACAGCGTGCCGTCATCGGCGTGTTTGCGCAGGGTCTCGACCTGCCTCGTATGCCATTCCCGGAGCCACGCGTCGACCGAGCCGAGTTCCAGATAGCGCTCGCGCTCGAGGTCGGCTATGGCGCGAACCGATGACTCGATGGCCGCCGCGTCGAGGCCTCTGGCCGCGCAGCGCTCACGGTACTTCCAGCTTCATGATGCCTCCCCGCGTCGTCAACCCTTGGGCGGCTTCTTCCTGGCCGAGGCCTTCTCGAGGAGCCCGCCTTTGATCCCGTCCTTGGCACCCGTTTTGGGGGCCGCTTTGGGGACCGGAGCCGCACTCTTCCTTGCGGACGCCGCCGCCTTTGGAGGAGCCTTGGTTGCGGAAATCTTGCCCGCGGCCTTGACCTTTTTCTTCGTTAGTACCTTTGTTGCCTGCTTTTTCGCGGGTTTTTCAACTGCCTTGGTCGCGGCTTTCTTTTCGGGCTTGGCTTTCACGACGACGGCAGACCCGGCCGCCGCGGGCGGGCCGGGGATGTCGAACAGGTCCTTCTCGCCCTCGGCCCGGGCAGACAGCGCGTGCCTGGTCGAAATCCGCACTCCCTGGGCCTTGAGGCCCTTGACCATAAACGATTCAACCTTGTAGCGGTCGATATTGATTTTGAAGCGCGGCTTGGGCGCCCAGGTGACGATGAAGGCTTTCCTTGGCTCGGCGGTGAAGAACAGCACCTGCGTACCTTCCGGGGCCAGCTGGTAATCCTTGTTCATTATCCACGCGTCGATGCTGCAGCGCTTTATGTAGGCGCAGCCGTTTTCCGGGTCGAGGTAGACTATGCTGAAGACTATGTCCGCCAGCATCTCCTTCTCGGCGATGCCGCAGTAGAACATGCCCTTGTCGACGAACAGCTTTTCAGGTGCGGGTACCACCGAGTATATGCCCGAACGCCGGACGACGAGGACCTTGTCGAACGGCGACACCTCGAACTGAAGCTCGCCGCCCGAGACGGCGGTGCCGAGGTAGCCGGTCTGCGCATCGTAGCGGAGGGCAATGTCGCGCCTGGCGACTTCCTTGGCGTCGACGTAGCCGAACGACGTTATTTTGGTCTTGCGGGCCCATTCCGGGGCGAGTCTCTTGACGAGGCCTTCCAGGAAACCAATGCCGTACTCGGTCAGGTGCGCGAGGCGGTGCCTGGCTTCCTTGAGCCTGGCGAGCAGACGGTCCATCTCGGCCCGGGCCTTTTCGATGTCGTACAGGGATATGCGCCGTATCGGGATCTTGAGGAGGCGCTCGACGTCTTCGGCAGTCACCGCCCGCTTTATCTCGGCGGCAAAGGGCGCCAGGCCGTCGATGACCGCCTTGTCGACCGCCACCTGGGTCTTCTTCGTCTCTATGGCCTTGTAGACCCGCTCCTCGATGAATATGCGCTCGAGGGTCCTCGCGTGCATCTCGTCCAGGAGCTCGCGGATCTCCAGCTCGAGCTCGGCCTTGAGGATGGCCAGGAGGCGCCTGGCGTGGTGGCGCACCACGTCGGAGACGGTCATCAGCGTCGGCTGTTCGCCCTTGATGACGAGGAGGTTGCATGAAATCGACTGCTCGCACTGGGTAAAGGCGTACAGCGCGTCGACGGTCTCCTTTGAATAGACGCCCCGCGCCAGCTTGACCTCGATCTCCACAGAGCCCGTCGTATAATCGTTGATGGACGCTATCCTGAGCCTGCCTGACTTGGCCGCCGCCTCGACGCTCTCGATGAGGCTCTCGGTGGTCACGCCGAAGGGCAGGTCACGTATGACGATGCGTTTGGGGTCCGAAGTGTCGAGGGTCGATCGCACGCGTACGCGTCCCTGCCCGTCCTGGTACTCGGCCGCGTCGACGATGCCGCCGGTCGGAAAGTCAGGGAAAAGCTGGAACGGCTGCCCGCGCAGGCAGGCGATCTCGGCGCGGAGCACCTCCACCGGGTTGTGCGGCAGTATCTTCGTGCTCATGCCGACGGCTATGCCTTCGGCTCCCGTTATGATGACGACCGGGATTTTCGCGGGGAAAACGGCAGGCTCCTTGTTGCGCCCGTCGTAGCTTTCCTCGTAATCGGTGATCTTTGGATTGTAGAAGACGTCCTTGGCAAAGGCCGACGAACGGCACTCGATGTACCTGGGCGCCGATGCCTCGTCGCCTGTCAGGACGTTGCCGAAGTTACCCTGCTTGTCTATGAACAGATCCTTGTTGGCCAGTACGACGATGGCGGAGTAGATGGACTGGTCGCCGTGCGGATGGTACTTCATGCACGAACCGACGATGTTGGCCACCTTGTGGTATTTGCCGTCGTCGGCCTCGAAAAGCGTGTGCATGATGCGCCTCTGGACCGGCTTGAGCCCGTCCTCGAGCTCCGGTATTGCCCGGTCCTTGATCACGTAGCTCGCGTAGTAGAGAAAATTCTCGTTGAACAGCTTCTTCACATATGCCATGGATCAACCTTTATGTACGAAATCAAACCACGGAGACACAGTGTGGTCCGAGCAGTGCGCAGGATCACAGGGGTTCTAGGGGGTATCCCCCTAGCGGTTGACGCTGGGGGCCGATCCCCCAGCCCCCCTTATGGCGCTGCGCGTCTCGCGCCATACCGTGCCTCCGTGGCCATATTCCTCGGTTCCTACAGGTCATTGATGAGGTTCTTCATGATGTAGTCACGGCGCTCTGGGGTGTTCTTGCCCATGTAGAACGACAGGACCTCGGGCACGGCCTTGAGCGTCTGGATGTCGACCGACACCAGGCGGATGTCCTCGCCTATGAACTGACCGAATTCGTTGGGGCTTATCTCGCCAAGGCCTTTGAACCGCGTCACCTCGGGGCCTGCGCCGATGGTCTTGACCGCCTCGTCTCGTTCCCTGGCGCTGTAGCAGTACCTGGTCTCCTTTTTAGTACGGACGCGGAAGATGGGCGTCTCAAGGATGAATACGCGGCCTTGGGTGACCAGCTCCTCGAAGAAGGTCAGGAAGAAGGTCAGGAGCAGGTTCCTGATGTGGAAGCCGTCGTAGTCGGCGTCGGTCGCAAGCACGATGCGGGCGTAGCGGAGGCCTTCGACATCGTTCTCGATGCCGAGCGCCATCATCAGGTTGTACAGCTCCTCGTTCTTGTAAATGGCCGTGCGCTTGCGCGCGTGCATGTTCTCCGGCTTGCCGCGGAGGCTGAAGATCGCCTGCGTCATAACGTCGCGGGAACTGACCATCGAACCGGTGGCCGACTGGCCCTCGGTCAGGAAGATGGTCGATCGCTCGGCGTCCGGACCGTCGCCCAGGTGCAGCTTGCAGTCCTTGAGCTTGGGTATCTTGAGCTCTATCTTCTTGGCGGCCTCGCGGGCTTCCTTCTTGACGACGTTCAGCTCGGTGCGGAGCTTTTCGTTGGTGGCTATCTTCTCCTGCAGCCTCTTGGCGGCGACAGGGTTGCGCCTGAGGTAATCGTCGACGCCCCGGACCACTTCCTGCATTATCCACGGCCTGATGTCGCCGTTGCCAAGCTTGTTCTTCGTCTGGCTCTCGAACAGCGGATTCTTGAGCTTGACGGCGACCGCCGCCGCCAGGCCTTCACGGATGTCCTCGCCCTTGTAGGAAGCCTGGAAGAACTCGTTGACCGCCTTCAGGAAGCCCTCGCGGAAGGCCGACAGGTGGGTGCCGCCGTCGGAGGTGTACTGGCCGTTGACGAAACTGAAGTATTCCTCGCCGTAATTGTTCGAGTGCGTGAACGAGAACTCCATCCGGTCGCCGTGCCAGTAGCCGGCGTCGTACAGCACATCGTCGCCCGTCTCGTCCTTGAGGAGGTCCAGGAGGCCGTTGTCGCTGGCGAATTCCTGCCCGTTGAGCTCGAGGGTCAGCCCCGAGTTCAGGTAGGCGTAGTGGCGCATCCGCTTCTCGACGAACTCCATGTTGTACGCGTACTCGCCGAACATCTGCGAATCAGGTGTGAACTCGACCAGGGTGCCGCCCGGTTCGCGGCTTGCGGCCCCGTCGCGCTTGCTCTTGAGCACGCCGCGTTCGAATACCGCCTCGAAGAACCTGCCTTCGCGGTAGGAAACGACGCGGAACCGCGACGACAGGGCGTTGACCGCCTTGGTGCCCACCCCGTTGAGGCCTACCGAGAACTGGAACACGTCGTCCGAGTACTTGGCGCCGGTATTGATCACCGACACGCAGTCTATCACCTTCCCGAGCGGTATGCCCCGACCCCGGTCGCGTATCGAAACCGAGCCATCCTGCACCTTCACGGTGATCCGCTCGCCGCAGCCCATGATGAACTCGTCTACCGCGTTGTCGACCACTTCCTTGAGGAGGACGTAGATGCCGTCGTCCGGATTGTTGCCCGTGCCCAGGCGTCCTATGTACATGCCCGTCCGCAGGCGTATGTGCTCGAGTGACGATAACGTCTTTATCTTTGATTCATCATAACGGGAAGCTGATGCTTTCGGTGCCATGGGGGGACTATAGCACGAGTCGGGCGAGGTTTTAAAGTTGCCCCTTCCAACGGACCGGGGCAACACGTCCGCGCCGCTACTCTCGAAAAGGCTTTTCAGAAAGGCTATGTCTGAATTTGCGTGTGGGCCCCGCCTTGACAAACAAGGGGGTCGCCAAGCGCTCGCCCCCTTTTTTGTCGGGCGCCCCACGCGCAATTCCGGAGTTGGCCATCCTGAAACCTTGCCGACGCGGCGCGAACGTGCTTTGCAGTCTTGGCAGGAGCCTGGCTCCACCCATGGTATGATCGAGCTGCCGCCTTCGCGGGGGAAAGTCATCATAGCAAGAGTTTTCATATTCGCCTTGTGCAGATCGATGGAAGGAAAACGGCCGAAACGTGACTGAGACCTTGCGAGGAGTCGCATGCATCACCTGCCTCCGGGATTCTTCCGTTTCCGGCTTCCCGATCGTCCGAATCGGTGTACAATCCACGACCATGGAGGGATGGCCGGAATGAAGGGTGCGATCGGGAAGCCAGAACGGACCCCGGGATCGATATTGTCCGTCTTTCATGGCCGCTTGCCCGGAATCCAGACGAAGCTCATGCTCTACTTCCTCGTGATCGTTCTTCTGCCTCTGGTTACCCTCGGAATCGTCGGCCCCATGCTCTACGCCAACTCCATCAAGCGCGAGACGAACCTGCATATGGTTGGCATGATCGGCCAGGTCAACCTCAATATCGAATATCTCGTGAGGGAAGCGGAGCGATCAATAGATTTCCTTTCCGCCACCCCCGCTATTTCATCTTTCCTGAAAGCGACTACTCCCGCTCCGGGCACGCGATTGGACGCCGCAAGCATCCTCCGGGCCGTCTTGAACTCGAATCCCGCGCTTGCCGGCATACTCCTTGTCAACGAGTCAGGCGCATGGCTGGGGCCGGATTATTCGCAGAACGCAAGGGATCCGCTGACCGAAGAGCTCTGGTACCGCAGCGCTCGCGATACGGCGGGATCGGTACGGTTGGTGGCTCGTCCCATAGGCCGGAACCTGCGCCTGAACCAGGCCGTAGCCGCGGAGGATATCGTTTCCGCCGTCAAGGCTATCGTCGACCCCGCGAACGGCGCTATCCTCGGAGTCGTGCTCGTGGATTTCAGGCTCGCCGCAATAGAGAGCGTATTCCGCAACGCTTCGCTCGGCCAGGGCGGTTTCCTTTTCATAGCCGACTCCGGGGGCGAGATCGTCTACGCCCCCATAAACGACATTGTCTACCGGGTACCGCTCGATCGCGTCATCGGCGATTCGTCTTCCGCGGTGCTCAAGCTTGGAAGCGTAGAATACCAGGTGATCGCCAAGAGGTCCTTCTACACCGGATGGCGGACCGTAGGGGTGTTCTCCTTCCGGGAGATGCTGCGCGAGGTGCGCCTGCTCAGGTACTGGTCGCTCATGATAGGCGGTCTCACGATGCTCTTCGCCGTCGTGGCGGCGGCTTTCTTCACGTCGTCGATTTCCAGACCAGTGCTCGCGCTCAGGGGGCTCATGAAGCAGGCCGAGGACGGCGACCTCTCGGTGCGCTTCGCGGAACGGGCAGGGGACGAGATAGGCGACCTGGGACATGGCCTGAACGAGATGCTGGAACGTATCCAGACGCTCATCGACCAGGTATACCGCGAGCAGAAATCATTGCGCGAGTCGGAGCTGAAGATCCTTCGCGAACAGATCAAACCGCATTTCCTGTACAACACCCTCGACACGATACAGTGGATGGCGCGCGAGGGACGTGTCGACGACGTTGTATGCCTGGTCGAGTCGTTGACGACCCTCTTCAGGATCGGGCTATCGCGTGGCAAGGAACTCATTCCACTTGCGGACGAACTCGCGCACGTGACAAGCTACCTGTGCATCCAGAAAATGCGCTATGAGGACAAGTTCGATTTTGAGTTCAAAGTGGAAGATGGACTCAGCAATATTCCGATCCTGCGTCTCAGCTTGCAGCCCCTTGTAGAGAACGCGATCTACCACGGAATCAAGGAGCGAAGGGGACACGGAAACCTGTCCATCGAGGCGAAGAAGGTCGAGGGCGAATTATTGCTCATCGTGCGCGACGACGGCGTAGGCATGGACGACGCGACGCTGGCGGCGCTGACGGAATCTCTTGAGCAAAGCACCGTTTCGGACGGGGGATACGGAGCTCGAAACGTGCACGAGCGCGTGCGGCTCACGTTCGGGAAGCCGTACGGCCTGTCGTACTCGCGCGTCCTGAGCGGCGGCACCGAGGCGCTTCTGCGCATGCCGTTTGGAGAGGGGGAGGTCACGTGAACTGGAAGGTCCTCATCGCAGACGACGAGCCGAAAATCCGCAGGGGTGTTCGCGCCCTCATCGAGAGCGTCAATCCCAAATTCGAAGTCATCGCGGAAGCCGAGGACGGCGAAGTAGCGATGGACCTCGCGATCAAGTTCAAGCCCGACGTAGCGTTCGTCGACGTCTGCATGCCCATCATGGACGGTCTCGAATTCATGCGGCGGCTCGAGGTCGCGCTTCCCGAAACCATCGCAATAATAGTTTCCGGGCACGATGAATTCGAATACGCCAGGGCCGCGGTCAGCTTGCGCGCATTCGAGTATCTCCTCAAGCCTGTCTCGGAGGACGCTTTGCGCGGTGTACTCGCGAAGGTTGACATAGAGCTCGCATCGCGGAAAGAAACCGGCAAGCGCACGGCCTGGCTCAGCGAGCAACTCGAGCGCAATCTCCCGTTGCTGAGGGATCGATTCATGCGCGACTGGGTCGCGGGTACCGTATCCGGAGGCGAAGTGGAAGAAGGCGCGGCTTTCCTGGAATTCAATCCATCCGTACCGCTGACGCTCATCGCGGCGCGTTTCGCCATGCACTCGCCCGGCGCAGCGGGGTCCGACAGGGGCCGTACATTGGTCTTCGTGGCCATGCGCACCGTACTCGAGGAGGTGCTGCCGCGCCATGGGAGCAGTGTGTTCGAGGACGACACCGAGACGATGCTGGCGGTCACGCCGATGCTCCCGGAGGAAACCCTCGTCCGTCTCATGGAATCGATCGAGCGCGCCTGCGTAGCCCAGCTCGCCATTGTTCCCCTGCTCGCGTCGCGATCCGTACCCGACCCGATCGCGGGCCTTTCCGACGCCTACGAGGAGGTGCGCTCGGAGCTTTCCGAGGGCGACGACAGCCAGGCTTTCGTCGTGCTGGCCAGGAATTGGGTCGACAAGCACTACTGGGACCCGGACGCCTGCCTCGAGGACGCGGCAAACGAACTCCAGGTCAGCCCCGGCCACCTTTCGCGAATCATGAAGCGGTCAACCGGCTTCCCCTTCGTGGAGTACCTGAACCGCATTCGCGTCAAGAAGGCCGCCGGGCTGATGGGAGATCCGTCAGCCAAAGTCTTCGAAATTGCGGAACGCGTCGGATACAGGAGTCACCACTACTTCTGCAGGGTTTTCAGGAAGGTGATGGGTGTTTCGCCCACGGAGCTTAAAAACGGGGGCTGCCCATGAACTTGACGCGCATCTTGTCCGCAGGCATTCTGGCCGCGATCGTCACGGCCGGCTCGGTCTTCATGGCCTGCTCGTCCGATGCGCCTGACGTTGAAGGCGTGCCTTTCCTTGTCGGGGTGTCGCAGGCCAACCTTTCGGAGCCCTGGCGCATCGCGATGACCGAAGACATCAAGGCCGAGGCTTCACTTCATGGCGACCTCAAGATGATCTATGCTGACGCTTCTGACTCGAGCGAGCTCCAGATCGCCGACGTGAACCGGCTGCTCGCTTTCGGGATAGACCTCCTCATCATTTCTCCGACGGATTCCAAGGCGCTTACGCCGGCCGTGCGTGAGGCGTATGCGCGAATTCCCGTCATTGTCGTCGACCGGGCCGTCGAAGGCTACGACTACACTCTGTTCATAGGCCCCGACAACGAGCGCCTTGGAAAAGAAGCGGGAGTGGCCATCGCCGGGCTCCTCGGTCCCGGCGGCGGAACCATACTCGAAATACAAGGGCGTTCGGGTTCCCCTCCGGCGATAGACCGGAGCAGCGGTTTCCGCAACGCGCTCGCCTCGCAACCCGGAGTGACGCTCCTGCCCCCCCTCGTGGCCGATTGGTTGCGGGACACGGCGGAAGATGAATTCGCTGCGGGCGTAGGGTCCATGCCGCCGATTGACGTCGTATTTGCCCAGAACGACGCGATGGCATATGGCGCATGGAGGGCCGCTCGCTCCGCGGGCCGGACAGGAATTCGGTTCATCGGGATCGACGGCCTGCCGGGCAAGATGGGCGGAATCGAACTGGTCCAGCAGGGCATCCTTACTGCCACCTTCACCTGTCCGACCGGCGGCAGGGATGCGGTCATCGCCGCCATGGATATTCTCCTCCACAAGGAGGGTATCCCGAAGAAGATATTTCTGAGGCCGGGCTGGATAACGAAGGACTCGCTCGGCGCCGACGGATCCAATTCGCGGCCCCAGAAGATCGAGGGGGGGTCTTCCGGCAATCCCATCAGGCTCGGTTTCGCCCAGGTAGGCGCTGAAAGCGAATGGCGCATCGCGAATACCGAATCGATCAAGTCCGCCGCCTCAAAGGCGGGAATCGAACTCCTGTTCGAGTCAGCGGAACAGCGCCCGGAACACCAGATCGAGGCGATACGCTCCTTCATCAGGGCCAAGGTGGACGTCATCGCCTTTTCGCCGGTCGTAGAGTCGGGCTGGGAAGACGTACTGCGCGAGGCTAAAACCGCCGGCATCCCCGTGATATTGACTGACAGGAAGGTGCGTCTCAATGATGACTCGCTTTGGCTCACCTTCATGGGGAGTGATTTCATTGAAGAGGGCCGGCGTTCCGCCCGCTGGCTCGTCGAGAATATGAACACCGCTGCGCCTGTCAATATCGTTGAACTACGGGGCACGATCGGGTCGGCACCGGCCATCGACCGCAAAATAGGCTTCGAGGAAGTCATCAGCGACTATCCCAATTTCAGCATCGTTGAATCGGAAAGCGCGGGCTTCTTCAAGGACCAGGGATACGAGGTCATGAAGGACATACTCGGGCGGCTCGAGGCGCGCGGCATCAGGATGCACGCGCTCTTCGCGCACAATGATGACATGGCCGTCGGCGCCATCATGGCCATAGAGGAATACGGGCGGAAGCCAGGCAAGGACGTGATAATCGTCTCGATCGACGCCGCCCACGGGGCTTTTCTCGCCATGATCGCAGGCAAGCTCAACTGTACGGTGGAATGCAACCCTCTTCTCGGTCCACAGCTTATGAAGGCCGTCATCGACTATATGGACGGCAAGGACTTGCCCTTGCGCATGATCACCGCCGAAGGAGTCTTCCCCGCGTCAAGCGCACGGGCCGCTCTTTCCGGCCGCAAGTACTGACGAAGGCTCGTCCCTGATTCTTATTCCCGAATATCCTGCCCGAATAGTGCACAACAAAACCGTTTGATCCAACGCGCGTTTCTCAAAAGCACCCCTATATGGATAGGGGAATGCGGAGCGTTCCATGTCGAACGCACGCCGTCTTCTGAAAAGGAGCGAGTGTATGAAACGGTTCCAGCTTAGGCCTTTCGCCATTGCCGCGCTTTTACTCCTGTCGGCAGCGACCGTGTTTGCCGCCGATCCAAAGGCCGGCACGCTGACCTGCGTCGGCCTCTATTCTGAAACCTCCGATGGCTACGTCAGCTTCAGGGTCGCCGGCAAGGGAGACTGGATAGTCATCAAGGTGGGCGACGTGATTCCCGCCAACGCGGAGATCAGGATCAACGTCGATCGCGATTGGGTAGAGCTGACGTCGTCTGACAATCCCAACTCGGTCTTCGAGATCGCGGGAAGCGAGTCGGGCGAGGTAGTCAGGAAAGTGCCGGACATCCTGAAGGGCAAACCCAGGATCGTGGCGTTTCCGAAGGGAAGCGAGTCGAAACCCGACCCGAAGTACAAGGACAAGCTTGTCGTGGTCCAATACCTCGGAAGACAGATTTACATGACGAGCGACGGCGAAACCAGGGATATCAAGTACGGCGACGTGCTCGACAGCAAGGGGAAGGTGAAGATCATCGCGATCAACAACACGCTGACCCTCCTGAACGCCTCGAGCGCAGCCACCACGGTCGTTGGACCCCTCAATTTTACCATCGAACAGGTCCTGAGCAACAAGAACCTGTACAAGTTCCTGAACGTTCAGAAATGAGTCTCTTTCGTCAGGGTTTCCCCATATCGGCTTGTGCCGGGAGAGGGAATTCCCGGGCTGTATCCATTCGCTCCAAGGAGGTTCTTCATGAAAAAGATTCTTCCCGTTTTGCTCGTGCTGGCATTCCTGGCATTCATGGTAGTCGGATGCACCAAAGCCACTGGTCCCAAGCCGTGGGTCGTGGGCTTCTCCCAGATCGGATCGGAAAGCGAGTGGCGCACCGCGGACACCATTTCGGTTCAGAACGCGTTCAACGATGACCCGAGTTTCACGTTGATATACTCCGATGCCCAGCAGAAACAGGAAAACCAGATCAAGGCCATCCGTACGTTCATCGCCAGGAAGGTCAACTGCATAGTCTTCACTGCGCTCGTCGAGACAGGATACGGCCCCGTCCTGCAGGAAGCGGCCAATGCCAAGATCCCCGTCATCATGATCGACCGTGACGTGCAGGCTTCCGATCGGGCCTTACGGCTTACGATCATGGGTTCCGACTTCGTCAAGGAAGGCGAGAAGGCGGGCACTTGGCTGGCAGACTACCTGAAGCAGCAGGGCATCGACAATGGCAGCAAACCGATCAATATAGTCGAGCTCCAGGGCACTACAGGATCGGCCCCCGCAATCGACAGGAAGACTGGATTCGCGACCATCGTGAAGCAGTATCCCAACTGGCAGATCACCCGCTCGCAGACCGGCAACTTCACCACCTCCGAGGGCAAAGCGGTCATGGAAGCCTTCCTGAAGGCGGACAAGACCATCCAGGTCTTGTATGCCCATAACGACGGCATGGCTCTCGGCGCAATCCAGGCCATCAAGGAAGCCGGACTGAAGCCCGGCAAGGACATCATCATTGTCGGCGTCGACGCCGTGAAAGGCGCATTCGAAGCCATGGTCGCCGGAGAGATGAACGCCACCATCGAGTGCAGCCCCCTGCTCGGGCCGCAGGCGGTCCAGGCCGTTCGAGACCTCCGTGACGGAAAGAAGCTCCCTGCCAGGATCTGGACGATCGAAGGAATTTTCGACCAGACCAACGCGGCGGC
>CAZNXK010000108.1:0-12207 GCA_964576835.1 uncultured Treponemataceae bacterium | reverse complement strand
AGAGCACGAACGGCGACACCCACCTGGGCGGCGACGACTTCGATCGCCGGGTCATGCAGTGGCTCGTCGACGAGTTCAAGAAGGACACCGGCATCGACCTGTCCAAAGACAGGATGGCCCTTCAGCGCCTAAAGGAGGCCGCCGAGAAGGCCAAGATCGAGTTGTCAAACGTCCAGCAGGCCGAGATCAACCTGCCGTTCATCACCGCCGACGCTTCCGGTCCTAAGCATCTCCAGAAGAGCCTGACCCGCGCCGCGTTCGAGCGCCTCGTCGAGGACTACCTCGAGAAGTCAAAGGAACCTTGCCGCAAGGCGCTGAAAGACGCGGGCATCACCATCGACAAGATAGACGAGGTGATCCTCGTCGGCGGCTCGACCCGCATTCCGCGGGTCCAGCAGATCGTCAAGGAACTGTTCGGCAGGGAGCCGTCCAAGGGCGTCAACCCCGACGAAGCCGTAGCCGTCGGCGCGGCGATACAGGGCGGGATACTCGGCGGCGACGTCAAGGACGTGCTGCTTCTCGACGTGACCCCGCTGTCGCTCGGCATCGAGACCCTCGGCGCTGTCTTTACACGGCTCATCACCAGGAATACGACCATTCCATGCCGCAAGAGCCAGATATTCAGCACCGCGGCCGACAGCCAGAGCACTGTCTCTATCCACGTGCTGCAGGGCGAGCGCGAGATGGCCAGTCAGAACCGGACGCTTGGCCGCTTCGACCTGGACGGCATACCGCCGGCACCGCGCGGCGTGCCGCAGATCGAGGTTACCTTCGACATCGATGCCAACGGCATAGTCCACGTGTCTGCAAAGGACCAGGGCACCGGCAAGGAGCAGAAGATTCGCATCGAGGCTTCGAGCGGGCTTTCCGACGGCGACATCGACAAGATGGTCAAGGACGCCGAGGCTCATGCTGCCGAAGACAAGCAGGAACGTGACCGCGCGGAGGCCCGCAACGAGGCCGACTCCCTGATTTACCAGACCGAAAAGTCGCTCAAGGACTATGGTGACAAGGTGAGCGCGGAGGAAAAAGCCACAATCGAGGCTGCGGTTGCGGAGCTCAAGAAGGCAGTGGAGGCGAACGAAGCCGGACCGATGAAGGAAAAGATCGAAGCGCTCAAGCAAGCCTCCTACAAGCTTGCCGAGCAGGTCTACAAGCAGGCCTCTCCGGGAGCCCAGGGTGGTCCCGAAGGCGGATCCGCCGGCGGTCCCGGTGGCGCGACAGGCGGCGACGGCCCTGCTTCCGGTGCACAGGGCGGACCGGCCGGCGGCGCTGAAGACGCCGACTACCGCGTGGTCGACGACGACGACAAGAAATAGATTGATGGAACTGGTAGAATAGTAAAACACAGAGACACAGAGACACAGAGAAGATGGGGCAGGAATGAGGATGCAGGAGTATTGGAGAAGGTTTTCTTCTCCGGTTTCATTGCTCTGTATCAATCCACCTCTTCTTCTCTGCGTCTCTGTGCAAAAATCTCCTGTAAGGGAATACCGTGGCTAAGCGAGATTATTACGAGGTTTTGGGAGTTCCCAAGAACGCGGGCAAGGACGACGTCAAGAAGGCGTACCGCAAGCTCGCCATACAGAACCATCCCGACAAGAATCCCGGCGACAAGGCCGCCGAGGAACGCTTCAAGGAAGCCACGGAGGCGTACGAGGTCGTGTGCGACGACCAGAAGCGGGCAGCCTACGACCAGTTCGGATTCGCGGGGGTCGACGGCATGGGGGGGCAGGGCGGAGCCCAGGACTTCACCAACATATACCGGGATTTCGAGGATATATTTGGCGGATTTGGCGACTTTTCGAGTATTTTCGACAACCTGTTCGGCGGCGGAGGGCGTGGCCAGTCAAGCAGGCGCCGCGGCGAACCGCCCCGCGGCTCAAACCTGCGCTACGACATGGAGCTCAGCTTCGAGCAGGCGGTATTCGGCGCGACAATGGAGATTGCGTACAGCCACGACGAGAACTGCGCCACCTGTTCGGGGACTGGCTCCGAGTCGGGCGGCGGCCGGAAAGTCTGCCCCACCTGCCAGGGCTCGGGCCAGGTCCGCCGCAGCTCGGGTTTCTTCT
The DNA here is from genome assembly GCA_964576835.1 of uncultured Treponemataceae bacterium. Lineage (GTDB taxonomy): Bacteria > Spirochaetota > Spirochaetia > Treponematales > UBA12059 > SZUA-370. Next base: position 10,135 of record CAZNXK010000108.1, on the reverse strand, counting down.
CGATAGCCAGCCCTTGCCCCACCTGCGGCGGCGAAGGCCATATCGTCGACAAGCCGTGCAAGGTCTGCGGCGGCTCGGGGCTTGCCAAGAAGAAACAGAAGATCAAGGTGACCATCCCGCCTGGCATCGATGACGGCAAGCGCCTTTCCGTTTCAGGGCAGGGCGACGCCGGGCCTAACGGCGGCAGGGCGGGCGACCTCTACGTCTTCATCCATGTCAAGCCGCACGAGTTCTTCGAGCGCGACGGTTACGACCTGTATTGCGCCGTGCCTATATCGGCGGTAAAGGCCACCCTCGGCGGCGACATAACAGTGCCGACGATAGACGGCAAGAAGGTCAAGGTTGCCGTTCCCGCGGGTTCGCAGCACGGGAAGATGCTCCGCCTCAGAGAAGAAGGCGTTCCCGGTTCCAACGGGAGCGCCAAGCGCGGCGACATGTACATCAAGCTGATGGTGCATGTACCGCTCAAAGTATCAAAGAGAGGCAAGGAACTGCTCGAGGAGCTCATGAAGGTGGAGGGCGACGAAGCCGAACCGAGGCCCCTGAGGCTTTCGGAGCTCAAATAGCGTCCCGCGGTCAGGGCACCACCGAGACGACGGTATACCCTGCCTTGACCACGGCTCCGCGCAGCATGTTGGCGTCGAGAGCGTCGCCCTCGACCACTGCCTTGCCCTCGGTTACGTCGACGGTTGCCACGCAGCCGGGCGCGGTCTCTTCTATGGATTTCTTGACGCGCATCGCGCAGTGACCGCAGCTCATGCCCTCTATCGTTACTATCTTCTTCATCCCGTTCTCCTTCGGGGATATACCCCCATGGGGTATAGTATACACAATATTCCGGGACATGTGAAGCCGGCCGCGCGCAAGCCGCGGGCGGCCCCGAAACAGGGCCGCCCGGGTTCGGTCAAGCTGTCAGTAGCCCGCCGAAGCCGACTTCGCAGCGGCGAGCGCCTTGGCGTAGTCAGGTTCCTTGGTTATCTCGGGAACCTGCTCGACGTAGACCACCTTGCCCGCCGGATCGGCGACTACGACTGCGCGTGACAGGAGACCAGCCATGGGGCCGTCAGTAATGGTCACGCCGTATGCCATCCCGAAACCCTGGTCCCGGAGTTCGGACAACGGTATGACGGTGTCTATGCCCTCTGCTTCGCAGAAACGCTTCTGCGCGTAAGGAAGGTCCCGGGTTATGGCCAATACGAGGGCGCCGCCAAGCGACTTGACCCTGGTGTTGAATGCCCTGACGCTGGCGGCGCAGACACCGGTGTCCATGCTAGGGCTGATAGTCAGTATCAGGGTCTTGCCCTTGTAATCGGCCAGACCGACATCGGACATGTCGGATTTTGTCAACCTGAAGTCGGGAAGCCTCGAACCCGGCCTGGGGAGCTCGCCGGAAGTATGGATCGTGGCGCCTTTGAGCGTGACTGTTGCCATGTAGCCCTCCTTGAATGCTGTTGAAAAGGTAATCTTCCGGATGGATGGAAGCAAGCGGCTTCGCATCACGGCAGGGATGGGGCTTTTCTGCTTGCGGCCGCGGCCGCTACGGTCTATCATCCCTTGCTGCCGCAGCGGGTCCGCGCGGTGCATTGGCGATGGTTCAAGGAGAAACTGGATGAACACTGCAAAGACCACGGGGAAGCTGCCCGTCAGGACAAAGCTCGGTTTCGGGGTGGCTGACCTCGGGGGCAACCTTTTCTTCACGGCGATGGGATTCTGGTCGCTCAACTACCTGACCGACACCGTCGCCATACCGGCCGCGGTGGCCGGCGCCGCCGTGATGGTGGGCAAGCTCTGGGATGCCGTCACCGATCCCATGATGGGCTTCATCTCTGACCGCACGAGGACCAGATGGGGAAGGCGGCGGCCATACCTCCTCTTCGGTTCGGTTCCGCTCTTCCTCAGCATGTGGTTCTTCTTTACCAACCCCCATATCGCAAGCCCCCTGTGGTCAGCGGTCTGGGCCGCCTTCGCGCTGTGCTTCCTCAATACCGCCTACACCGTGGTCAACATACCCTACTCGGCGCTGACTCCCGAAATGACCCAGGACTACCACGAACGGTCGAGCCTCAACGGCTACCGTTTCGGTTTCGCGGTGTTAGGGACGATTCTCGGAGCAGGCGCGGTGCTGCCCATCATCGGACTGTTCAAGACGCGCGACGCGGGATTCTCGGCTGTCGGCGCGGTGCTTGGCATAGTGATGGCGGTCACCGCCCTGGTCACCTTCTTCTCGGTCAGGGAGCCGGACCACAGCAAGACGCCCCGCCCCACCGAGGGTTTCTTCGAGACGTACATGGCCGTGTTCAAGAACAGGCCCTACATCAACATACTCGTCACCTACGCCCTCAACCTGACAGCCCTCAATTTCGTCCAGGGCATACTCGTCTATTACTTCAAGTACCTCTACAACAACGAAGGCGCGACCACGATAGCGATGGTGATGCTCCTCGTCGTCGCGATGCTGTGCATACCGGTGTCTGTCCTGGTCTCGAAGAGGATCGGCAAGAAGCGCACCTACCAGATATCGTTCCTCATCCTCGCAACCGCCTGCATGGGCATCTTCCTCCTGGGCCACGTCCTGGGGATGAACTTCTTCCTCGCCATGATGGTCTACGCGGGCATAGGCATCGGTTTCGGCTATGTGGCGCCCTGGGCCATGGTGCCCGATACCATCGAGTACGACGCCGTCAGGACGGGGAAACGCAAGGAAGGCGCCTTCTACGGGATGTGGACCTTCACATCCAAAGTAGGCGCATCCCTTTCCATTTTCATGACAGGCGCGATACTCGGCTGGGCCAAGTATTCGCCGAACCTGTCCGAGCAACTGCCGTCGGCGCGCTTCGCGATCCGCCTCCTCGTCGGCCCCGTCCCCGCGGCCGTATTCCTGGCCGCGATGCTGCTCGTCCAGTTCTATCCGCTCGACGAGAAGGCGTACGAGGCGATCATGGCGGAATCCAGGAAGGGCGATGCCAACTGACTTGACCCGTTGATCTGACACGATTACATTTAGTGTCATGCATATTCGATACCTCGACGGACGCCGGCTTGGACGCGGCCTGATGGCCGGAGCGAAGCGGCTGGTGGAGAGTGCCGGCCTCCTGGACAGGATAAACGTGTTCCCCGTGGCCGACGGCGACACCGGGGCGAACATGGCCGCTACGGTCATTGCGCTGTCCGGAGGCTTGTCGTTCGCGCGCGCCCTGTCAGTCGGCGACGCGGCGCGCCTGGCCGCGGACGCGGCCCTGTCCGGGTCGAGGGGAAATTCAGGCGCCATCCTCGCCGAATTCTTCCAGGGACTCGCCGAAGATCTGGCCTCGGAGGTCAGGATAGGCACCAAGCGCTTCGCGGCTGCTGTGGTGCACGCCGCGGAATCGGCGAGGGCCGCGCTTTCGTTGCCAAGGGAAGGCACCATAATCACCGTCCTCCGTGACTGGTCGCAGGCTGTCCACCGTCTCGCCCAGCGAAGCGACGACTTCATCGAAATACTCCGGGACTCGCTCGAGGCCGCCCGCACTTCGCTGGAGCGTACGCCGGACCTGCTGCCCGAGCTCAGGAAGGCCGGCGTCGTCGATGCCGGAGCCCTGGGCTTCGTACGCCTCATCGAGGGCATAACGCAGTACATCCAGCATGGCCGCCTCCGCGACCAGTCACTGGCCTTCGCGGACGACACCGTCGAGCCCGCGTACGAGCATCCGGAAGAGAGCGCCGTATCGGCCGGCGGCGAGCCGCCGCGGTACCGCTATTGCGTCGAGGCCATGGTCGCGGGAGAGGGCATCGACCCTGCCTCGCTGCGCGCCACGCTCGGGACTCTGGGCGATTCTGTCGTCGTCGCGGGATCGGATCGCCGCGTCAAGGCGCACGTCCACAGCGACGATCCCGCCGCAGCCTTCCGGGCCATGGCCGCGCGGGGCACCGTCGAGCGTCACAAGGCCGACGACATGCGCCTGCAATGCCTCCGCGCGGCGGCAGGCAGGCGGGCCTGTACGGTTGTCGTCGACTCGGCTTGCGACGTGCCCGATGCTGACCGCCTGAGGCTCGGCATCGAGACCGTGCCGGTACAGGTCGTCGTCGACGGCGAGTCGCGCATGGACGGGACCGGTTTGTCGAGCGACGAGTTCATAGCCTGGCTGGCTGGCAAACCTGCCCGTTACCCGACGACGTCGCAACCCAACGCAGCGTCGTTTTCCAGGAAATTCGACCTGGCACTCGCCTATGCCGACGCCGCCGTCTACGTCGGCATATCCGAAGCGCTGTCAGGAACCCTGGAGGCGGGGAGGCGCACGGCGTTTGCCTCAAGGGAAGCCGCGCGGCTCCGGGTGGTAGATTCACGGCAAATCTCGGTCGCCGCGGGGCTCGTGGCCAGGAAGGCCGCCGAGGTTGCCGCCCGGGGCGGAGACGCTGACGCCGTCGTGGCGGCGGCCGAAAATGCCGTCAAGAGGGCCAAGCTGCTCGTCGCCGTGCCACACCTCGACGGCCTCATCCGCAGCGGCCGGCTCAAGGGCATGAAGGGCCTGGCCGCGAGGGCTTTCGGCCTGAGGCCCATACTGACCATCGGAAAGGACGGCAAGGCCCGCTCCGACGGCATGTACTTCGGCGCGGAGAACGGCGTCCGGGCCTTGCTCGGGAAGGTCGCGGCGTACCTGCCGGCCGGTGCTCCCCTGGAGGCGGTCATCGGCCACGTCGACGCTCCGGAAGCCGCGGCGGCGCTCGCGGCGGACCTGTCCGCGCGCTACCGGCTTGCGGTACCCCTCGAGATCACCACCGTGTCGCCGGCGCTCGCCGCCCACAGCGGGCTCGGCGCCGTGGTCCTTGCGATCATGCTGCCGGAGGGTAAGGCGTGACAGGCGTTGCCGCCGCCCTCGTCCTGTCGTACCTGCTGGGCTCGTTCCCGAGCGCCATCGTCATAGGCAAGCTGTTCTTCGGCAGGGACCCCAGGCTCGAAGGCTCGGGCAACTCCGGCGGAACGAACGCCTTCAGGGTGTTCGGCTGGAAGGCCGGCCTGGCGGTCGCGCTTGTCGACGTCGCCAAGGGCGCGGTCGCGGCGGGTATCGTGTCCCGTCTTGCGGATACGTCATTTATGCCCGCTGAGGGGGCCGCCCTCCTGTGCGGCTGCGCGGCGACCATCGGTCATGTCTGGACGGTGTTCGCCGGCTTCAAGGGCGGCAAGGGCGTGGCGACCGCGGCAGGCGCCGTGCTGGTCTTCGCGCCGCTGGGCTTCGCCGTGGCCCTCGTAGCCTTCGCGCTGGTCCTTCTGTCCACCGGCATCGTGTCGCTGTCCTCCATGGCGGCGGCGGCGGGCTTTTCGGCCACCATATTGATTGCCGCCCTCCTGGGCGCTCCGACCTCGGGCTGGCTCTTGGGCTTTGCCTTTTTCGCCACGCCCTTTATCGTCTTCACGCACCGCGCCAACATACGGCGCCTCCTTCATGGCGAGGAGAAACGCTTCGGGAAGGTCGCGCTGCTGCGGAGGCTTTTCAAGGGAAAAACCGCAGCCGACTGACAAGCGGGAACGCGCAGGAAAGCGCTTTCCCGCGGACCTCCCCTGTCCGCTACATCCCGACGGGAAAGAGCGTGCCCTGCCTGTCGCTGAGCCGGCCCTCGATGGTGCGGACGATGGCGTCGAGGTCGCGGGACTCGGCGACGAAGTCCAGCCGGTCTCCCGGTACTATCAGCACCGGCGCAAGCTCGAACCCATCGATCCACTCCTCGTACAGCCGGTTGAGGCCGGAAAGATACTCGTCGGGGAGACCAGTCTCGAAATCGCGGCCGCGCCTGGCGATTCGCTTGCGGAGCGTCGGCACCGAGGCTCGCAGGTAGACCACCAGGTCGGGCGGCGGAAGGAGGCTCGTCAGGGTACGGTACAGTTCGCTGTAGGTGCCCCAGTCGCGAGCGCTCATCGAACCACGCTCGAAGAGGTTGCGCGCGAAGACCTCGGCGTCCTCGTACATCGAACGGTCCTGCACTACCGACAAGGGGTCGTCCATGAGCGCGCGGTGTGATTTGACGCGGTGCGTCAGGAAGAAAGCCTGGGACTGGAATGCCCAGCGCTCCATGTCGGCATAGAAATCCTCGAGGTAGGGGTTCTCGGCGACCGGCTCGTAGTACGGCCTGAAGCCCAGTCTGTCCGCCAGCAAGCCCACCAAAGTCGATTTTCCTGCGCCGATGTTGCCCGCGAGCACGAGGTATTTCTTCATGTTTTTCCGTTGGCCAGTCTAGGCCGTCGCGACCGGTTTGGCAAGCTCGTCGTCCGTGACGTTCCGAATCGCGGAGCGATTCGGCCTCAATGGGGGCGCGCATCCATGCGCGCCGGGAATCTGAGCGCGTTCGAGTATGGGGAATGGTATTGGAAGGCGCGCTGAAAGCGCGCTGTCGTCCATGACGTTCCGAATCGCGGAGCGATTCGGCCTCTATTTGGGCGCGCAGCCATGCGCGTCGGGAGGGGTGCCCGGGCGGTCGTATACCTCCATGACCCAATCCGGTATACTGGGGCCATCTCCCCCGCCCTAAAAAGCACATCAGGACCACTAGTTGACCCACAAGGACGCAAGCAATCCCGCGATTCGGAACATCGCCATCATAGCCCATGTCGACCACGGCAAGACCACGCTCGTCGATGCCATGTTCAGGCAATCCGGCGTCTTCCGCGAAGGCCAGGAGACGCAGGAGCGCCTCATGGACAGCATGGACCTGGAGCGAGAGCGCGGCATCACGATAGCCGCCAAGAACTGTTCGATAGTCTGGAAGGGCGTCAAGGTCAACATCATCGACACGCCGGGCCACGCCGACTTCGGCGGCGAGGTTGAACGGGCGCTGTCGATGGTCGACGGCGCCATACTGCTGGTCGACGCGTCCGAGGGGCCCCTGCCGCAGACGCGCTTCGTGCTCGGCAAGGCGCTGGCCGGCGGGCTGTCGATAATTGTCGTCGTCAACAAGATAGACCGGCTCGACGCCCGGCCCGCGGAAGTCCTGAGCCTGATTTACGACCTTTTCATAGACCTTGGCGCGACGGACGCGCAGCTGGAATTCCCGGTGCTCTACGCGATAGGGCGTGACGGCATAGCCCAGGACACCCTGGAAGGCAAGAGCGACAACCTCCATCCCCTCCTCGACGCGATCATCCGCGACATTGCCCCTCCCGCGTACACGAAGTCCGAACCCTTCCAGATGCTGGTATCCGACCTCGCCTATTCCGACTATTTCGGCCGACAGGCGATTGGCAAGGTCATCAACGGCCGGGCCCATTGCAAGGACAGCCTTGTCTGCATCGGCGAGGACGACAAGCGCGAGGCTCTGAGCATTTCCAGGCTCCACACCTACTCGGGCATCAAGCTCGTGGAGGCGGAATACGCCGATACCGGCGACATCATCGTGCTTTCGGGCATAGAGAACGTTTTCATCGGCGACACCATCTGCACCCGCGACGCCCCCAAGGCCTTGCGTCGCCTGGTAGTCGACGAGCCGACAGTCGCGATGCGCTTCTTCGTCAATACCTCGCCTTTCTCCGGCATGGACGGCAAGAAAGTCCAGTCGCTCAAGCTCTTCGAGCGGCTGCGCAAGGAGACGCTCAACAACGTCTCCATACAGGTCGAGGAAGTGCCGACCGGAGGAGGCTTCATAGTCCGGGGCCGCGGCGAGTTTCAGCTGGTGATACTGATCGAGATGCTCAGGCGCGAAGGCTTCGAGATATGCGTGAGCCGTCCCGAGGTCATTTTCAAGCAGAAGGACGGAAAGAAGCTGGAGCCGATAGAACACCTGTTCATCGACTGCGCCGAGGATTTCGCCGGCATCGTTACAGACAAGCTGTCGGCCCGGAAGGGCCGCATGCTGACCTATACCTGCCACGACGGCGGGCGCGTCCACCTCGAGTTCTCGGCGCCCTCGCGGGCCCTCATAGGCTACCGGGACGTCTTCCTGACTGACACCAAGGGCACGGGCATAATGAATTCGTACCTGTCGGGCTACGAGGACTACCGCGGCGACATCATCAACCGCTTCACCGGCTCGCTGGTCTCGGACCGCGTCGGCGCGGCGGTCACCTACGGGCTCTACCACCTGGAGCCTCGGGGCCGCCTCTTCGTCGTTCCGGGCGAACAGGTCTACGAGGGAATGATCGTGGGCGAGCACAACCTCGACTCCGAGCTCGACGTCAATCCGTGCAAGGAGAAGAAGCTGTCCAACATGCGCTCTGTCCTCAAGGACGAGGCGCTGACACTGACGCCTATTCAGCCTATGACCCTCGAGCGCGCGATCCAGTTCCTGGCGGATGACGAGATGGTCGAGGTGACGCCCCACTTCATACGCCTGCGCAAGACGATACTGACGTTCCAGGACCGCAAGTGCTATCGCAGGGACGCGCCTGGGCCTATCTAGTCGCGAGACTCCAGACCGCTCCGGCTTCGACGGCCCTCTCCCCGGCCGGGCATCCAGCGACATGGGCTCCGGGCAGGTAGCCGGTGCTCATCATGAACTCCCCGACTATCTCGCCTCCGACGAAGACGAAGGCTTTCTTGAAGATTGCAAGCCACCCGTCCTTCGATTGAGGGTGCCTTGCGTCGAGCCAGGCCTTGAACGAGCCTGACTCGACGCGGATGGCGACCAGCCGCCTGGCGTTTTCGATCGCCGCCCGTACCTTGAGGCGGTTGCGGATAATACCCGGGTCGGACAGCAGCCGTTCGACGTCACGCTCGCCGTAGGAGGCGACGACGTCGATGTCGAAGCCGCCATAGGCGCGGACGAAGGCATCCTTCTTCCTGAGTATCGTCACCCATGACAGGCCCGCCTGGTTGATCTCGAGGACGAGGCGGCAGAACAGCCCCGCATCGTCGGCTATCGGGAAGCCGTACTCGGCGTCGTGGTAGGCGCGGTTGGGATCGCCGGCCGGCGCCTTGGCGCAGTATTCGCAGTAGCTCGGGAACCCGGGCATCGCGGGTCGCCTAGCGGACCGGCCCGGATAACGGGTCGAGCGACTCGGCAAAGCGGCTGGCCGCCGCCATGATGGCCGCGTGGTCTCCCGCTACCGAGAAGTCGCTGGCGACGATATGGCCGTCGTCGGCCGACGACAGCGAGTAAGCGACGAGCCAGCCTGAGTCGGTCTTGACGACGCTGCCGGAGGCGACGAAGTCGGCGGAGTACAGGCCTCCGACCGCCTTGTCCCTTTCGCCGGCGGCCGCGTCCGACAGCGACAGCTCGAGCTCCTCGAAGGCTGACTCTCTCGACTCGGCGTCGACGACGCGGAACCGGCCGCTTCTTGCCAGCGCGTCCCTGCACGCGAGCCGCGCGATCGCGACCGTGGCCTCGTCCGCGCCGACCGACTCCGGCTCGCTGACGACTATCACCGGGACAGCAGCCGGCGCGGTCGATGCCGAAACCGCGGGAGAGAGCGAATACCCCGCCAGATAGCCGGCCAGCTCGCGGGCCGCCTCGGGCGAGTCAATCCTGGCGTCGCGCAGGTCCCTGTCGCCGAGCATCACGTCTATAGCGAGCGCGGCCCTCTCCCCGCCGCGCGGATCGGCGAGGAACCCGGCGGCGCGGCGCCTGGCGACCTCGAGCCCGTCCGCCACGGCCAGCCTGAATTCGAGGACCGCCCGGCCTGGCCCTCTCGACGTGCCCGTAGACGCGGATTCGGCAAGCGCCTGCAGTGCGGCCTCGCGCGACCCCGAGAACAGGAGCGCCCATGCCTTGGCTTCGAGCGCACCGGACAGCCCGGCCATGTCGCGCGCCGAGTCGAGGGCCGCCTGGACGCTGGCCATGGCCCCCTCGATATCGCCGGCTATCGACAGTGACATGGCCTCGGCGATTGCCGCCCTCGCGGCGTCGCGCTGGACTACAGGCTGTCCGGGCCTCGCCGCGTCTTCCGGTCTGACGCGCGCCGAACCGGCGCACGAAGCCAGGAGGAGCGGCGCCGCTAAAACCACGGCTGCCAGGACCCCGGCCGCGTATCCCTTGATCGGTCGATTCATCGTACTGTACTCCCCGGGACCGCCATCCGTCCCCTGCCATTGAAAATCGGTTGTGTCTCGGTCATGGGGGGGCGACCATCCTGGCGGGTATCCCGTCGGCTTCCGCCTGCGCCGTACCGGCGTCGTCGAGCCTGCCGCGCAGTTCCTCCATGCGCTGGATGTTCTCGTGGCCGAGCTCGTTC
>CAZNXK010000107.1:0-12224 GCA_964576835.1 uncultured Treponemataceae bacterium | reverse complement strand
AGCCCGATTATGCGGGCCTTGCCGCATTTTACTACAACACAATGACTTACTATAATTTGCGGCAAGGTGTGAGATATCCGGGCTAGCGGTGCCGACCCGTCGGCGGAGGATTCGGGCTTGACTCGGCCCCTCCGCGAGACTAGGTTTACAGGACGCTGGAGATAAAAAGAAGCGAGAGACGCGAACTCCAAGGAGCCGTGCGGAAATGCAGCGAAGGCTTCGGATACTGATCGCCCTGTCCAATGACGAGGATGCCTCGCTCGTAGACGAAATCCTTTCGTCGGCTGGACACGTCCGCACCTTCGTCACGGACCTCCGCTCGGTGGAGCAGGCGATGGCCGAAGCGGACGCCATCCTCACTGACACGGAATTCGCCTCCGGCGCCTTCGCCGACTGGCTGTCGCTGTGGCCGATTCCGGCAGTGCTCGTGGCCGATCCCCTCTTCGATCCGGCTAGGCTCGCAGGCAACACGGTCGACGAGTCGAGCGCCTTCATCATCCGCGATCCCGACCGCGCCTGGATACAGTACATTCCCCTCCTCGTCAGGAAGGCCGCCTCAGTAAGGGAGAGCCTGGACAGGCAGAATTCCAACATCATTCGGACGGAGAGCAGCTACATGAACCTGCTCCGCGTCGTCCCGGACATCGTCTACGTCCTCGACGGCGATGGCTGCTTCGTTTACCTGAACGACGCCATCTCCCAGCTAGGATGGAAGCCAGCCGAGCTCATTGGCAAGCATTTTGCCGAACTCGTTCACCCTGACGACCTCCCCGAGGTGGGCAGGAGCATAGTGCTGCGCAGGTTCGAGGGCATAACCACCGGCCCGCAGGCCGCGCCGAGGCTATTCGACGAACGCCGCTCCGGGGACAGGATGACGCGGGGGCTCGACGTGCGCCTGCGCCACCGGGACGGGACCGAGTGGACCAAAGCCAATGTCGACGCCTGGGGAGAGGTGTCCAGCCACGGAGTCAACCTGCCCGAATTCCAGGCGCAAGGCACCGGCACCATAGGCCTGATACACGACATAAGCGAGCGCCGCGAAGCCGAGCGGAAAATGGCACGCGAGCTCGACGCCAAGAATTTGCTCCTCAAGGAGATACACCACCGCGTCAAAAACAACATGCAGGTGGTTTCGAGCCTTTTGTCGCTGGAAAGCGATTGCATCGACGATGAACAGATCAAGGCCGTGTTCGTCGAGTGCCAGACCCAGGTCCATTCGATGGCCCTGGTGCACGAGCAGATCTATCGCGGATCGTCGCTCGAAGGCGTCGAGGCGGGCGCATATTTCGCGAGGCTCGCTGAATACCTCGGGGACGTGCACGACGCCGGAGGCCGCCGCATCTCGATAGACGTGCGGGCGGACAACCAGGTACTGCCCCTCGACACGGCCATGCCGCTTTCAATCATCACGACCGAGCTGGTATCGAATTCGTTCAAGCACGCATTCCCCGACTCCCGCAGCGGTACGGTGACGATATCCCTCGTGCAGCGCGATGACTACTACGACTTCAGCGTCGCCGACGACGGCGTCGGGTACGCGGAGAGCGCAAGGAACCACATACCCGGGAAACGCAAGGGCATCGGCATGGATCTGGTCGAAGCGCTTGCCAACCAGCTCGGCGGGACGATGGAGCGCCGCGAATCGGGCGGCTCCACGGTAGCCATCCGTTTCCCCGCCGTGGCCGTGGGCTGAACGAGCCTTACCTGGTGGCAAGTGCCTCCCTGGCGACCCGTTCGTCCTCCAGGAGGATGCGCTCGCCTGGCGCTACAGCCAGGGCCGACTCTATCACCGCCAAGGCCTCATCGTACTTGCGGCCGTTGTACAGCGCGGCGAAACGGTTATGGGCATCCTTGACCCAATTCGACCTGGCGGTATCCTCGAGGCGGGCCAGTTCCCCCGACCCAGGGAAGCGGGCCACGCCGTCGGCCGCCACCTTCCACGCGCCGAGGTGGTCGCCTTGTGCGCGCCGCTCATCGGCAAGCGACGCGTAAGCCCAGACGTAGGCCCGCTCCAGCCAGGCCGCGTCGACCTCCCCTGCCGCCGCGGCCTCGTCCGCCAGGGCCAGCGCCTCGCGCCCGCCTGAGTTGCGCAGCGCGTCTGTCAGGTAGGCTGCCCGCGCGACCTTCCCGAGCGCCACCAATGCCTCCAGCGGCCCGTACGCGGCGACAGCCCGGTCAGCCAGCGCAACGGCGTCGGCCCAGCGCCTCGATTCCATCAAAGCTGAAACGCAGTTGTTGACCCTGCCGCTCAGCGATCCCAGGGTCGACTCGTCGGGGCCGGCGGCCGAAACATAGGCGTAAGCGTCCACCGCGAGAGCGAGAGCGGCGGCCCATTGCCTTCCCCGCTCCGCCAGCGTCGAGCGGTTTCTGAGCACCAGGGCGACGATGCCGCGGGCAGTCGTCCCGGTGCCCCCGGCCGCTCCGCCGACGCTCCAGGCAAGGCCGGCCGCGGGTCGCCTGGACGCATCGTCGTAGCCGCCCGGCGAGGTCGTCTCGACGTCGACCCGGCGGCCCTCCAGCAGGAGGGAACAATACGCGTGGTCGGGCAGGATCACGCCGGACACAACGAGGCCGGCGGCAGAAGCCAGTATGGCATACAGTGTCGAGGAACTCACGCAGTTGTACCGCCCTTCGAGCAGAGCCCGGTCAATCCGCGACTCGTATTCGTCGTAACGCTCGAGGCGCGAATGGACAAGCGCCAGCAGACGGGAACCGAGCTCGTACTCGCGCGCGCGGGCGTCCCCGATCGTCGAATCGCCGCGTACGGCCAGGGCGAGCAAGGCCGCCTCCTGGATCCGGCGGCGGCCGGCTTCCGCCGCCAGGGAGGCGCGCGCCGCGTCGGCCCCCGAGAACAGTATCGCCGCCTCCAGCATGGCCTTTGCGCCGGGATTTGCCGGCCCGGAGGCGAGTTCGAGGACAGCGGCCCTAGGAGCGAGCCGGTATTCTTCGAAAAGGGCCTGCCCGCCGGCTGCCGCGAGCACGGCTATGGACAGAGCCGCCGCCATGGCGAACCGCGGCGCGGCGTCAGCATGCCGGCCGCTTCGTACGATAATTCTTTTCATCGATCCTCTCGCGCTCGCGGCTTCGCCGATGACAAATCGGGCGATCTATGAGTATTATAGAGCTAATTTCAAGAATCGGTTATTTTTGAAATCAGCTTTGGGAGGCCTGCATGGATACATACGATCTGGTGATTCTCGGGGCGGGAGCCGCGGGTCTCGGCGCGGCGCAGTACAGCGCCCGCGCCAACCTGAAAACCCTCGTCATCGAGGAGCTGGCTCCGGGCGGGCAGGCCCTGCTGATAGACAGGCTTGAAAACTATCCGGGGATAATGGAGCCGGTGGACGGCTTCACCTGGTCCGAAACGATGCGCGCACAGGCCGCAGCATTCGGAGCCGGGTTCATGTCATCGAGCGTCACCGCGGTACGGAAAGTGGGAGACTCGTTCGTCGTCGAAACCGGGGACGGTATGGTCGGAGCCAAGGCCGTGATAGCGGCAACCGGCGCGAAGCACCGCCATCTCGGCGCCAAGGGCGAAGAGGAGTTCGCCGGCCGCGGCGTCTCGTACTGCGCCACCTGCGACGGCCCGTTCTTCCGGGGAAAGCGCATGGTCGTAGTGGGCGGCGGCGACGCGGCTTGCGACGAGGCGATGTTCCTGTCGAAGCTGGCCGAGCGGGTGATCATGGTCCACCGCAAGGACCGCTTCCGCGCCCAGAAGGCCCTGGCCTCCAGGGTCCTGTCCAATCCAAAGATAGAGGTACGATTCGAAACGGTCGTCGAGGAGATCAAGGGAGGCAAGTCGGTGGAGGCCGTCACCTTCAAGGAACTCAAGACAGGCAGGGTCTACGAAGAGAAGACGTCGTCCGTGTTCGTGTTCGTCGGATCGATACCGCAGACTACCGCCCTGCCTGCCGAATTGACGAAGGATGACGGCGGGTCCCTCGTCACCGACGACAGGATGGAGACAAGCCTGCCTGGTCTGTTCGCCGTGGGCGACGTCAGGGTGACACCTTTCAGGCAGATCATCACCGCGGTATCGGACGGCGCCGTGGCAGCGCATTGCGCCGCCTCGTACATCGACGGCCTCGAGGGCAAGGCCTACCTCTAGGCCGGACGCCAATGCCCGGAATCGCGCGCAAGACCCTGGTCGCCGCGGCCGCCGCGGCGATAGTCATCGCGGTAATAATACCGGGCTCTTGTTCACTTGCCCACAGCGAGTCGTCACTCGGCGGCGATGCTTCCGTGCCCGCGGCGCCTGTGATCCCGGCGCCGACAGCCGCCGCCCGGACGGAGCGCGGCGTTGCCACGGCGGTAGATGCCTCGTCGTTCTGGCTGCTCGCCGGCATCGACGAGCGGCAGGCCCTCGACGCGCTGCTGGCCCGCATGGGTCCCGCCGAAAGGCTCGGTCAGCTCTTCATGCTTTCCTACGGCGGCGACGCGCCGACGCCGCTTCTGTACTCCTGGATACGCAGGCGGGGACTGGGCAGCGTCAAGATATTCGGCTGGAACGCCGACGACACGGACAGGGTCGCCGCGGCGATAGCCTCCATCCAGGCCGCCGCCGGAGCGGGCCCCCTGGACGTGCCGCCCTTCGTGGCCACCGACCAGGAAGGCGGCTGGATACGACACATCCGCGGCCAGACGAGCGTGACGCCAGGCAACATGGCCATAGGCGCGTCGGCCTGGCCGAGCGACGCGTACCGCAGCGCCCTGTACATCGGCGCCGAGCTTTCGGCCCTCGGCATCACGATGAACTTCGCGCCAACGGTCGACCTCGCTACCAGGCCCGACTCTGTCATCATCGGCCCGCGCGCCTTTTCGTCCGACCCCCGGGACACCGGCATACTCGCGGCGGCCTGGGTCCGCGGCATGGCGGACTCAGGGGTCTTCGCAACGGCCAAGCATTACCCCGGCCATGGCGACACCGAGCTCGACTCCCACGGCACCCTGCCAGTCATCGACATCGACGAGGAGACGCTGTGGAACCGTGAGCTGGTACCCTACCGAATGCTCGCGGCCGAAGGCGTGCCTGGCGTCATGAGCGGTCATCTCGCCTTTCCGCGGGTAACGGGCTCCAGGGAGCCGGCGTCGCTGTCGAAGTACCTGATACAGGACATACTCCGGGGCAGGATGGGCTACGACGGGCTGGTCATCACCGACGACCTCATGATGTCGGGCGCGGCCAGCCACGGAGGACTCGCCGAGACATGCGAGCTGGCGATTCGCGCAGGCAACGACATCCTGATGTTCTCCAAGACGCTCGACCTCGACGACGATTCATGGACGCTGCTCCTTTCATTATATGGAGAGGACGCGGCCTTCAAGGCGAGGGTCGACGAGTCGGCTCGCCGCGTCCTCGCATCCAAGCTCAAGTGGCTGCTGCCTCGCGGCAAGGAGGGCATCGGCCCTGCCGCCGACGCCGCGAAGACGATGCAGAGCCCGGAATCAAGGGAATTCTTCGCCGAACAGGCGGTCAGGAGCGCGACCCTGCTCGGCGCGGCCCAGCTGCCGCTCCCGGCTACCGGCCGCGCCATCGTCGCCGGGCCTTTCGGCGACTTCATGCTCGAGGCGCAGGCCCGCATGCCGGAGGCCGAGCAATTCCGTTTCTCGTACCAGCCATCCGACGAGACGCTGGCATCGGAACTGGCCGCGTTCGGCCCACGGCTTTCGAGAGCCGATACAGCCGTGGTCTGCGTCGCCAACCCCGCCGGCGCGCGCTTCGCGGAGGCCGCCCGCAAAGCCGGAAAGAGGCTCTACGTCGTATCGTCCCTCAACCCGACATATTCGTTCAAGTTCGAGGACTACGGCGCCGTAGTCGCCGTGTATTCATACGCGCGCGAATCGTTCAAGGCGGCCTTCGCGGTGCTCGCCGGGGACGTGGAAGCGCCGGGACGGCTTCCGATACAGGCACGCCCCTGAAGCAGCGCAGCGCGTGGCGGCTCGCCGTACCCGGCGACGAAACCGCCCTCAGGGCGTTGGTCGAGCCTCGGGAGGCCTATGCGACAGGATTCTCGTACCGGGCGCTTGACGACCAGGGCAAGCTCGGGCGCTTCCGCCGGGGCTGCGGCGGCATCTACGTCATGGAGCGGGACAGCCCACCGGGTTCGTTTGCCATGGCCGTCATGCTGTGCACGAGCGGCACGGCCTTCCCCGTGCTCTCCGATGGCTTCGACCCCGGAGGCTCCGCCGCGGTACAAGCGCTCGAGGGGCTTCGAGGCTCGAAGACGGCAAGAAACTACCGGCCGGCCGCCTGCCTCGGCGCGACCGACCATGTCCAGGCTCTCCAGACCGCGATGTCATGGCGACCAGAGCTCGAGGTCGAATACGATGCCATGTTTCTGGCGCCTGGAGGCTGGGAACCCCGCACGCACGGCACCGTCACGGACGGCACGGCGGAATTCCGGCGGGCGACACTGGCTGACCTCGACGCCCTCTGTCCGATCGCCGCCGAATACGAGCGCGTGGAGGTGATCACGAGGCTCCATGTCTTCGATCCGCGGTCGTGCCGCGCGGCGCAGGCGCGGAGCATTGCCAGGCAGGTCGTATACCTGGCGACGGTCCGCGGCCGCATCGTCGCCAGGGCCCAGACCAACGCCAGAGGCTGGTCGCACGACCAGGTCGGGGGAGTATTCGTCGAGCCTGAGTACCGGGGTCTGGGCCTAGGCCGCGGCGTGATGGACGCGCTGATGGCTGACATAGCCTCCCGGGGCCGGACCGCGTCGCTGTTCGTCAAGAAATCGAATGCCGTCGCCAGGTCGCTGTACCTGTCGATGGGGTTCACGGTAGCCAGGGACTACCGGATCTCGTACTTCGCCTGAAAGCCCATCAGGGCTCGGCCCGCTATATACGACGCTCCCCGACCCAGAACTCGCCCGAGAAACAGTACGATGGCGCGGCGGCCACGAAGACGGGGCCATCCTCCGGCCACTGCACGACGAGCTCGTCGCCGCCTACGGTAACCGCAAGCTCCCGGTCCGCGTAATCGGCCGCAACCGCGGCCGCGACTGCCGCCGCGGCGGCGACGACGGGGTCACGGCCGCCCCTGCGGACCCGCAGTTCGTGCCTGGACACGACCAGAGCCTCGATACGCTCAGGCCGGCGCGCGTGGCGCTTTTCCGGCGGACGGTCGAACAGCACCACCTCGACGCCGACGCCTCCGAGCATCAGCGGCACGACTATTCCCGAAGCCGCGGAAGCGGACAAGCGCAGGCCCGACTTGCCGAATACGTCGACCGGGGTTTTCCCGTCCTCGCTCAGAGGCTCGCCGACGGCCATCCCGAAATTCCTCGAGTCTATGACGATGACCTCGCTCGGGCCGGACGGCGAGCGTAGTTGCAGTGATTCGGCGCCGGCCATGCCGGCGTCGAAAATCAGGCGGGACGCGCAGATGACCGAGACAGGAGACGGCGGTCCCATTCTTCCCTCGCTATCCCATGTCCTTATCGTGGCGGCGTCCTTTTCCCTGCGGATTACCGCTACGCCGTCGGCGGCGGCTCCGCGCGTTCGACTGCATATGTCCCCGGCGATGGAGGACCACAGGCCCTCGCCCTCGACGGAGTCGAGCTCGTCGCACGGAGTCGACAGGCGATCGAACAATATCCACGGGCAATCGGCGACGCGCACCTTGAGGAAAGGAAGGTTCATGCACAGAACGTAGCTTGTCAGCCCCCCGGCGCGCAAGCCCGGACGGCGAAGGCGATGACGAAGGCGACCTTGCCTATACGCGGCCAGGACGCGTATAGTCGAACGGTCCATCAGGATCGAACGGAGCACACGTGAAAGACCTGACAGAGGGCGGAGAGACGAAGGCGATAGTCGCGTTCGCGCTTCCCATGCTTATCGGCAACGTATTCCAGCAATTCTACACCATGGTCGACAGCATCGTCGTCGGCAACTTCGTCGGTACAACGGCGCTCGCCGCCGTCGGCATCGCCTTCCCGGTGATATTCCTCATGATTTCCCTCGTGACGGGCCTGACGATGGGAACCACGGTGCTGGTCGCCCAGTACTTCGGGGCAAAGGACAGGGAAAAGGTGCGTTCAACCGTCGACACCGGGTACATCACGCTGTTCTGGGCCGGGCTCGCCATGTCGATGATCGGCGTGGCGACCACCGACTGGATCCTTCAGGCTCTCAAGGTACCCGCCGATGTCTTTCCCGAGGCTTCCGCCTACCTGCGCATAATCTTCGCCGGCCTCCTCGCGATGTTCGGCTACAACGCCATTTCGGCGATACTTCGCGGCCTCGGGGACTCCAGGACGCCCTTGTACCTCCTCATGGCCGCGAGCCTGCTCAACGTCGTCCTCGATCTCCTCTTCGTCGTGGGATTCGGCTGGGGAGTTCCCGGCGTCGCCTGGGCAACGGTCATTTCGCAAGGCGCTTCATTCGCGGGCGGACTGGTCTGGGTAAACACCAAGAACGATCTGGTCAGGCTCAGCATCAAGGACTTGCGCTTCGACCGGGATGTTTTCAAGCACAGCCTCCGGATCGGCCTGCCCACGGGAGTGCAGCAAACGATGGTGTCGCTGGGCATGATGGCGCTTTCGCGGATAGTCAATGGCTTCGGCACGACGACCATCGCCGCCTTTTCGGCCGCATCGAGGCTGGACAGCTTCGCGTCGATGCCCGCCATGAACCTTAGCCAGGCCATATCGACGTTCACCGGGCAGAACATGGGAGCCGGCAAGACCGAGCGCGTCAAGCGCGGCCACCGGTCGGCCGTGATCATCGGCACCGCCATCTCCGCCGTGGTAGGCGCAGCGGTGCTCCTGTTCGGCAAGCCCCTCATGTCGATGTTCACCCGCGATCCCGAGGTGATGGCGATAGGCGCGCAGTACCTGGCGATAGTCGGCGCCACCTATATCCTGTTCTCCACGATGTTCATAAACAACGGAGTCATGCGCGGAGCCGGCGACGCCTTCATACCGATGATAAACACCATCCTTGCGCTGTGGGTCATACGCATCCCCTGCGCGCTTCTCTTCTCGGGCCCTCTGGGCATGGGCGCGACGGGCATCTGGTGGAGCGTACCCGCCGGCTGGGCGATGGGCGCGATATTCTCGACCTGGTATTACCTGGGCGGACGGTGGAAACGCAAGGCGGTCGTCAGACGGCCTCCCGCCGATAGCCCGGATTGAGCGGACAGGCTATAATCCTGTCATGAAAAACATCCCGGCTGCTTCAAGGAAACGGCCAAAAAGCAGGCTGGAGCGATATCGCTCCAGGTTCCTCGCCTTCCAGGTGCTCAATGCGTTCTCGTTCATGCTTCTCTCGGGGAACATTCCAACGTTGTTCGCCCTGGAGCTTGGCGCGACCGGTACGTACATAGGAATCCTTGGAGCGCTCAACTTCGTCACTTTCCTGTTCATGCCGCTCGGCAGGCGCGCCATCCGCGGCAGGAGCATCGTCAAGGTCTTCGGCTGGGCATGGATGTTCAGATACTGGGGCATGGTGCCAGCGCTTGCCGCTCCTTTCCTCGCGCAGGCCGGGCAGCCCGGCTGGGGATTGGCCGTCCTTCTCGGCGGCAGCCTCCTTTTCAACGTGTTCAGGGGAATCGGCCTCATCGGCAACAACCCGGTGCTGGGCATGATGGCAGGAGACCGCGACCGAGGCGCCTTCATTTCGGACGTGCAGATAGTGAACAGCCTCTCGGCGATAGCCACGAGCGCCGCGACCATGATCGTGCTCAGCCGCCTGACCGGCAACCTCGTCTACGGGGCGATGCTCGCGGTCGGCGTGCTCACGGGCTTGCTCGGATCGTCGATACTGCTCGGGATGCCCGAACCGGAGGCATACCGGCCGGCCGCCGGCTCGTCGTTCGCCGCCACGGTCAGGGAAGCCTGGGCCGACCCGAGGCTCAGGCGCTTCATCGCCGTGTTCGCGCCGCTGTCGTTCTCGGCAGGAACGGCGCGCACCTTCATCGTCACGCATGCCAAGGTCCTGTACGCCCAGAGCGACGGACTCGTCATGCTGTACTACGTCGCTTTCAACCTGGGCAGCGTCGCGGCCGGCTACCTGTCCCGGAAGATGATGGACAGGCTCGGTTCCAAGCCCCTGTACGTGGTGTTCGCCGTCGTTTCGGCGCTGGCCATGGCGCCGGCGGCGTTCAGTCCCGCCATGGAGCCGGGGTTGAGGACGGCCCTGTTCCTCGCCGTCCTCAACTTCGCCGTCGGATTCGGCGTCGCCGGAGAGGAAAATGCGGGCCAGGCCTACTTCTTCTCCATCGTCAAACCGGAGCACATGGTGGACCTTGCCATCGTCTACTATGTCGTGTTCGGCCTCGGTGGCGCCCTGGGGTCGGCGGCCGGCGGAATTTTCCTCGACGCCTTCGCGGCGGGCGGCGCGGAGCCGGCGACATCGTACCGTATCCTCTACATCGCGACGATGGCCGTCACCGCGGCGGCGGGGTTCGGGGCGGCAAAGCTCAGCTCGCCGGAATCAGCCTCGGTACGGGAGTCGCTGGGCGTCCTTTTCTCGATGCGCGACCTCAAGGCCATAGGCCTCCTCGAACGGCTGGAGAGAAGCGGTTCGCCCGCCGACGAAATGCGGATCATCCGCGAAGTCGGCGGCTACGGGGCCTCGGTCGCCGAGCGGGAGCTTCTGCCCTACCTGTCGAGCCCGCGTTTCGCCGTCAGGGCCGAGGCGCTGCGCGCCCTCGAGAACCTCGACCGCCTGAGCCCCAAGGCCTTGCGGGCCATAGTGGGAGACATGAAGGCTCACCCCTACACCACCGCGTACGCCGCCGCGCGCATCCTCGGCAAGCGACGCTGGACGGAAGCCCTGCCGGCTCTCCGCGTAGCCATGATGGCGGACGATTACATGCTCAAGGGAGCCGCGGTAGCCGCGCTCGCCGAGATGCGCGACGAGGAGAGCCTGCCCTCCATCGAGGAGCTGGTATCGGCGACGGACAATCCGCGGCTGATGATAGCGGCGGCCTCGGCGATCGAGCATTTCGGCCGCATCGACTCGGTACCGGCCCTCGTCGCGGCGCTCAAGCTCAGGGTGCCGCCGAGCTTCGCGTTCGACGAGATAGTGCTTGCGCTGGCCGGCATACTCGACGGTCAGCGCGACTTCTACGCGTTGTTCTCGACCTATGCGCACGACCCGGACGAGGCGATGGACGCCCTCCTCGACACGGTCGACGAAGCCGGGACTCTGGCCGATTCCGGCGAGCCGCGGCTGGCTGCCTTCAAGGACTCGCTGCGCCTCTTCGTGCGGAATGGTGCGGACGGCCCGGTGCTCGCCAGGACGATAGGCCGATCTGCTTTCCTGGATGCAGGCACGGCAATGGTGCTTGCCGAAGCGGCGGTCGACGATGATCTCGCCGCCTACAAGGGTTTCAGGTTTTTCCTCGCCGCCTGCGCGGTCGAGGCCAGGGATTCCAGCAACAAGAAGGAAACACGGCGATGAGCAGGACGATAGGATTCATAGGCGCGGGCAAGATCGTCGACATCATGCTGGGAGCGCTGGGTCCGGCGCTTGCCGGGGACGAACTCCTCGTATGGAACAGGACCCTGTCCCGGTCGGAGGCGCTCGCCGCACGATACCCCGTCAGCGTCGCGCCGGGCATCAAGGACCTCGCACAGAGGGCCGACTGGCTGTTCATCGCCGTCAAGCCGCACGCCGTGGCCAAGGTCCTAGCCGAAGCCTGCCTGTCGATCAGGGAAGACTCCCTAGTCATCTCGATGGCAGCGGGGATCACGATCGCCTCGATCAAATCGCACTTTACCGCCCCGCCGGCGATAATCAGGATAATGCCGAACCTGCCGTTGTCGGTCGGGCTCGGCATGACCGCGATCTGCCCCGACGAGCGCGCCGGCAAGGCCGATGTCGACGCGCTGATCGCCCTGTTCGGCACCGTCGGCCGGGCGCGCATAGTCGAGGAACGCCTCTTCGACACGGTTACCGCCCTGTCCGGCTCCGGCCCGGCCTTCGCATTCCTGTTCATCGAGTCGATGGCCGACGGCGCGGTGCTCAACGGCATGGACCGCGCCCAGGCCTACGAGTTCGCGGCGCAGACGGTGATGGGCGCGGCCAAAATCATCCTCGAGTCCACCAAGCATCCGGGCGAGCTCAAGGACATCGTGGCGTCGCCCGCGGGCACGACGATGGCGGGCATCCACAGCCTCGAGCGCAAGGCATTCCGCGCCATCGTGATGGACGCGGTGGACGCGGCCGCCAGCCGCAGCAAGGAGTGGGAATACCTCATCGACGATCTGGCAATA
>CAZNXK010000106.1:0-12371 GCA_964576835.1 uncultured Treponemataceae bacterium | reverse complement strand
TCCTCCATGGCTTCTCTTCCGACAGGACTCTCGACCTACAGCTAGTCCATGGCGCGACCTTGCTTAGCGACGCGTTCCAGAGGATCGTGGTAAGGAACATATATGATGAGGCAAGCAACGCCTCGGTAGCCGCGAGCGAATGGTTCACCAACAAGAAGCGGGCCCTGCTTTCCGAATACGGAGTCGGCACAGTAGACCAATGCCTCTTGCCTATACTGCCGGTTCGCCATAATTTCGTGCGGCTATGGGGACTCGCCAACAGGGTGATAGTCTTCGACGAGGTCCACGCCTACGACGCCTATACCGGCACACTGCTCATCCATCTCATAGCTTGGCTCCTGGCCATGGGCTCCTCGGTCATACTACTATCGGCGACCCTACCGCCATCCTTCAGGCTTAAGCTGGCGCGATTGACTCTGTCGACCGTGCCGGAAACAGAAGCAGCCTATCCGAGACTGTCAATATTCAATAACGGTTTTATGGATCAGCGGCATTTCATTGCCGATCCCCATCGTCGCCGCACCGTCACATTGTCGGGTATAGAGCCCGACGTCTTCGCCATCCATGACACGTTAGTCGAGATGCTGGTAGCTGGCGGCATGGGGCTAGCCTTGGTCAACACGGTGCAGAGAGCCCAGGACCTATACCTAAGCTATCCGGAAGGTAAGGACATCAGGCATAAGGGCGAACTGGTAGGCAAGATCCTCCCCGATGGAACCGAAGTATATCTTTTCCACGCCAGATATCCTGCCGATAGGCGACAAGCCCGCGAGGAAATGGCCTTGCATAACTTCGGCCCGAAGGGCGATCGCGTTGGAAGGAGAGTACTGATAGCGAGCCAGGTAGCAGAGCAGAGCCTGGATCTGGACTTCGACGTAATGGTCTCCGACCTTGCTCCCGTAGACCTCTTGCTTCAACGCGCCGGGCGGCTATGGAGGCACGAGCGTGCCTCTAAAGACAGGCATCAAGAAACGCCCTGCTTCATCGTGGCCGGCCTCGTAGGCGATACTCCCATGGACTTCGGCAAGCCATTGTGGTGGAGCTTCGTATACCGCGAGGACATCCTTCTACGCACCTGGGTCTCATTGCGCAATCGAGACGAACTGGTAATCCCCGACGATATAGACGATATGGTACGCGCCGTATACGAAGGCGATGTTGAAATTCCCGCTTCCATAACTGATAGATATTACAAGGCCGAGATTGAAGCCCAAGGCGAGACGTTGGCGCATACCAACATCGCCGATCAGGCCATCATAGGTTTTCCTGATGACGCTTCATGGAACGATCCATCCAGATATGTTAAGAACGACGAAGAGGAGCCTAGCCTGAATCCTACGCTCGTCGCTCAGACGAGGCTAGGCGAGCAGACTATAACGGCTATTCCTATACTGCCTGACGATTGCTTCGACGTGTCGAGGAATATAACGCCAGATCTGTCGAGGAGCCTCTACATGAGGTCTGTATCGATATCACGCAAAGCCGTAGTGATGAAGCTAAGCGCCATAGGAGTACCCGAAGGCTGGAAACAGTCGCCGCTATTACGTAATAGCATCCCGCTGATACTCGATGATAATGGAGCATGGATAGAGGATACGCACGTGCTGCTAGATGACCATCTAGGATTGGTATACCAACAAGAGGAGAAGCTATGAGCCGATTCTTTAACCTTGTCGATGAGCCTTGGATACCGGTACGATTCATCGATGGACGGTATGAGGAACTAGGTATAAAGGCGGCGCTACTGAAAGCGCCTAAGATAGCGGCAATCGAAGATCAGTCTCCCTTGGTCGTCGCCTCTATCCATCGCCTGCTCCTGGCAGTGCTCTATAGGGCGCTCAAGGGGCCGACCGATATTGAGCAGGCAAAAGAGCTGTTCAAGAGCGGCTTGCCCGTGGAAAAGATAGAAGCTTATCTTGAAAAATGGCGGAACAGGTTCTGGCTGTTCGATGAGAAGTTTCCATTCTATCAGATACCGTTATTCGTGCCTGGAATATGGAGGGCGTGGACAGTCCTCTCGGCGGAGAATAACGCCGATAACGCCAAGGTCCTATTCGACCATGTCGACGTAGAACGGCCAGGAACGATCAGCCCCGCCGCGGCGTCCAGATGGCTAGTGGCCATGCAGACGTATTCAGTCAGCTGCGGGAAAAGCGAGTTTTCCCATACCGGTACCGCTCCATCGGCTACCGCGGCCATGGTCATTCCTGTAGGGGCATCGCTCAACGACACGCTCCTCTTTTCCCTGGTCCCGGAGAACAGGAACATCGTAATAGCGGATTTGCCGATCTGGGAACGGGAGCCTGAGACCATACCGTACCTGAAAGCCGTCGCTGAACGGATTCCCGTCGGTTACGCCGACCTCTATACATGGAGGATACGCTCGGTATTGCTGCAGGACAATGACGATAAATCTATAGCGAAGCTAGCGTTCGCCTCCGGCGTAAAGTGCAGCCCGAGCCAGTTTCCTGATCCTATGCTCGCATACAGAATAGACGAAAAGAACGGTAAATTGCCCCTACAGTTTAAGGAAAAAGGTTTGTGGAGGGAATTCGATTCGCTCCTTCCAGATCAGGATAAGCTCGCGCCTCTAGTAATAGAGCATGCGATAGCGTTAACGAAGACCTCTCCTAAACGCTATCCGCGATCGCTCATGGCCTTGGGGCAAGCCAACGATAAGGCCAAGATAGAATTCTGGAGAATGGAGCGATTCGCATTCCCTAAAGAAATTTCCGGAGATAAGACTATCAAGTCGTTTGTCAGGGATATGCTCGAGGAAGCGAATGATACCCAGCTCGCGCTATGGAAGGCAACGCATCGCTACGCTAGCTGCGTCATTAGCCGAGGCGAAAGATCCCCGGCTAAGAAAGATATTTCTGATTTCGTTAGCCAGATGCCTTGTACGCCGCTGTATTGGTCAATACTAGAAGCTAAGTTCCACGCGGTTCTGCAATCTATTCGTAATGGTTCCGATCAGGACGAAATAGAGCTCGTGTGGCTACGAGAAGTAAAGCGCGCCTTGCTAGAATCCTGGAATTGCCATAAAGCGACTATATGTTTGGGCGATGCCTGGTCGATCAGGGCTCTAGTAAAAGCGGAAGGAAGCATTAATCAAGGAGTCGCCGAGCTTACTAGACGCATCGACGATTTTACGTCAAGTAAACAAAAGGAGGGCGCATGAGCGGATTCATGGAATGGCTGGAGAAATCTAGCGACGGTAATACCAGGGTCAGGGCCGTATTGCGGCGTAGCCTCGCCTTCGAGCCGGGAGCGTTCCCGGGAGCCTATCCCTACGTGGAACCGTTCCTGAAAGGCGATGGCACCGAATGGCGAAGGAAGGCCTATTACCTCGTCGCGGGCCTTTGGGCTCACCATTGGCGGGAAGGTAGAAGCGGCGCCCCGGCTTCCATGGGAAAGGCGTGCGCCAACTACAAGGCGGCAAGCAAGTCGGAAAGCACCGAGCAGCGCTTCATTAACCTCCTCGACGCCGATCCAGAGCAACTGCCGTATAGGCTCAGGCAAATGATAGCGCTATTAAAGGAACAAAACTTAGATTTCGAAGACCTGCTGAAAAGTATCCTGGATTGGAACAACGATCAGAAGAGAACGCAGAACGCGTGGGCCAGGGACTTCTACAGGAATCTGGACGCAGTAACCATTACCAAGGAGAGGAACACCAAATGAAAACCTTAATTGAGATACATGCCATCCAGAATTTCGCGCCGTCTAACCTTAACCGCGACGATACGGGAGCCCCCAAGGATGCTATGTTCGGCGGTTCCAGGAGAGCGCGCGTATCGAGCCAATGCCTTAAAAGGGCTATTCGCCAGCATTTCAAGTCAATGGTAGAAGAAGGACGATTGGATCCCGATACCATGTCCAGTAGGACTAAGAGGGTCATGGACGCGATAGTATCGATACTGGAAAGCAGGGGACACGAGAAGACAGAAGCTGAAGAAAAGACGAGGCTCGCGTTAGCTTCCGTCAAGCTGACCGTAAAAGATGATGGGAAAAGCGAGTACCTGCTCTTCCTCGGTAAGAATGAGATAAGCGAGGTTGCGAGCATAATCAACGAAAAGTGGGCCGGTATACTCGCACCATCTTCAGACGAAACTAGCAAGTCCGGAAAAGCCAAGAAGGACGCCGCAAAAGCCGCCGATCCTGAACTCAAGAGCGCCTTGGAAAAGATATTGAATGGGGGCAAGGCGCTTGATGTAGCTCTATTTGGCCGAATGCTAGCCGACATGCCGGAAAAGAACCAGGACGCGGCATGCCAAGTGGCTCATGCCATATCGACCCACTCGGTGGAGAGGGAGTTCGACTTCTATACCGCGGTGGACGACCTGAAACCGGAAGACACCGCCGGCGCGGATATGATGGGAACAATAGAATTCAATTCAGCCTGTTTCTATCGCTATGCCGTCATAGACTGGGAAAAGCTGGTAGCAAATTTGCAAGGCGATATCGAGCTGGCCAAGACGGGGCTCAACGCGTTCCTGGAAGGATTCGTGGTAGCCGAGCCTACGGGGAAGCAGAATTCTTTCGCCGCGCATAATCCTCCAGAGTTCGTCGCTATCAGCGTCAGCCATAATACGGCACCGTGCAGCTTGGCCAACGCCTTCGAGCGGCCTATACGGGCAAACAAGAACGAGACCCTGACTTTCTCCTCCGCTACGAAGCTTATAGAGAAAGGGATAGCCCTGAATTCCGCTTACGGGCAAGCGCGGAAAACCCACGTGCTCAATATAGCTGGAGCCAAGCTCGACGGATACGGAGTGGCCGTGGGATCTATGAAAGACTTGCTCAGTGGAGCCTGGGCATCGAGCAAGGAGTAATCATGGCTACCTTGCTCTTGAATCTGACCGGCCCTATGCAATCATGGGGCACGACCAGCCGGTTTACCCAACGCGATACTGGAAAAGAGCCGAGCAAGTCGGGCGTACTCGGGCTACTTGCGGCGGCTCTGGGTATCGATAGGGATAACTGGACCGATATAGAACCGCTATCGCGACTCGCCATGGGCGTACGGCACGACAGGCCAGGAATTCCTAAGCGGGACTACCAGACCGCCGCCTGCTCGTCCGACGATACCATCATTCGCGCCGACGGATCGTCGGCGAAAGACGGAGGCGTCGTATCGGAGCGTTTCTACCTGGCCGATGCCGCCTTTCTCGTCGGGCTATCCGGTGACGACGTGCCGTTGTTGCGACGTATACATGACGCCTTGAGGAATCCCGTATGGCCGCTATCGCTAGGGCGGAAGTCGTACGTACCATCGGAACCGGTATGGATAGAGGCCGGTGTGATCGATAATACGCTGAGAGACACGTTGACTATCTGGCCCTGGATAGCAAGAACACGCGATTGGGAACAACGTCCCGAAACCCTCGCATGCTCGTTCGAGTCGGAAGACGGCTCGGGTTCCATGAGGATGGATCAGCCCCTATCGAGCTTCGCCGAACGAAGGTATGGCGCCCGGTTCGTAAGGACGGAATCTATCCCCATGCCCGCGGAGGCTCTACATGTATCTGCATAGATTGTATCTTAACCCGCTGTGCAAGGAAGCCCGCCGCGACATAGCGGATCCCTACGAGCTTCATTCCACGCTGTGCCGCGCGTTCTCCGATAAGTCTACCCAGTGCCCCGAATCGGAATTCCTCTGGAGGATGGATCCTGAAACGATGCCGGACGGGGCGGTCCGCGTCTTGGTCCAGAGCCGATCACTACCGGATTGGGATAGGATAGGAATAGAGTCATGGCTTATCGAGCATCCCCCCGAACCCGTCGACTTGCGCCTAAAGCTCATGCTCGACTCGATATACGTAGGGCAGCGTTTCAGGTTCAGGGTCAGGGCCAATCCGTCCACGAGCAAGGATGGCAAGCGGATAGGCTTGCTCCTCCTTCCACAGCAGGAGGCATGGATTGAGCGAAAAGGCCGAGAGCAATGCGGCTTTACCTTGCCTAAGCTAAGCTCGTTCGGATTCAACGAACAGGAGCCATCGAGGCCAGACGTTCAGGTGACCCAGCAGCAAATGCTGTACGGGAATCAGCGTAGAGATGTAGGCGGCCGCATATCCATTTTTTCGGCACTCTATGACGGCTACCTCGAGGTTACGGATACCGGCATGTTCCTGGCATGCCTCCGTAACGGAATGGGCCACGGCAAAGCGCTAGGATTAGGCTTGCTATCCATAGTACCGACAGCATGAGACTCCCATCGTCCCCCATCGCGATCAAGGAACGCAATTCCATGCTGTTCTTGAAGTATGGACTGCTCGATGTCCGCGATGGAGCCTTCGTATTGGTAGACGAAAAAGGGATACGCGTACAGATACCGATAGGCGGCTTAGCGTGCCTATTCCTCGAGCCTGGAACGACAATTACCCATGCTGCTATCAGCCTAGCCGCCGACGTGGGCACGCTTATCGTTTGGGTAGGGGAGAGCGGTGTGCGCCTATATGCCGCGGGACAGCCTGGAGGCGCGAGATCGGATAGGCTCCTGTACCAAGCGAGGCTTGCGCTCGACGAGACCCTAAGGTTGAAAGTCGTCAGGGCTATGTATCGATTCCGGTACAAGGACGAGCCACCGGCGAAGCGTAGCGTCGAGCAACTCCGAGGCATAGAGGGTGTCAGGGTCAGGACCATGTACGAGCTCCTGGCTAAGAAATACGGGGTTCCTTGGAAGAACAGACAGTACGATCCGCATGATTGGGATAAGGCCGATCCAATAAACAAGGCACTGAGTACCGCCAACCATGCCCTCTATGGCATATGCGAAGCCGCGATACTGGCCGCCGGTTACGCGCCCGCTATAGGGTTCATACACTCAGGGAAACCCCTTTCTTTCGTGTACGATATAGGCGACCTCGTTAAGTTCGAGACTGTCGTGCCGATAGCATTCCAGGTCATCGGTAGCAAAAGCCAGAATCCCGTACGCGACGTCCGGATGAAGTGCCGCGATTATTTTAGGCAATCGCACCTCTTGCGAACCTTGATACCCACGATCGAAGAAATACTAGCGGCCGGAGAGATAGGCCTTCCCTTGGCTACTATAGAGTCGGTACCTATAGCGATACCTAATGAATTAGGAATAGGCGATGCTGGTCATCGTAACTGAAGCCATCCCCGATCGACTGAGAGGGTATCTTAGTCGCCTGCTTTTGGAAGTGCGAGCGGGAGTCTATATAGGAAATTATTCGATACGCGTCAGGGAGATGCTCGAAGTCGTAATACGCGAAAACTTGGAGACGGGAAATGCTGCAATCGCCTGGTCGACGAATAGCGAAAGCGGATTCGATTTCATTACCATAGGCGCGGATAGAAGAATACCCGTAGAATTCGATGGAATAAAGCTCGTTTCGTTCCTCCCTGAAGAACCCAATAGTAATGATAATAATATAATACATAATGGATCTTTGACAGAACTAGGGATGGGTCAACTACCGAGCAATAATTCGGTAGATTCTGTTGATATTTCTAACTCGTTGTCTTGACATCAGTTACGACGATGAGTATTCCCCGTACACGCGGGGATGAACCGCGCTGTGAGCTGGGGCCGAAACCTTCGATTGTGTATTCCCCGTACACGCGGGGATGAACCGTGATTATAAGGCCGTATGGCTGTAATAATAAAGTATTCCCCGTACACGCGGGGATGAACCGCCGGTCAAGAAAGCCGCTCCTACCAAGAAAGCGTATTCCCCGTACACGCGGGGATGAACCGGTATTTCAGTAATGGCACCGTGGTCAGTAGTAGTATTCCCCGTACACGCGGGGATGAACCGCATTCCACTTTATTTTTAGGCTTTTTCTTTGTGTATTCCCCGTACACGCGGGGATGAACCGCCGTAAATAGGGCGGCAGCGCTATCACAAAACGTATTCCCCGTACACGCGGGGATGAACCGAATCCACCCAACCCAAAAACCCGTTGCCTTGTGTATTCCCCGTACACGCGGGGATGAACCGAATGTGCAAACATATCTAAACGATTAGTTGGTGTATTCCCCGTACACGCGGGGATGAACCGTATCCAGTACAGTCCTGTAGAGTTATGACCATGTATTCCCCGTACACGCGGGGATGAACCGGTGTTGTCCACATCGTACAGGATGAACCCTTTGTATTCCCCGTACACGCGGGGATGAACCGGCTCTCGGCTATCGCGTCGACTGGCGGCTCCTGTATTCCCCGTACACGCGGGGATGAACCGTTTAGTGTCACTGTCAGCTGATCAGATAGCAAGTATTCCCCGTACACGCGGGGATGAACCGGGCTCCAGTCACAGAAAGCGTTGGCTACATGGGTATTCCCCGTACACGCGGGGATGAACCGGTACTATTCCCTGTCGGGCGATTGCATGTAACGTATTCCCCGTACACGCGGGGATGAACCGTCCATGGTCGATAAAGCCAACGCTATAATAAAGTATTCCCCGTACACGCGGGGATGAACCGGGCATGGAATCGATGCTTCTACCATCCGTATTGTATTCCCCGTACACGCGGGGATGAACCGCGGGCATATAAGTGCGAGGTCTGCGGGTACTAGTATTCCCCGTACACGCGGGGATGAACCGTATTCGACGCCTCGCCTACGGTCGTATTTGAGGTATTCCCCGTACACGCGGGGATGAACCGCTCCTCGTCTGTCGGGTAGCCATCCTCGTCCAGTATTCCCCGTACACGCGGGGATGAACCGGGCTTCGCCATCGTGGTGGTGGATCGCGGATTGTATTCCCCGTACACGCGGGGATGAACCGCCCTGGGGCGTCGTCGTCGTAGGGGTAAAGAAGTATTCCCCGTACACGCGGGGATGAACCGCATGGCCTCGACAGCCTTCGATACTGCGTTGGGTATTCCCCGTACACGCGGGGATGAACCGCGTCTCATCGACAAGGCGCTTTGCGAACTCATGTATTCCCCGTACACGCGGGGATGAACCGGGCGAGACGGTGCTGGATGCAGTCGGGACGGTGTATTCCCCGTACACGCGGGGATGAACCGTGCTGTCAGTCACCGGCAAGATCATCTGCAAGGTATTCCCCGTACACGCGGGGATGAACCGGCAAAGTGCGCCGCGCTAGGCGTCGATATGTCGTATTCCCCGTACACGCGGGGATGAACCGCACATGAAGACCTTGCTTACCGGCAAGATCGAGTATTCCCCGTACACGCGGGGATGAACCGCGTAAGCGTCAGCACGTTCCCCGATCCGTCAAGTATTCCCCGTACACGCGGGGATGAACCGCGTATTACCGCCGATGATGCCGACGACTTCAAGTATTCCCCGTACACGCGGGGATGAACCGCAATATAGCCGCTACCCGTAACGGGGCGGTAAGTATTCCCTGTACACGCGGGGATGAACCGGCTTGAGTCGTGGCATACGACCTGCGCCACAAGTATTCCCCGTACACGCGGGGATGAACCGTACCGTAGCAGTTGGACAGAATGGCTTGGTGAGTATTCCCCGTACACGCGGGGATGAACCGGGCATCTGATGGATATATAGTCCAAAGAACGAGTATTCCCCGTACACGCGGGGATGAACCGTATGGGCAATATAACACGCGATGCGCGACTATGTATTCCCCGTACACGCGGGGATGAACCGATTTGGCTCGCCGGCGGACGGCCCGGCGGGGCGTATTCCCCGTACACGCGGGGATGAACCGACTGCATTCGGCGGCTCCTACGACAGCGAGATGTATTCCCCGTACACGCGGGGATGAACCGTCATAAACATCAACCTCACGTCACCGATCAGTGTATTCCCCGTACACGCGGGGATGAACCGTCTATAGAATGAGCTTGTGGCGACAGAAAAAGGTATTCCCCGTACACGCGGGGATGAACCGGTACTATTCCCTATCGGGCGCTTGCATGTAACGTATTCCCCGTACACGCGGGGATGAACCGCTAAAACTCACGTCGGGCTCTTCGGTCGGATCGTATTCCCCGTACACGCGGGGATGAACCGTGCGGCATCGACCTTCTGTGTTCCTCGTGGACGTATTCCCCGTACACGCGGGGATGAACCGCGGGTAGGGCGCCACGCACACCCCGGAGTCGAGTATTCCCCGTACACGCGGGGATGAACCGTGTTCGTTGCCACTCGGGATGCCTGCGATGATGTATTCCCCGTACACGCGGGGATGAACCGCTGGATGTCGTCTTGCCTTCGTGGAGGGTATCGTATTCCCCGTACACGCGGGGATGAACCGCGCATCAAATTGGTTGAATAGCATGGGAAAAAGTATTCCCCGTACACGCGGGGATGAACCGCTGGTGTCGCCATGACCCAAGGCACCGAAGGCGTATTCCCCGTACACGCGGGGATGAACCGATGAGTGATTTGTTTGAGGCCAAGACGATTGAGTATTCCCCGTACACGCGGGGATGAACCGTGCTCCGGCTGTCGGAGACCTCGTGACTTTCGGTATTCCCCGTACACGCGGGGATGAACCGTAAAGCGGTTGCGCGAAGAGGCTGCTATCAACGTATTCCCCGTACACGCGGGGATGAACCGATAGCGCACTCCGATACTGACGCGTTGCTTTCGTATTCCCCGTACACGCGGGGATGAACCGCTTCCAGTTTGAAAACGTTGACTGAGATATCCGTATTCCCCGTACACGCGGGGATGAACCGTCCCGCGAGGATTGGCAGGCGTTTCAGTTTACGTATTCCCCGTACACGCGGGGATGAACCGAATGAATGATCGACCTCGAACGGTTCCAGCAAGTATTCCCCGTACACGCGGGGATGAACCGTCCCACAATGCCCCAGCTGGTGGGGCACCAATGTATTCCCCGTACACGCGGGGATGAACCGCACTGGCGTTGCATCGGCCATTATGCCAAAGAGTATTCCCCGTACACGCGGGGATGAACCGAGATGAGCGCTTGCCGGTTAAAGGTGCCCGCAGTATTCCCCGTACACGCGGGGATGAACCGTATCAGAGGCGCTAGGATGCGACGATGAGACGGTATTCCCCGTACACGCGGGGATGAACCGGCTATCCATTCGTGACGCTACCGACTGGCGACGTATTCCCCGTACACGCGGGGATGAACCGGCCGAGGGGAGGACCTGATGGACGAGGGTGGCGTATTCCCCGTACACGCGGGGATGAACCGCACTTCGGGCTGCATCCGGAGCTGGAAGTGTTGTATTCCCCGTACACGCGGGGATGAACCGAACTGACGAGGATCGTTGACAACTCGGGGATCGTATTCCCCGTACACGCGGGGATGAACCGCCCTACGAGCTGTTTCACCGCGTTCCGTCGTGGTATTCCCCGTACACGCGGGGATGAACCGAGACGGTCGCGCTAGGGCCGAGTCAGAATATGGTATTCCCCGTACACGCGGGGATGAACCGCTGACGAGGTAGCCGTAGAGGTCGACGGCGCGGTATTCCCCGTACACGCGGGGATGAACCGTTTACTCCCAATTTCCTCGATGTCATGTCACTGTATTCCCCGTACACGCGGGGATGAACCGCGTGTCGGATATAGCTCCTCGGCCATGACACTGTATTCCCCGTACACGCGGGGATGAACCGGTGTCCGTCGTCGGGACGCTTTGCCATGTCCGGTATTCCCCGTACACGCGGGGATGAACCGCTATCGCCCAGACCGCGATCACGAACGGGCTCGTATTCCCCGTACACGCGGGGATGAACCGGTGTTCGGCACCCCGGACGGAGTACTGGTACTGTATTCCCCGTACACGCGGGGATGAACCGCCCGCTCCTCATGCGGGCTGCCTGTCAGAAAAGTATTCCCCGTACACGCGGGGATGAACCGGATCTCCTCCTCGTCCATCTCTTCCCGCTCCGGTATTCCCCGTACACGCGGGGATGAACCGGAACCAGACCTTGAGCGATTTCATTGGGCTGAGTATTCCCCGTACACGCGGGGATGAACCGGGCGCCCGGGTGAAGATGACGCCCGAACTGACGTATTCCCCGTACACGCGGGGATGAACCGATGGTATGGTCCGGCAAGGTCCCCAGGAAGGTGTATTCCCCGTACACGCGGGGATGAACCGCCGGTGCATCGAACGCATGGGGCCGCTCGACAGTATTCCCCGTACACGCGGGGATGAACCGCCCGTATGATCCGGGTTGCAGACCTTTTTTGCGTATTCCCCGTACACGCGGGGATGAACCGCTTTGATTCTGGCGTGTCGTCGACGGGCTCGAGTATTCCCCGTACACGCGGGGATGAACCGGACGGCGCGGACCGTCTCGCGGACTATCATGCGTATTCCCCGTACACGCGGGGATGAACCGGCTTCTGAATGACGAGGCGTTCTCGTACAAGTGTATTCCCCGTACACGCGGGGATGAACCGCCGCAGCACAAG
>CAZNXK010000105.1:0-12639 GCA_964576835.1 uncultured Treponemataceae bacterium | reverse complement strand
TTGATGTAGACAAGCGGTTCGCCAAGCGCGACGTCGGCGAACGAGCGGGCGTAGACCATGGTGTTGCGGTAGACCTCGCGGGTGTCGTTGCGCAGCGAGACCTCGACGCGTTTGCCGTAATCGACGCCAATACCCATGAACAGCGAGTGGGGTATGTTTGACCACAGGCTCCCGAAACGCACGTCAAGCACGTCTATGCTGCCCTCGAGCGCGTCGCCTGAGCGCTGGGCGTTCACGTGCGGCAGCTCGACGAGGCTGGAGGGGTCGAACGGTTCGCCGATGGCCTCGAAGGACAGCTGGCCGGATGCCAGGCGCGCGCCGGTGTAGGCGTACACGTCGCGGCCGTGGAAAGTGTACGACAGCTCGGAGCCGGAGAGCCGGTTGACGTCCTCCCTGAGCACTCGCGCCTCGGATATCCCAAGCAGGAGCTTGACATGGGTCAGGGTGCCGTTGTCAGGCGTCACGATGATCTGCCCCGCCCTGGTGCGCACCGCGACGCTCTGCCGCGAAGATCCGACGCCTGGGTCGACGACGGACACGAAGACGGTGCCCTCGGGCCAGTATTGCACCGTCTGTACGAGGCGGTACGAAGCTTCCCAGATGTTGTACTGGGGTATGTCGTGGGTCAGGTCGAATATCGACAGCGCGGGGTCGACCTTCAGGGCGACGCCGTACATCGCGGAGACCGCTCCGTCGGCGGTGCCGAAATCGGTCTGGTATACCAATGCCTTGGACATAGTCTTTCTCCCTGGATGGCCGGGCGCTCCGGTCCGTCGATTACAGAATGTGGCGGATGAAGTCGCGGGTCCGCTCTTCCTTCGGGTCGGCGAACAGCTCTTCGGGCCTGCCCTGTTCGACTATCCTGCCCCGGTCCATGAATACGACGCGGTCGGCGGCGGCGCGGGCGAAGCCCATCTCGTGGGAGACGACCATCATCGTCATGCCTTCCTCCGCGAGCCCGGTCATCACGTCGAGGACTTCCTTTATCATCTCGGGGTCAAGCGCCGAGGTAGGCTCGTCGAAGAGCAGCGCCTTGGGGTTCATCGCGAGCGCCCGCGCTATCGCGGCCCGTTGCTGCTGGCCGCCGGACAGCTGGCGCGGGTAGCGGTCCAGCTTGTCGGAGAGGCCGACCCGCTCGAGTATCGTGGTTGCCGCTTTCCTGGCCTCGCGGACGGGGAGCTTGCGTACGATTCGAGGGGCAAGCGAGACGTTGTCGAGGATGGTCATGTGGGCGAAGAGGTTGAAGCTCTGGAAGACCATGCCGGCGTCCTCGCGGATGCGGCGCAGGTCGGCGCGCCTTGCGGTGACGCTGTCGTCGCCAATCCATATCTCGCCCGAGTCCAGGCTTTCGAGGCGGTTGACCGAGCGCAGCAGCGTACTCTTGCCCGAACCCGACGGGCCGATGATGAGCACGACCTCGCCGCGCTCCACGTCGAGCGTCACGCCATCGAGCGCCACCACGATATCCGGCGCGAGCGCGCCGCCGCGGCCGCGCGTGCTGAAAGTCTTGACCGCGTCCCGGATGCGAATGAAGGCGCTCATCGGCTTGACTCCCTTTTGAGCCTGCGCTCGAGGGCGCGCACCAGCATTGACAGGCTGATGGTCAGACAGAGGTAGAAGAACGCCACGACGTTGAAGGTCTCGAAGAATTTGAAGGTGCTCGCGGCGTAGACCTTGCCTATCTGGGTGATGTCCTGGACGCCGAGCACCGAGACCAGCGCCGAGTCCTTGATGATGGCGACGAATTCGTTGGCAAGCGCCGGAAGAACGTTGCGTATCGCTTGCGGAAGGACTATGCGTACCATCGTCTGCGAATGCGACATTCCAAGAGCGTGGGCGGCCTCGACCTGGCCGCGGTCTACGCTCTCGATGCCGGCGCGGAATATCTCCGCGATGAAGGCGCCATAGCCAAGTGTCAACGCGAGCACAGCCCTGGTCGCGAAGTCGAAGCTGCGAGACTGGAAGGCTACTATGGCGCCGGCCTTGATGAGGGGAGCCAGGAGCCCGTTGAGGATGCCGGCTAGCGCAGGAGCCCCGACGAAGGCTATATAATAGAGAATGACCAGCATCGGGAGGCCTCGGACAAGCTCTATGTAGAACGTCGAGACTTCGCGGAGCGGCCTGAACCGTGACGAGCGCGCCAGTCCAAGTCCGAGACCGAGGACCAGCGATGCCGCGTACGAAACTACCGCGACGGTCATCGTCACCCCGAAGCCCTTTGCCACCGCGCCGAATATGACGCGGTACGACTCGTCGGCCAGGGCGGTCGCCAAAGCGATCAATCCCAGGCCGACTATCAGCACGAGCCACCAGGGCACAACGGAGAGGGCCGTGGCGACCCGTTTATTTTTCATGTTCCGCTGCCGCTTACGGCTGGTACTCGAAGAACCACTTGGTATTCAGCTTCTCGAGAGTGCCGTCGGCCTTCATCGCCGCTATTGCCGCGTTGAACGGCGCGACCAGGTCGGAGCCCTTCTTGAATATGAAACCGAACTCCTCGGTCCCGAGCGGCCCGCCTACTGTCTTGAGCCTGCCGGGGTTGGCGCCTATGAAGCCCTTGCTCGAGGAGGCGTCCATCAGGACGGTGTCGACGTCGCCGGCAAGGAGGGCCTGTACCGTCGCGCCGAAAGTCTCGAACAGCTTGATGCGCTTGTTCTGCTCGTCGCCGTCAAGGACGTTGTAGACCGCGACGTAGAAGTTGGTCGTGCCGGCCTGCGCGCCTACGAGGAGCTTGGGATCCGCGGCGAAGGCCTTCTCGTCGGCGAAGCGCGTCTCGTTGGCGCGGACCAGCATGAACTGCTGCGACACCATGTACGGCGCCGAGAAGTCGACCTGGGCCTTGCGCTCGTCGTTTATCGTGATGCCGTCCATGCCCACGTCGAACTGGCCGTCGCGGACCGACTGTATCATCAGGTCCCAGCTGGACAGCTTCCAGTCAACCTTGGCATTGAGGCGCCTGGCAATCTCGTTGACCGCGTCGTATTCCCAGCCAACGGCCTTGCCGGTCTTCGGGTCGACGAAGTTGAGCGGGGTGTAGGCGTTCTCGGTGACGGCGACTATTACCCGGCCCTTGAGGTCGGGAAGGCCCGCGCTCATCGTCGGCGTGGATGCGGTCGTCGCGGGAGCCGGGGCTTCCTTGGTGCCGACGGCGAAGGCCACGACGACGGCGATTGCCATGATCAACACGATCGCGATTGAATACTTCCTCATATCGGTTTCCTCCTGGACTGGCAGGCGTTGCTGTCCGGTGTCTATTGTTGCACCGAAGCCCATTCGCAGGCAAGTCAGGGGTCAGGTCATTCGAAGTAGTGCATATTTTGGAATTTTTATATAGATGATCATGATAATCATAAATTTAAAGTGTATCATATTGGTCGTGTAATCTGGGAAAAGAATTTGGAGGTTTTACATGAAGAAGCTCATTATCGTCCTGAAAAGCGTGGTCTTGGTCGGCCTCGCCACCATCGCACTTGGAGCCTGCGGCACAGGATCCGTACTTGGCACCACGCTGACCGTCAACGGTACCACACCCGGGAGCCCACTCGCGAGGGTTGCGGGAAGCCGTTCACTCGCTTCCCGATCCCTCGGCTGGGTCGACATACCGGTCGAGTATCCCGCCGGTACCCCGGTTGGAATCATCAACCTGACGACGGCGAAGGTGGTCATCAAGGAGATGCAGATAGAACAGGAAGGAGTGACCGATGCTCTCGTCGATTTCGAGTTCAACGGACCATTTGTCGCGGACCTGATCACGAACACCCTGGATCCTCAGCCCATGGTGGCCGATCTTCCAGCCGGTATCTATGCGCAAATTGAGTTCAAGATCGACAAGATCGAGGGCGACGAGACCGACGAGAGAGGCGCGGCCCTCGTGCCGAACGATGACCCCCTCTTCGGCCACAGTATCCTGTTAGAAGGCAGCTATACCCCGACGGGCGGGGCCGCGATCCCCTTCTCCTACACCTTCGATGTGGATGCCGAATTCCAGCTCAAGGCCGCGGGCGATACAGCCACCGGATTCGAGATTGCCGCTTCCGGCGTCAATGACATCATAATAGCCTTCCGCCTCAACAAGTGGTTCAGCGGTATCGATCCCGCGGCCTTCGCGGCCGATCCCGCCGCCTTCTCCGAAGCGCTCAAGGAGAACATCAAGCTAAGCGCCGATTACGGGAAGGATACCGATGGTGACGGGGTCCTCTCGAGCGCGGAGGACGACGACCCCGACAGCGAGGATGCCGAAGATGCCTGATCGAGCCGAATGGCCTTGTCCGCCGCTCCGTAGGCGCCTCGGCCCGGGACCCTGGTAGCCGCGAGGGTCGAGACAATGGATGGCGCCGGGGGTGGATCGATCCATCTCCGGCGCTTGTGTCATCCCCCGGATCCCTGGGCGTCAGCGTTGACATGGAATATGCACTATAGTACTAGTGGCTGAAGTTTTCGGGGGTGACGATGGTAAAAACGGAGCTGGGAGACGGCATCTCCGTGGTGGACATTCCGGAGGCAAGTCTTTCAATCCTGTGCGCCTGCCCGGAGAACGCCGTAAAGTTCCTCATACGGAGCGGCGTCATCCATTCCGTCGTCGACGGCGATGTTCGATACGAATCGGGGCCTAACGCCATCCTGCTGTCGGAGTTGCCAGTCCAGAACGGCCGGTTCTCCAACCTTGCCGAGTTCCCGGTACTGCAGATGCTCTATCGCCAGGGCATGATGATTCCCGGGCACCCAAACAACCACGGAACTCGGCCGATGCTCATTGGCCTTCGCGACCAGGTGGAGGCTCAGGCCCGCTATATCTACCTTGGCAACTATGGCATCACCGATCCCGCTGCCCTTGCGCCGGAGGATAGCCTGGAAGCAGCGCGGGTCATCAGGATGAAGCGGAAATTCGCCTTCGGTACATTCAAGCGGACCGAAGAACTGCTCGACCTCCGAGTCCTGGACGGGACGATCGTCGAGCTGCGCGGCGGCGTATTTCTGCGGCGGCTGGGCGTAAACCGCTACGAGTTCATCCATCACGGCGTCGCGGTCCAGGTCGATCTCAACCTGCGCCCCGGCCAGTCATATGGCGCGCCTTACTGCTTGCCGAAATCGAGGGTCGGCCGCGATGACTTCTGCGTGGTCCATCTCGGCGAAGGGGATGGCTGGGATCCCGACCGTCCATGCATGTGCAGCCTGGTCATCCATGACGGCCGGCCCTATCTCGTCGATGCTGGCCCGAATATCGAGGAAAGCCTCGGCGCTGTCGGCTTGGGTGTGTGTGACCTCGCGGGCATATTCCAGACGCATGCCCACGACGACCATTTCGTCGGGCTTACGAGTCTGATGCGATCAGACAGGCGGATCCCGTACTTTGCAGTTCCGATGGTCAGGAGATCCGCGACCGAGAAGCTCAGCGCGCTGTGCGGAATAAGCGAAAGCGACTTCGGCCGCTTTTTCGATGTCCGCGACCTGGAGCCCGGCCGATGGAACGATTTCGACGGCATGCAGGTGGAACCGCTTCTGTCCCCGCACCCTATTGAAACGACCATCATGCGTTTCCGCGTCCTGGGCCCCCAGGGGAATCGGACCTATGCCCACTTTGCCGACCTGAGTTCCTTCGCCGTTATCGATTCGATGGTCGCGGATAACGACGACGAGCCGGGCATCACCGCTGTCGAGGCTGCCGCCTACAAGGCTGTCTATCTAGAACCGGCCGACCTCAAGAAAGTGGATGTTGGCGGGGGCATGATCCACGGCGACATGGCTGATTATGAATTTGATGCCTCGGGCGAGCTTCTGTTCAGCCATGGGGATTCAGTCGATGCCCTCCGGGGCAGCAAGTCCGGGAGGGTGGCAAATTTCGGCGAGACAAGCGTCCTCATACCCGCGAGCCACGATTGGACTCCGGTCATCGCGATGGATTCGTTCAGGCACTACTTCCCCGGAGCGAGCGACGATGCCATAGCCTCGCTCGCCGCATCCCCGCGCAGACGCCTTGAGGCCGGTACCGCGCTCGCTGTACGTGGCAAGGCAGCTGAGGCCGCGTGGCTGGCGATAGACGGAGCTGTGGAACGGCTCGGCGACTCTGGTGAGGTCCTGGCGACATACGGATCAGGTGCCTTGATCGGGACCGCCGAGGTTGTCGGTGGCCGGACCTACGATGCAACATACCGACTGCTTGCTGACGCCGAAGTCTTGGTCGTGCCGGCCTCGCTCTTCGCGACGCTCCCCGGACTGGGCCGCATCGCAGAGGACCTCGACAGGATAGAATCCGCCGTGGGAGACTTGGCTAGATCGGTCGCATTCGCCGGATTGCGTTCGCTTTCTCGCCTGCATGAAATAGCGCGTGCCTCAAGAGTCATGAGATTCAATGCCGGAGAATCCCTGGCCGGCGCCGATTGCCCGAGCTTCTTCGTGCTCGTATCCGGCGAGGCCACGGTCATCCATGGCGGCAGCGACGTTGAGACGATAGGGCCCGGCGACGTTTTCAGCGAAGAGTCCGTGGTCTGCGGGATGGAGCGGTCGTTCGCCTCCAGATGCCTCGGCACGGTCATGGCGCTTGAGATCCAGGCCGTCATCGCGGAGGAAACACCGGCATTGCTCTGGCGATTGCGCGAGATCCTTGACAGGCGCCTCGCCCTGGTAAAGGCCTCATTCGGATTCGTTTGGAGACCCGAATATGCCATGGGCATCGCGATGATTGACGAGCAGCACCGTGGCCTGTTCGACTGCATCGATGAAGTCGTCGACAATCCCGGCACTGATATTGAAAACGGGCTGGAACGCATCCTGGCTCAGTTCGCCGGGCATTTCGTGTTTGAAGAAGCATTGCTGGCATCCGCGGCATACCCGGATATTGCCGATCACGTCCACGCGCACGAACGGTTCCTCGGAGATCTCGAGGACTACAGGATCAGGATACATTCCGGTTTTGATCTGGCGACATTCTCGGGAATACTCAAGGATTACCTGATTCGCCATACCCTTCTCCTTGACAGGAAGTACCAGCCATGGGTGGAGCGGTTTCTTGGGAAAGACGTCGGCCCGTCACGGCTCTGCCCATGAGTAGTCTCGGCGGTGCCATGGATATCCTCGGTCTGGCATTCCCGGCTTTCATGTCCTCGTCTGGCCTTGGTGCCGGCAAGTCCCCGAACCTGCGCCGTACCTATTCGGCCGCCCTCCGCGAAGGTCGCTGGGAACCGGAACTCCACCTCTCACGCGCCGATGCCCGGGCCCTGTCCCCGCGTTTCGGCGTCGGCCTCCTCGAGTCAGTGAGCGTCGTGTCGGAAGGCGGGGAATTCGGCACCACCGGCAAGGCGGTACTCGGGCTCGCCGACGGCGCGACGGTGGAGTGCGTGCTCATCCCGTCGCCCGGTGGCAAGGCCAGCCTCTGCGTTTCGTCCCAGGTCGGCTGCCGCATGGCGTGCGCCTTCTGCGAGACGGGCAGGGCCGGTCTGAGCCGGAACCTGTCAGCCGCGGAAATAGTGGCACAGGTCGTCACCGCCCGGGCAAGGCTCGGCTGGGAATTCAGGAACATCGTTTTCATGGGCATGGGCGAGCCGCTGGACAATTTCGACGGGGTCGCAGGCGCTCTCGCGGTCCTGTTCGACCAGGCCGGGCTATGCCTGGCGCAGGAGCGGGTGACCGTCTGCACGGTCGGCCTGCCCGACGGCATAGAGCGGCTCAAGGCCCTGGGCTACCGGAGGCTCGGCCTGTCGGTCAGCCTGAACGCGCCTGACGAGCAGACACGGTCTTCCCTGATGCCCGCCAACCGTTCGGTCGGCATCGAAGCATTGTCGGCGGCACTGGCGGCGTTCCCGTCCCGCCGCAATTTCGCGCTCGGCGTCAACTACTGCCTGATACCCGGCGTCAACGACGGCCCGGGAGCGGCCGTTGGCGTCGCGGCTTTCGTCGCCCGACTAGGGCGTGCCCTCGTCAACGTCATACCGTATAATCCCGGTTCGCACCCGATTGGCCCCGCGCCGACGGAGGCGGAGATCGACGCATTCGTCGCCGCGCTGCGCGGAGCTGGTCTGGACGCCCGCGTGCGCGCGCCGCGCGGCAGAGGCCTGATGGCCGCCTGCGGCCAGCTCGGCGGGGCTACTCGACCGTGCGCTGGATGTACGAGCTGTAGTCCTTGACGATGGGCGTGTATGGCTTGTCGAAGAGAGGGCTCGATATCATGAAATCGGCTGTCGCGCGGTTGCAGGCCATTGGGATGTTGTAGACGACAGCGATGCGCAGGAGGGCCTTCACGTCGACGTCGTGGGGATGCGGCGACATCGGGTCCCAGAAGAATATCACCGCGTCGATGCCGCCTTCGGCGATCAGGGCGCCCAGTTGCTGGTCGCCGCCAAGGGGGCCGGATTTAAGCAACCTGATATTGGATTCCGGCGCGCCGGACCCGCCTTCTGTCTCTCGCTTGCGCTCTATCGTCTCGGATACGAGCCTGCCCGTCGTACCGGTGCAGACGAGGTCGTGTTTGAGAAGCGAGCGCCAGTTGTACTCCACCCATCCGACGAGGTCGACTTTCCTGTTGTCGTGTGCGACGAGCGCTATCCGTTTCTTGGCATGCATGTGTTTCTCCTTGTTCTGTGAATCAGCCCAGCGCCAGACCGTCCAGCGGATGGTCGCGCGAGTCCATCGGCACGCGGTCGACGAGCTGGGCCAGGTAGCCGAATGCGATGGCGGTGAAGCTTGCCGCCTCCTGTCCGCGCGCGGCCCTGGCGGCGGCGAGCCCTGACAGAAAGCGGTCGTAGTAGCCCTGGCCTCGGCCGAGCCGTCCGCCCGAGCGGTCGAATGCAAGTCCGGGCACGAGCGCCAGCGTAGACTCCGCGGCAATCTCGCGGGGCGAAAGGCTTTGCAGCGTTCCGGGCGGCGCGGGTATGTCCCAGCGGTCGCGGGGCCAGTCCCGCCACCCGGCGTCCAGTTCGACGAAGGCTATGTCGCCGCCATCGATGCGCGGCACGGCCGCACGCTTTCCAGCGGCCAGAGCTGCTTCGAGCACGGGTCGCGTGTCGATCTCGCCGGGCATTGACAGGAAGGCCAGCACGAGCGAGGCGCCTCGGTACGCATCGCATGCGGTGACGATGGACGCGGCCCTGCCGGCCGCCTGGCTTCGCAACTCCGGCGTCATGGCCGCGATGGCCGCCTTTGCGGCTTTCCGCATGGCTGCCTTCGAGTCCGCGTGCGCCTGCCCGTCGTCAGTTCCCGCCGGAGCCATCGCGGTTCAGTCCCTGTCTGCGGGAGTCGCCCGGTCGTTCGCCGCTTCATTGTCGTGCCCGTCGATGTCCCTGGCGTCCCAGGGATAACAGACCCACTTGTCGTCGATGTCGAGGCCCGAGAGATAAAGCTCCACGTCGGGAGGCATGGCGCCGCGCTTTTCCTTGAGCTTGTTGTGGAGCACGGCCACCGCGATGGACGCCGGGTGGTGCGACAAAAGCTCCCTGACGCAGTACTCGAGCGTCACGCGCGAATCGTCCACCTCGTCGACAAGGAGGATGCGCTTGCCCTTGAGCTGGCGTTCCGCCTCTTCTATCCATTGCACCTTGCGGGGATTCTCGGTCGGCTGGTTGTTCTGGTCGTAGTAGGCAATGCCGACGGCAAGGATGGGCTTGTTGATGAAGGTGCGGAGCATGCGGGCGGGGATGAAGCCACCCGATCCAATGGCGACGATTATGTCGGTCTCGTATCCTGCCGCGACGACGCGCC
The DNA here is from genome assembly GCA_964576835.1 of uncultured Treponemataceae bacterium. Lineage (GTDB taxonomy): Bacteria > Spirochaetota > Spirochaetia > Treponematales > UBA12059 > SZUA-370. The sequence continues at coordinate 2,949 of CAZNXK010000105.1, read as the reverse complement.
CGGCCAGGTCGCGCACCGTCCGGTGGATGTCCTGATAGGTGAATCTGTACTTGTCCATGTCAGATCATACGCGGGAGGCGCCGGGAGCGCAAGCGTCGGACCGCCTTTCCAGAGCGAGGTGGACCGCGCCGTACGCGCCGTCGTAGACGCCAGCCCGGGCGTTCCTGAGGATGTTGCCGCAGTACATCTCGATGAGGTCGTCCTCCTCGATGAGGAGCCGCAGGACCTGCCTGAGGCTCGCGTCCGACTCGGTCTCTATCGTGCCGTCGCCGAGCTCCGAGCCGCGTATCGCGCCCCATACCTCGTGCTTGCCCACATGTTGGATGAACAGCTTGGGAACCGGGTAGACGGACAGTTCGCTGGGCTTGGTGATCATAACGTCGACGACGCGCATGAGGATGTTGGTCGTATAGACCGCCGCGAAGAACGTCTTGTGGAGGAAGACGTGGACGCCCTTGACGGGACCCGTACGTATCTCCTCGGCGAAGGCCTTCGTCCCTTCCCAGTCCTGGTGCAGCTCCCAGGGGATGCCGTCGGCGTCAAGCCAGGCGCGCAGCTCGGCCCAGCGGCCTTCGTGGTCACCCATGTTGACGAGGAGCGACACCTTGCCGTTCTCCAGCGCGCCTTTGCAAGCGTGGGCAATGTCGGCGAAACGCCTGGCCTGCGCTCCGGCCCCGCCCATGGTGAGGAGGAAGCGCCGCGTCTCCTTGTCTCGCAGCCTCTTGAGCCTTGCCGCGCAGTCGCCTTCGACAGCGGATATTATCTCGTGGTCGACGTAATGGCCCACGTAGCGTATGTCCTGCTTCGGCAGCGCGTGGAACAGTTCCTCGCCGCCGCCCATGTCTCGTAGCGTGCGGTAGCCCATGTACAGCGATGGCGCCTGTACGGTGTGCACCGCCCCCTCGACCAGGTGGAAGGCCAGCGGATAATTGTCGGGGATCAGCGCGACGACGCTGTCCAGCCCCGCCCTGACGGCGGCCTGACCGGTCCATGGATGCGTCGACATGAACGGGATGTCCTTGGGCAGGTCCCGCAGGATGGGCTCGAATATACGCGACAATGCGCGGTCCCTGGACGTATACGAAAGCCTCTTGGCGGTCTCTGACGTGACCCTGTCCCAGATATAGCGGTCGAACAGGCGCGATTTCTGCGAAAGCCTCGAACCAAGGTTGTACAGGTCCTCGAGGTACTTGATGGTCTTGCTGGCCGCGCTGTCGGGGAAAGACATCAGGTCGAGCCAATACGGCGTCAAACCCATCGACTTGGCCGCGGAAGCGATGGCGAGGCCGATGCGGTAGTGGCCGAAGCCCATCCTGATGGTTCCGAGTACGATGCCGTGCCCGTCGTCGAGCCCGCGGGGCTTGTCCGTAGCAGGGCCTTCCTCGAGTTTCATGACGCCGAACGCTTCGTACGCGCCATCCATCGGTGTAGCGGCCAGCCTGGGATAGGCGGCGGGATCGAACGAAAACCTTCTGGCCATGGCCCTGAAAGTGCGCTCGGCACGCTTGAGAGAACGTTCTGGCAAGGAATTTCCGAAAATCCGGCTTTCGTCCATCCTCAGACCCCCGTGAATGGTTGACTTGTAATGACTATACACTCGCATCGCAATAATGCAAGAGAAAGGAACCAGCAGGTGCCTTGTGACTCGCTTCGGCATCATTGAATAGTTATTCATCGAGATTGTATAATTGTTTCTACTTGACGTATACCTCGGGGTGGAGTCAGGTACATAGGATCATTCAAGCAGGAGGAACCATGAAGTTCAGGAACATTGCGGGAGCCGTCGCGATCGCGCTGGCGCTGGCATCGTGCGGCGGGGCCAAGAAGGCGGATGTCATCAAGGTGGGATGGTTCGGCGCGCTGACCGGCGACCAGGCTGTCTGGGGCAACAACGAATTCAATACCGTCAAGATGTTGTTCGAAGAGATCAACACCGCTGGTGGCGTCAAGGTCGGCGACAAGACCTATACGCTCGAAGTCATCGGCTACGACAACAAGGGCGATGCGCAGGAAGCCGTCAACGTGGTTCGCCGCCTGACGAGCCAGGACAAGGTCGTAGCCATCCTTGGCCCGAACGCGTCCGGCAACGCCATCCCGATAGCTCCGATCCTCGAAGGAGCCAAGGTCCCCGACATCGCGACCGTGGCCACGAACCCGAAGGTGACCGTGCTCGATGGCAAGGTCAAGCCGTACAACTTCCGCGTCTGCTTCATCGACCCCTACCAGGGCGCAGTCGCGGCCGGTTACGCGTATGACGTGCTCGGAGCCAGGAAGGCCGCCATCCTCTACGACGTGTCCGACGACTACTCCCAGGGTCTCCGCCAGTTCTTCGTGGAGAACTTCAAGAAGAACGGCGGCACGATCGTAGCCGACGAATCCTTCAAGTCCGGCGACGTCGACTTCAGGCCACAGCTTTCCAAGATCAAGGCCCAGAATCCCGACATCATCTTCATGCCCTACTTCTTCAAGGAAGTTGCCCTGTCCGCCAACCAGGCGCGCGAGCTAGGTATGAAGCAGGTTCTGATGGGTGGAGACGGATGGCCGTCTGACCAGCTCATCAGCATGGGCGGCGCCGCCGTCGAGGGCAGCTTCTTCGTCAACCACCTCGACTACGACGATCCGGACGTGCAGGACTACAAGGCCCGCTACTTCAAGAAGTACGGCATCGCCACCGAGCTCAACGGCTACCTCGTCCATGACGCGGTGCTGATGCTCGTAGACGCGCTCAAGCGCGCCGGCAAGCCCGACGGCGAGTCCATCGCCAAGGCGCTCGAGAGCGTGGACATCAAGGGAATCACCGGAACCATCAAGATCAGCCCCCAGACCCACAACCCGGAGGGCAAGGATGCCGCGATCATAAAAATCGTTTCCGGCAAGTACATCTTCCAGCAGAAGTACGCGGCCAAGTAGTAAATCCTCTCCTGGGAGCGCCCCTTCCGGGGCGCTCCC
>CAZNXK010000104.1:0-12715 GCA_964576835.1 uncultured Treponemataceae bacterium | reverse complement strand
CAAGTGGCGGAAGGGACTCGATTCTCTCGCAGTACAGAAGGCCAAGAAGAATCTTGAAGATACAATCAAAATCGAGATCGATGACGAGGCCTTTGCGAGGCTGTACGGCTTCAAGAGCCATCCAATCCTGGTGGAGCCGGGGAAGGCGAAGAAGATCGCGGTCAGGGTGGTCAGTCAATTTGGGGAGGAGAGTACGAAGATTTGCAAAATGGAATAGAGATAGTGGAGGGATAATAGCGACTTAGGCGGATTGAAGGGCTAGGAGGAATAGGTTATTGTTATCTCTTCAAAGGTGGATAAGGCTTTATGGCGACGGCAACTAGAGTATACAATAGTCCTCTTCGGTACCCTGGGGGGAAAAGTATCCTCTCAAAACTATTAACCGACATTATTCTATCCAATAACCTTGAAGGCACCACATATATAGAACCATACGCTGGCGGCGCTAGTGTTGGATTGAGCCTACTTGAGAATCGTATCGTGGATAGAATTGTATTGAATGACGCAGATAGGGCCGTATATGCATTCTGGTATTCTGTTTTACATTATAGCGAGAGTTTTATTTCTCGGCTAGAAGCTATTGACGTCACTATGGAAGAGTGGTACCGGCAAAAAGAAATATATACGAAGTACAGTAAAGTTACTCTTGAAGAACTGGGATTTGCGTTCTTTTTTCTTAACCGAACAAACCGGTCGGGGATACTGATGAATTCAGGCCCGATTGGGGGAATGAAGCAGACCGGTAAGTATAAAATTGATGTTCGATTTAATAAGCAAGAGCTAATCAATCGCATCAGAAAAATCCAATTACTCGGAAAGAAGATAACGATAAAAAATAAGGATGCACTTACATTGCTCTCCGAATATGACGAATCTTCACTTGCGAAGGCGGTGATTTATCTCGATCCTCCCTACTATAAAAAAGGCGAAAGCTTATATTTGAATAACTATAGTCAAGTTGAACACTCCGCCCTTGCGCGATATTTGCAAAAACATAAAGAATATAATTGGATCTTATCATACGATTATGCTGATGAAGTTGTAGATTTGTATCGTGGCTTAAACATGATGAATCTTCCAATTCTATACAGTCTACAAGACAAACGAATGGGAAGCGAGCTTCTTGTTTGGCCAAATTCAATTCAGATACCGTCGTTGATTCGTTTGGGGCAGAAAAGCCTAAACGCAGATTGCTTGTTGATAGGTGGTAAATTAGATGCCTGACACTCCTCAATACTCGATGATTCCAGTGGATAAGCTTGAATTCGACATAAGTAATCCCCGACTAATTGAGTTCAATATTCCCTCAACAATTCCTGAGAAAGATCTTATTAAATTGTTGTGGGAGAACATGGATGTTCGGGAAGTCGCACTTTCAATTGCCGCTAGCGGATTTTTTAGCAATGATCCACTTATTGCTACTCCCGATGGGGGAAAATTTATAGTGATTGAAGGCAATCGAAGACTCGCAGCAGTAAAACTATTGCAGTCACCTTATTTGTTCAAGGATATTATTTCGGATATTCCAATAATAAGTGATGCCAACAAGGCAACTATAGATAAGCTTCCTGTCTTTATTCAAGATAGAAAGGATGCCTGGAAGTTCTTGGGTTTCAAGCATGTAAATGGACCGGCGAAATGGGGAAGTTATGCGAAAGCGAAGTATATAGCTGAGGTGCATAACAGCTATAGTATTCCCCTGGATCAGATAGCATCTCAGATAGGCGATACAAACAAGACTGTTCAAAGGCTATATCATGGCTTAATGGTGATCGAACAAGCAGAAAAAGAAAAAATATACTCTAGAGAGGATACAGTAAGGGCAAGCATTCCCTTCTCCCATCTCTATGTCGGCCTTACTCGTGAAGGAATGAGAACATTTTTAGCGCTTGATGATTCGAGTTATGAAAAGAAGCGACCTATCCCAAAAGAAAAGGCAAGAGAACTGGGCGAAGTGTGTCGATGGCTATTTGGGTCGAGACGGGACAAAATTGAGCCGATAATCCAATCTCAAAATCCTGATTTGAAATATCTAGATGCGATTCTGTTGAACCGAGAGGCACTCGCAGCCCTGCGCGGTGGTGAGAGTTTGGGTGCAGCATACGAGTTAACCCGTCCTGTTTCTATGATTTTCGAGGAACAATTATTAGATGCCAAACGATGCCTTGTGAAAGCTCGTGGCCTGCTATCTGAAGGGTATGATGGATCGGAAAGCTTACTCACGATATCAGAGAGTATTTCGACCATTTCGAGCGATTTGTTTGATGAAATGACGAGGAAAAATGCAGACAATCGAAAAAAACGAAAGGTTGAATAGGTATAAACAATATGTTTAAGATACCTAACCTACCATCACCTGAAGCCGATATTACTGAACTATCGGATTTCGCGGAAATAGAATGCTTTAAGAAAGGTTTTATTTCTAAGCAAGAAATGATTTCAAAACTTGGTAGAATTGAAGAGAATGATATTGTGAATGGAAATCCAATTGATTCTTCTACGGCTGATCGAGTTGATGACGTTTTTAGTGCGATCGAAGAAAGGAATAAATACTGTAATGGAGCTTACCCGTTCTGTATCATTGCACCTGGATATCTGATGAAGATAAATGAAAATGTAAGTGAAAAATCACTTATTATATATGTGTTCTTACTTTTAGCTACTAGATTCGATATGAATAAACAAAAAATCAAGAGTGATATTGACGCAACGCTTTTGTTTGAGCATGTTTCAGCAAATGTTGCAGCCTGTTATTTGGGAGATCGAGCAAAGCAATATGTGATGGGGACAAGCGCTGATGCTGGAAGTTTTGAAACAAAAGTCGATGCTCTATGCCAAGAAATGAAAGAAGGCGGAGGATATCAGAACAGAAATTCAGCTCCGATGACCCAAATTAAAGACGACGCGGTTGATATTGTCGTGTGGAAATCATTCTCTGATAACTTCCCAGGTAAATTGATAGCCTTCGGGCAATGCAAGACCGGTACAAGTTGGGAACAGCAGCTGACAAGCCTTCAGCCGGATTCCTTTACAAGATCCTGGTTCAAGGACCAGCCAGTCGTTCCTCCTATCCGTATGTTTTTTGTTGCAGATGCTGTCAACCGTTCAGAATGGTCTCATAAGGCAAATAAGGCAGGAGTTCTCTTTGACCGATTTCGAATTATGGATTTTTCAAAAGAAATAGCCGGAGGAAATCTCGAAAGCATTAAGAAATGGTTATCACAGGCAAGAATTGATATTGCAAGCGAAAACTGACAACGATGGGCGACTAAATTTCCATATTACAGGGGTGTCTGATATTCTTTTTCTTTCTTGGAATATGTTCTCCACTGAATATTCCAGTTCAAACCTGCCACCCCATTACCCTATCAACAGCGTCCAGTCGGGTGGTAGCTTACGGCCGGAATCACTGGCAGGTTTGACCGGAATACTCATAAAGGTCGAGCCAAGGAGGGCGAGCGCATGGATCACTCGCGGTTTTGCTTTCGCAAAACCGCGATGTCCCCGTTTTTGCAGGAAGCAAAAACGGGGACTATTAGTCTTCGCGGTCGATGGGGCAGGTCATGCAGCGTGCGCCGCCGCCGCCCCTGGCCAGCTCGACCCCGTCGAAACCGACCGCCACCCGCTTGAACGAAAGAGGATCCAGGCCGCCTTCGAGGAATTCACTGGCCGAGCGTATTTCGAAACCTGCCTTTGACAAGGCCTCGAGCGTGTGGACGTTGCAGGAGTACATGATTATCTTTCCCGGGGCAAAGCTGAACGAATTGGCTCCGGAGAGCCATTGTTCCCGTTCCTGCCGCAGCGGATCCGCGCCGCCGGTCATGATGGGCTTGAAATCGACGCCGACGGACTTGAGGCCCGCGAGCAGGGAATCGAGTTCAGTCAGACGGGCTTCCTTGCCTGGCACGGCGTCGATGCGTATGGTCCTGGCCCTCCTGGAGCCAAGGATGACCGGCTCGTAGACCAGGCAGGCGTCCCTGTCGATGACGGTGAAGGCCATGTCAAGGTGTATGGTCGCCCTGGCGACCGGAAGCACGACGGCCAGTACTGTAACCGGCTCTCCGAAGGTGTCTGCAATCGCCTTGGCGACAGCGTCGACGGCATCGGCGCTCGTGCGTTCCGATACGCCTATGACGACGACATCCTTGCGGATCACCTGAAAATCGCCGCCTTCCAGTGAAAAGCCTTCGCGGACCATGGCCGGGCCGTCTACAAGCCTGCCGCCGCCGATGAAGTCAGGATGGTGCTCGAAGACGAAACGGTTGATCAGCGCTTCGGTGCGCCGCACCCTGAAGCGCATGGCCGATGAAATCGACTTGTCCCTGTAAACCATGGCCGCGTCCCGCATGAAATACATGTTGGGGAGCGGGGGTATATCGAAGTCCGCGCCGCGTATGAACTCCGAGAGCTGGACGTGCCTTGAAGGCAGCCCGACGACAGCGGTTTTGGCGAGACTCGCGGCATCGAGGGAGCGCAGCTCCTCCACCCGGTGCTCTGCCTTGTTGAAACCGGCGATGAGGCCTGCGAACTCGTCCCGGGCTTCCTTCTTCTGGAGCGTGGCGGCGAGCAGGTCACGAAGTTCGGTGACCTCGGCTATCCTGGATAGAAAGCCTTTCAGTTCCGCATGTTCTTTCCTGACCACCTCGAGCGGGACTATGTCGTTGTACAACTCTTCCACGGCGCGACTCGGACGCATCGCCTCGACTTCCTCGCCCGGCGTATGCACGATTACCCTACGGAGACGTCCTGTCTCCGATAGAATCCTCAGCCTCCTGTCCATAAAGCCTCCCTTTTGCCGGACAGGATACCAATATACGGGCCACTCCGCAAGTTCGCCGGACTCTCGCCGCGATGTGCTAAATAGTCAGCTACAGCCGGTCGTACTCCCGCATGTTTCGTCGCGAGGGTACTCGCGTGCGGGTCCGCGAAACGGACCCGCCCTATGAGTATTCTCAAGTGTGAGACAGCGGGCAGTACTCGGTAAATGTAAAGCTTCAACTACAGCCGGTCGTACTACCACAGGTCTCACACTTGAGGCAGGTGCCGTTGCGGACGAGGGTCAGGTGGCCGCAGACGGGGCAGGGGTCACCCTCGTAACCTTTCATCCGCGCCTTTTTCGAGTCATCCTTGGGCATAGGCGCCTGCCGGGCCGGAGCTGCGCGCTCCTCTGTCTCCTGTGCCTTGCGTTCGGTCTCCCGTTTGGCCTTGCCGTTCTGGGTGTTCGTGGCGTTCAGGTCCTCGGGTTTTACCTGGCCGAGGTCGAAGCGGTCCTGGTACGAGATGGCGAGGTCGCGGAACACGTAGTCCAGGACGCTCGTGGCCATCTTGATGTACTCGTGGCCCTGGACCATGCCGTTTGGCTCGAAACGGCTGAAGGTAAAGGCGTCGACGTATTCGTCAAGCGGCACGCCGTACTGGAGGCCGAGGGATACGGCGATGGCGAACGAGTTGAGGAGGCTCCTGAAGGCCGCGCCTTCCTTGTGCATGTCGAGGAATATTTCGCCGAGGCGGCCGTCGTTGTACTCTCCCGTGCGGAGGAATACCGAATGGCCGCCGATCTTGGCCTTCTGGGTATACCCGTCTCGCCTGTTGGGCAGCGACTGTCTCGCGCTGTCGAAGGAGACCGGTGCTTCCGGCTGTACCGGCGCGGCAGCGGTTGCCGGTTCGGCCAGCAGAGCGACGAGGCCTTCGGCCAGGGGGTTGGCGTTGGCCGCGATGGACGACAGCGGCTGTGACAGTTTCGATCCGTCGCGGTACAGGGCGATCGACTTGAGCATGCTCTTCCACGCCGTCATGTACGCGCCTTTGACGTCCTCGAAGCTCGCCGAGTCGGGCATATTGATGGTCTTGGATATGGCACCCGAGACGAAGGGCTGCGTGGCGGCCATCATCGCGATGTGGGCCTGCCAGGCGATGGAGCGCGTCGCGTTCCGGCCGGAGGGGGTAGCGGTATCGAAGACGGCGTAGTGAGCCTTCTTGACGTGGGGAGCGCCTTCAATGCCCATCGATCCGCAGGCATGGACCTCGGCTTCGGCTATGTCGGCAGCGCTGAAACCGAGGAAGGCCAGCAGGTCGAAGCCCGGTTCGCTCCTGACTCCCGCTACCGCGCCTACCGCGTCGTAGGCCTCGGCTCCGAGCGTATAGGGGTTGAACGCGGCGTCCAGGCCCATCGCGTCCTTGAGCGCCTTCTCGGCCTTGGCGAGCGCGGCTTCGGGGATGCCCTTTCCGCGGAGCGCTTCGAGCGGCACGCCAGGGGCGTCGGCGAGCGAACCGCGGCCCACCATGTACAGCCGTACGTCTTCGATCTGCTTTTCGGTGTAGCCAAGGGCGCGGAGGGCGGGCGGTATCGAGTTGTTGACTATCTTGAAGTAGCCGCCGCCGGCAAGTTTCTTGAATTTCACCAGCGCAAAGTCCGGCTCTATGCCGGTGGTGTCGCAGTCCATGAGGAGGCCGATGGTGCCGGTCGGGGCTATGGCCGTCACCTGGGCGTTCCGGTAGCCGTGGGCCTCACCGATGGACAAGGCGTCGTCCCAGGCTGCCTTCGCGTGTGCCGCGAGCGCCTGGGGCAGTTTTCCCGCGTCGAGTCCGTGCGGCGTCACCGACAGTCCCTCGTACTCGGACGCTGCCGCGTCGCAGGCGGCGCGCCGGTGGTTCCGTACTACCCGCAGCATGGAATCGGCATTGGCCCCATACCTGGCGAAGGGGCCGAACTCCGCGGCCATGCGCGCCGAGTGGGCGTACGCCTCGCCGGTCATGATGGCCGACAGGGCGGCGGCCGTGGCGCGGCCCTCGTCCGAATCGTAGGGCTGGCCCATCAGCATGAGGAGGGTTCCCAGGTTGGCATACCCGAGTCCGAGCGTACGGTAGTCGTAGCTTCTGCGCGCTATCTCCCTGGACGGGAACTGGGCCATCGCGACGGATATCTCGAGCGTCATCGTCCATAGCCTGATGGCGTGCCGGTAGAGGTCCGCGTCGAAGGCGCGGGTTTTTTCGTCGTAGAAGGTCGTCAGGTTGAGCGATGCCAGGTTGCACGCTGTGTCGTCGAGGAACATGTATTCCGAACAGGGGTTGGAACCGCGTATCGCGCCGTCGGCGGGGCAGGTATGCCAGTCGTTGACGGTGGTGTGGAACTGCAATCCTGGATCGGCGCATTGCCATGCCGACTTGGCTATCCTGTCCCACAGCGACCGCGCCTTGATGGTGCGCATCGTCTTGCCGCCTATCCTCATCGTCAGCGCCCAGTCCTTGTTCCTGGCTACGGCTTCCATGAAATCGTTTGTCACGCGTATCGAATTGTTCGACGACTGGCCAGAGACGGTATTGTACGCTTCGCCTTCCCAGTTCGCGTCGAATACCGGGCCATCGATGTCCGGATCGCCGTCGGAAATTCGCCGCAGAAGCTGGTAGACGTAGGCGCCCGGGACGCCGGCGTCGAGGGTCTCCTTGGCCGCGGCGCGGAGGTACGGGTTGTCGTCGAGCGAGAGGCGGTCCCCGGCGGGCACGTCCGTCCTCGCGGCGGCGTCGCGGAGCGCCGTGGAGTAGCGCTTGAGGGCACGGCTGCCGGTGACGAGGCTCGCGACCTTGAACTCCTCGCCGGCCTTCCAGTCGACGAATGTCTCGATGTCGGGATGGTCGGCGTCGAGTATGACCATCTTCGCCGCGCGGCGCGTGGTGCCTCCCGACTTGATGGCCGCCGCCGAGCGGTCGGCTATCTTGAGGAATGACAGGAGCCCGCTCGATACGCCTCCGCCCGACAGCGGTTCCATTGCGCCGCGGATCTTCGAGAAATTCGAGCCGGTGCCCGAACCGTACTTGAAGAGCCTGGCCTCGCGTTCCACCAGGTCCATGATGCCGCCCTCGTTGACGAGGTTGTCTTCGATGTTGAGGATGAAGCAGGCGTGGGGCTGGGGGCGTTCGTAGGCGCTCGTCGACGCGACGACTTCGCCTGATTCCGGATCGACGTAGAAGTGGCCCTGGGCCGGACCCTCGAGTTCGTATACGGCGTGCAAGCCGGTGTTGAACCATTGGGGGCTGTTCGGCGCCCCGACCTGCGTGGCGAGCATGTGGCAGGTCTCGTCGTAGTATGCCTTTTCATCATCCTCGGAATCGAAATAGCCTGACTTCCTGCCCCAAACGAGCCAGGTGTAGGCAAGCCTGTGGAATACCTGCCTGGCGTCGTGCTCCGAGCCGGGATTCGGCGATGCCCCGGCCAGCGTCTGCTGCGTCGCGGGTACCCAGGCCCTCCACGCATCCACCTTGTCTGCGGGAACGCCCGCCTTGCGGAAATATTTCTGGGCGATGATGTCGGTGGCTATCTGGCTCCAGGTCGATGGCACGATGACGCCGTCCATCCTGAAAACGGCGCGTCCGTCGGGATTCCGTATCTCCGAGACGCGGCGTTCCCACTTGAGGCCATCGTACGGACCCTTGCCGGCTGTCGTGAAACGTCGTTCTATCTTCATCATGCCCTCCAGACAACTTTGCAACATATACCACTTATAGTATGACGTCGAGAATATAGCGCAATAGAGTGTATCTGTCCAGCATGAAAAATCGACAGCCAATCAGCCGCCAGCCGGCATATCCGGCTAACGGCGGGCAGGCGTCGGGCCGATACTCTAATCGAGTATGGAAACACTAGCGATCATCAACGCGACCCGCGTCAACGAATTCGCCACCAGGCCATTCGCCTCGGGTCAGAGCGCCCTGCAGCGGGTGCTGGAACTTGCCAGGGCCACCGTCAAGGCATCCGGCGGCGAGCCGGTCAATGAAAGTATCCTTCTCCTCGGCAACGCATCCGTTGCCGGGGCTGGCGTTGTCATGGTCCGCAAGTACGACTGGACAATGCGCGGCGTGCTCGCGGAGGCTGCCGCCTTCGCCGCCTCCAGGCCAGGCGCGGATACTGTCCTCTACCTGCAGGCCGACGCTCCCTTCACCGACGGGGCGTTGACCGGACAGCTCCTCGAGTTGCACGGGCGGTACCGGGCCGAATACACGTTTGCCGACGGATATCCGCCTGGTTTCGCCCCTGAGGTACTGGCCGCCAAGGCTCTGCCGAATCTCGTGGAACTCGCGGGCAGGTACGACGCGCCGTCCGAGCGGGACGGATTGTTCAAGGTCATCCAGAAGGACATAAACTCGTACGATATCGAGACGCAGCTGTCTCCCGTCGACCTGCGGGGCTACCGCTTTTCACCCGTATGCGATTCGAGGCGCAACGCGCTGTCGGCCGAACGCCTCTGGGCGCTCGGAGCCAGAAATGCGGACGACGTGACGAGAATACTGCCCGCGAACCCGGATTTGCTGCGTACCGTACCCGCCTTCATGTGGGTGCAGATCGTCGACGGTTGCCCCCAGAGTTGTTCGTACTGTCCGTATCCCGCCATGGTCGGCGACCCCCGCGAGCTGCGCTCGTCGATGCCGGCGGAGAGATTCGCGGGGCTGATGGCGCAGGCGGAAAGCCTCTGCGATGACCTGGTCGTCGATGTGTCGCTCTGGGGAGAGCCTTCGAGGCATCCCGACTTCAGGGCTATCGTCGCAGCGGTGCTTGCGCGTCCGCGTTTCACGCTGATTGTCGAGACCAGCGGTCTGGGCTGGGAGCCAGGCCTGGCCGAGGACCTCGCCTTGGCAGCCGGCGTACGGATACAGTGGATAGTCTCCCTCGATGACGCCGATGCCGAAGGCTACCTGGCTCTCCGCGGGGATGGCTTCGACGAGGCGGCGGGCTTCGCGGACCGCATGATGCGGGTCTCTCCGGGCAACGTGCATGCCCAGGCGGTACGCATGCAGGAGAACGAACCGAGGCTTGAAACGTTCTATCGCGCCTGGAAAAAGCGCGGCGAGCGGGTGATTATCCAGAAATACGACTCGTTCGCCGGCTGCCTGCCTGACAGGACAGTCGCCGCCCTCTCGCCGCTCGACCGCCTGCCCTGCAGGCACCTGGCGCGGGACATGGCCGTTACTCTCGATGGCGGCGTACCGCCGTGCAAGCATTGCCTGGTCCGAAGCGGCGGCGGATCTCATCTGGCCTACGCGCAGATCGTCGGCAATGCCTTCGACGATGGCCTCGAGACAACGTGGGAGCGGGTCGGCTCCTGGTACGGTCGCCATCTAGCGTCGGATTACCCGGATCCATGCGGAAAGTGCGATGAATACCATACCTTTAACGCTTGACGCGCACAAACCAACCTACACCGTTCTCGGCGGCAGCCGCGGCTCGGGGCGCGCCGAGAGCTTTCCTGTGTCGGTTCTCCTCCTCAACAGGGGACCGAGACTCTACCGGGCATCGATGCTGCAGGAACTCGTCAAGGTCGGCTTCGATTCCATCATCTCGGTGGAAGGCCCCGGCGAATCGCCGGAGCTCGAAGGCCTGGCGTCGAAGCATCCCCAGGTACGCTTCATTTGCCTGCGCGACGAGGCCAACCTCGGCGTCATGGTCAACATCGGCATGCGCGAATCCTGCGCCCCTTACGTCTTCGTGCTGTGGAACGACCTCAGGCTGGCAACGAGCACGCTGTCGAGCAGGTTCTTCGACAAGGTCGTCGACCTGGACGCGGCCTGCCTCGTGCCGACGCTGAGCGACGCCTCCGGCCAGATGGTTCCGTCGATAAGCCATCCGGCCCAATCGGGCAAGGCCCTCAAGGTGGTGCATCTGCCTCCGAAAAAGGATGGCGAAAAGTGCCTCTATCCATTCGATGCGTGCGGCATTTACTCGAGAGAGAAATTTTCGCAGCTCGGCGGTTTTGACTGGACGATAGGCAATCCGTACTGGCAAAAACTGGATTTCGGAATGCGCGCCTGGCTCTGGGGCGAGACGATACGCTACGCGCAGGCGCTCAAGCTCAATTACGACGGACCGTCGCCGGTTCTTGACACAACGCCGGATGGCGACTACGGCAGGTTCTGGCTCAAGAACCTGGCGCCTGAGTACAGCGGCGACTGCGCGGTGCTTTCTCGCTCGAGCCTATGGAGCTACCTTGCGCGTTCGCGCAAGGGTCCGAAGGCTGCCCTCGACGAATTCAAGGCAGCCAGGAACTGGGTCGAAGCCTGCGCGTACCGGTTCAAGGGCGATGCCTCGCGGCTCGCCGACCTGTGGGATCCGCTGTCGTGAGGCCCGCGATGCGGACTGGCGTCGTGGTGCAGATGCGGCTGGACTCGAAGCGGTTGCCCGGCAAGGCTCTCCTTGCCATAGGCGGAGCCACCCTGGCGGGGCTGGTCATGAGGCGGCTGCGAGGCATCGTCGCGGACGAGTTCATCCTGGCTACCGACGCCGATGGAGCCCGCGCCCTGGCCAGGATCGCGGCCGAGTCGGGTTTTGCCGTGTTCGCGGGCCCCAAGGACGACGTGCTCGCACGGTACGCCATGGCGGCACAGTCCTTCGGCCTTGAACGGATGGTCCGCGCCACGGGAGACAATCCGTTCGTATCGGTACGGCTGGCCTCGCTCGCCATAGAGGCAGCCGACGCTTCCGGGGCCGACTACGTCGGGCTCGTCGGCATGCCGGTGGGCATGGGGGTCGAGATTGTCGGGGCCGAAGCCCTCCTCAGGGCGGCGGGCAGCGCGACGAGCGCCTTCGACCGGGAGCATGTCTGTCCGTACCTCTACGGGCACCCGGACAGCTTTTCCATCCTGCGGCCGGACTGCCCTGCCAAGTACAGGCTGCCCGAGGCCAGTGTGACGGTCGACACCGACGAGGATTTCCGCCGCGCCCTCTCCATCGTCGAATCGATGGGTCCCGACGCGGCCGACGATGATATCCTCGCCTGGCTCAAAGCCGAGCGGAAAGACGGTTGACCGATGGTCGATATACTCCTCGTGCCCTCGGTACGCCGGGGAAATGGCTCCGGTCACCTTTCCCGCTGCTTCGGGCTGGCCAATACAATAGGAGCGAACGCCGCGATGTTCCTCCCCGCCGATCCGGGACCTGGATGCTGGAGTTCGGACGAGCTCAGGCTGGCGTATCCCCGCGAAACGAGAACAATCAGGATAGTGGACGAACTGGGAGGGGGAGCCAGGTTCTCGCTGGTCATCATCGACAACAGGGAAACCTCGACGGTCGAGCTGGAACGGTGGTCGGTTCTAGGGCCGGTGGTGGCCATCGATGAAGGCGGCGAGGCGAGGCTCCGCTCCGAATACCTCGTCGACATCCTTCCAAAGCCGCCGCGCGTCGCGCGTTCCTGCGGGCCGGCAAATCTCGCCTCGCTTGGCTTCCTGTCTTTGCCGACGGCGCGGCGGGAGGCTCCGTCGGCGCTCAGACGCCTGCTTGTCAGTTTCGGCGGCGAGGATCCCGCGGGGCTGGCAGTCCGTTTCCTGGAGTCCGCCATCGGCGGTGGACTCGTGGAGCCCCGGCAGGTAACAGTCGTATCGGGCGCCCTCTCCAGCGCAGATGCGGCTTTTCCCGGCGTCACGGCAATCGGCCCCGTCCAGGACCTGAAGGAAATGCTCCGCTCGTACGATCTTGTCGTAACGCAGTTCGGCCTTACCGCCTTCGAGGCGGCGTGGGCAGGCTGCGCCGTCCTCCTCCTCAATCCGGGGGCTGTCCACGAGGGGCTTGCCAGGGCAGCCGGCTTTGTAACCCTCGGGGTAGGCGTCCCCGACCGCAGGGCGCTCAGGCAGGCGCTGGCCGATCCGGCGGCTCTCGTCGCGGCTTCGCGTGCAGCCGCGCCGGACGAGCGGCTGGACCTTGCCTCCCGGCTGTCGGCGCTTGCGCCGCGGC
>CAZNXK010000103.1:0-12821 GCA_964576835.1 uncultured Treponemataceae bacterium | reverse complement strand
GCGGGCGGAGCCTCGGTCAAGCTCGCCGAGAACACCGCGTTCTATTTCGACACCAAGGAACTGGGCGCCGAGCAGCGCAAGACGGTGTTGCAGCTCCTCTCGGGCTCGCTCGCCATAAAGGTCGACAAGCTGGCCAACGGCTCCTTCCAGGTCGGCACCGACCAGGCCGTCCTGGGCGTGCGCGGCACCGTTTTCATCGTCGACACCATCCCTGACGGCTCTCTCCTCGTCACCTGCGAGTCTGGCGCCGTAGCCGTCACCGAAGGCAGCTGGACGACGACAGCAAAGCCGGGCACCGCCGTCGAGATGCCGTCCGCCGCCGAGCCGAGGACTGTCTCCATAGAGCCCGCGGACCTCGGCGCCTGGCGGAACGGCTGGCGTACCGATGCCTACGCCAGCTTCGCGACCAAGGCCCTGTCGTACACCTCGTCGTACTCGGCCGCGCTGGAGTCGGGCAAGCCGGGCTTCGACAAGGCCTACGCCAAGCTGAAGGCGCAGACGCCGGCCCTCGACGCCTGGCGGGCCGCGCGCACCGCGGGCAAGGAACCCCGCTTCACCGACTGGATAGCCGAGAAGAAGGCCGTCTCGGCCGCCCTCTTCGACTGCCTCAAGGCCCTGTTCGCGCTGGAACGCCCCTACTACCGCCTCGTCGAGCTCAAGGCGCTGCACAAGACGGGCACCGGCGTCGGCTCCCTCAAGGACGGCCGCTCGAGCGCCGACTACTTCGGCGCCTTCGAGGCGTCGAACGCGAGCCTGGAGCTGGGCATGGCAAGGGTCCGCGAGGCCTTGCTGCTGTTTTCGTGGGCCTCCGCGGGCAGCCCGCTGGGCGACTTTTTCGGCTCCAAGGCGGCGAGCCTGGGTACGGGGGCGCTGCTGTTGGAGGATTAAGAGGGATGCGTCGATTACGCGAGTACTCGAAAACCGACAGGGAAGCGCGGGTCGTCGGCCTGATGCTGCGCATGTTCTGCGAAGCGAAACATGGCAGGCATGGCCGGGCGACCGCTTGGTCCAGTCCGCGCCCAGTTGCCTGGCTGCGCCACATTCTGGGTGCCTGAGGAGCAGGATGCCGTCGGAACAGCCGTGCCGCGCAAATGGAACATGCGATAATTTAATATCTTGACAGATATGGCACTTTGTGTAATTCTGACTCTTCTTTAAAAATAAACACATATCACAGCAGTCTGCCTCGTTGACGATCCGCCTAGAGAGACGGGCCTTTTTTTATTTTTGTCGACGTGACTATCGATCAAAAGTATATCCATGAAAAGGAGTACAGGCATGAACCTATATTTCACCTCGGTTCGGGACACGGTGAACCAGAGATTTCTTGCAACGAAATAGGAGGAAAGCATGAAGCGGTTCATACCTTTGTTTTTTTTGATGATCCTTTGTTCCACCCTGTCGGCGGAGGTTCTTTTTCTCCGCAACGGGGAGATTGTCATCGGTGACTTTGTGTCCGCCGATTCCGGTACCATAACGCTGCGGTCCATGGGTACCGAAAGGACCGTTTCTTCCACGGATGTTCTTCGTACCGAAAAGGGGCTGATGGATATCGGCGAGATCACCGTGCAGGTTGTCCTGAAGGATGGAACGTCGATCCGCGGCAAACTGACCGACTTTGACGAGGAAGTCGGCCTTTTCATTGACATAGGATTCGGCACCCTTGCGCTTCCGATCGCCGCTATCGCCAGGATAGAAGACCCCGGACGGATTGCTGTCTATCAGGGAACGAAGATGAGCCTTGGGCTTTCCGGGGGAATCTCCACTCCATTGGATTCCGACTACGGGTTATCCGGCGGGGGAGGCGTGCTTGCCGAAATCAAAACGGGCCTGGCGAGGGGCCTCTACGCCGGCTTCAGCCTCGGGGGAGAATACCTGGCTTACGCGGCCGACTCCAACGTCAAGATCGTCAACGCCGACTTTCAAATTTACGCACTGTATAAGCTTCTGGCCTTGGGCGAGGTCTTTCCCGCTCTGGAACTTCTGACCCCCTATGCTTCACTGGGAATCGGCGGCACCCTGGTGACCCTTCTGGACAGCCGGGTGGATGCGCCGGTGGACCAACGGGGCATCCTCAGCTTTTCCACCGCGCTTGCTTTTGGCCTGGAATGGAAGCTCCCGGCGAATATCAGCCTGCGAACCGGGGGAGAACTCGATGGTATCCTCCAAACCAGTGGCTTGTTCCTGATCCCCAAAGCCAGGCTGGCGTTGCTGTATGGTTTTTAGGCGTTGGCTGTACGCCGTTTTCGTGGCCCTGGCCGTAGCCGGCATGTCCACGTGCAACGGCAACATGTTGCTGGACATCGACTCCGGCGCAGCGCCTCGAGGCGCAACCCTGGAAGAAATAGGGCTACGGGGCATCTGGATGGTCGGCGGCCAGAGATCCAACTATACATCGGAGTATCCGTATCATGCCGACCTGGTTTCCGCTCTCGACCTCTACGATCCGCTGACCAATGAGTGGTACCAGGCGGTTACACAGCTGCCTCTTCCGGTTACCTTTGCCGGTGCCGCGGCGTTCGCGGGCAAGATCTACGTCAGCGGCGGCTTTGATTCCAGCGGTACCGCAAGGAACGAGTTGCAGGTTTACGACGTGGCAACCGGAACGTGGAGCTTCGGTACGTCCCTGCCGGAACCGCGGGCGATGCATCAGCTCGTCTATCTGGACGGCTACCTCTACGCCATGCATGGAACCAACGTGAATCAGGACAGTCTATGGACGTACCGTAACCAGGCGCTGCGATACGAGGTGGCGACGGAAGCATGGATGGCGCGTTACCAACTTGGTTATATGGACAGCGCTGTTGCCTCCATAGGTGGCATCATCCATTATATCGGGGGCAGAAACAGCGCTACGGCATCGTACAGCTATCATGAGGGTTACTGGCCCCAGCTTCTTCCCGCCACCACGGATACGAATACAAGCTCTACCACCGAAGTCGTCATCACGCTTCTGTATCCCGGCTGTGACGCCTTTGTCGCCGCGGACGGAAGCGCCTACATCCTGCTGACAGGCGGCATCGCCGGCAACTTGGCTGGCACGACAAAAACCAATCCCTTCAACGGCCTCTCCACGCCTTCTACCCAGCTTGATTCCAATCTGCGGTACCTGAAGGCGCCATATGAGACTCCCGCGGCCTGGATCACCTACGCTTCAAGCACCTTGCCCGCCGGCCGCGCTTTCAACGTCGCAAAGGTAGTCGAAGACAAGCTCTACGTTTTTGGCGGCACCACGGTCCTGCCGGTGCCATCCGCTTCTTCCGACGTCTTTGTTCTCGACCTGGCGGGCTTCCCGGGAAGCGGTAATTCCTACACTGCCGGTCCGCCCATGCCGAGTAGCAGGTTTGGCCACCAGGCCGTGAGGAACATCGAATGAAAAAAACGATGCTTCTCTCTATGTCGGTCCTATTCGCGGCCGGACTTCTATCCTGCAACGGCAACCTTTTGTTCGATGTCGATTCGGGTACTCCGAGGCTCGATCCCAGGCCCCTGGAGGCCTACGAGCGGGCGATCTGGATCGTCGGCGGGCAAAGTTCAACCTACATCGGAACCGCGCCCGACTACAGCGCGGATTTGGTCTCCCAGGTCGACGTTTTTGATCCGGTGACAGAAACCTGGTATCCCGCCGTCACACAGGTCCCCATCCCGGTCACCTTTGCCGGCGTCGCGGGGTACAACGGCAAGCTGTACGTCAGCGGGGGCTGGGATGCCACGGGTACGGTGCGGAGCATCCATCAGATCTACGATCTCGCCAGTGACACGTGGTCGACTGGAACCCCGCTCCCCGTCAATCGGGCGGGTCATGAACTTATCGCCGTGGATGGCAGCTTCCTTTTTGCCACCAACGGGTTCGCCGGCAATATCGACGCTCCCTGGGCCAACCAGAATGTGTGGTACCGGTATACTATCGATCCGGGGACATGGGTCTATCGCGTGGCTTATGGGTATACGGATATGAGTTTTGCCCAGGTCGGCGGCATCATCCATACGATAGGCGGCCGCACGAGTGCCACGGCCATCGCGAGCTACCACGAAGGCTATTGGCCCAACCCGACGTATGTCAGCGACACCACCACGTCCGCCACCGTTGAAGTTTTACTCCAGCGCCTCAGCGCCGCTTCTTCGAGCTGGCAGTCGCCCGGGGGAAGTACCTATCTGCTGACGGCGGGGGGAATCACGGGGGCAGCGCTCACGGTTACTCCCGCAGCGTATCTATTCAGGGGGCTCACATCAACCTCCGCCGCGCTCAGCCCCCTCATCTCGTACCTGGAAGCGCCATTTGAGGCCCCGAAAACCTGGGTCAACCATACCGCTTCCCTGCCCCAGGGGCAGGCCTTCGGAACCGCCGTCACAGCCCAGGACAAGCTCTATGTCTTCGGGGGGACCACGGCGTTACCCACCCCCATAGGCAGCGACGCCGTTCAGGTTTTTGACCTGGATGGTTTTCCCGGCGCTGTTGTCAGCGTTACGGCGGGTCCCGCCATGCCCGTGGGGCGTTTTGGTCACCGGGCCGTTCAAATCATGAGTCGTTAAAGGAACATACGATGCGTATGATACCAATTTGCAGTCTGGTTTTTCTCTTTTTATCTTCTTGCAACGGTAATCTCCTGTTTGACCCGAGTAATCCAGTAGAAGCAACCGTACCCGCCACGACGGCGGAAATTTACGCCCGCGGCCTCTGGGTAGTGGGGGGGCAAACCAGCACGTATGTAGCGGGGGCGGCTAACCTGGTCACCCAGATCGACGTCTTTGATCCGGTGACGCGGATCTGGTACCCCAACGTCACCCAGTTGCCCGTGCCCGTGACCTTCGCGGGCGTGGCAGGGCACCGGGGCAAGCTCTACGTGGCGGGCGGGTTCAACGCGAGCGGCGCGAATACCCAAGCGTTGCAGATCTACGATATAGCCACGGGAGTCTGGACCACGGGGCTCAACATGAGCGCAAACCGCACCAACCACGATCTGATGGCCAAGGATGGCTACCTTTACGCGACTAGCGGCACGAACGTGGCTCTCTACTCTACCGTATGGGCGGCAAGCCAGGACACCTGGTTACGCTATGACACCGGCGCTGACACCTGGGAAAACCGTACCGACATCAATGGATTCGCGGACGGGCTTGCCTTGAATGTCTATGGCATCTTCCACCACTTCGGGGGTCGCTCAAGCGCCACCGCCCTTGCTTCCTACCACGACGGGTATCTGGCCAATGTCAGCGTAGCGGACACGGCGACATCGGGAACCGCTGAGGTGGTCCTTTCCAGGGTGGGAACGGGGATAGGTTTCTACCCGGTTCCAGGGGGTACGGGCTACCTCCTCATCGCGGGAGGGATTTCCGCCGCTCTCGCGGGAACACCACGCGCGTATCTTTTTGACATGACGACTTCGACGACCACGACTTTCACCAATTCCATCTATTATCTGCGGGCTCCCTTCGAGGCGCCTTCCGCCTGGACCGTCGCGGCGGCTTCCCTTCCGTATCCCGTCGCCATGATCCAGGGCCAGGTATATGGCGACACCTTCTTTCTCTTCGGCGGGACAAAAACAATGCCGACCCCGACGCCCACGGACGAGGTCTGGTATCTGAATCTGTCGGGTTTCCCAAACGCGCCTGCGCAAATCCAGGAAGGCCCGTCAATGCCCGTGGGCAGGTTTGGCCACAAGGTGGTAAAAATTGTTCCCTGATACCAAGGAGTTTATCATGAGACGCGCTCTTGTTTTCCTGCTCGTGCTGTTCACCGCCTTGGCTCCGGTTTTTTCCCAGAGTACCGACGAACTGGTGTCCGAGGCCCGCGCGCTGGTGGCGGCCAACAAATACACGGAGGCCGACACGAGGCTCGCCCAGCTTCCCGCCGCGGAAGCCAGGGTCGCGTCCGACGCCTACACGGAATTCGGGGTGACCGAGTTCAACCGCAGGAATTTCCGCAACGCCTACACGGCCTTCCGTTCCGCCCTCAAGCTGCAGGCAACCAACCAGACCGCTACCCAGTACTACCTGCGCATGCGCCGGGAAATGGACGTTGCAAACCTTAAAAACGAATACGTTCAGCCAGCGAAAGAAACGGCTGGATCGACCGTAACGGCTTCGATCGAACCTCCCGCCGCGGGTACTGTCCTCCCAGTGTCTGCTGTCCCGGCAGCGCCGGCACCGGTTCCCGATGTCCAGATCACCGAGCTCAAGAGCGCCCTCGACGATGCCAGTTCGCGGCTCCAGGCGATGGAATCGTCGGTTACCACGACGAGCGACGAGAACAAGGTCCTCAAGGGCCAGGTCGAGCAGCAACTCAAGCTTCTCCAGACCTTCATCGATCGGCAGGCGACTGCCCCGGCAAAACCGGTAGCGGCGGCGACTCCCGCCCAGACCGCCCAGGAAAAAGCCCTCGTCGCGCAGACCATAGAGCTTCTGGTAAAGATGTCTGAAAAGGTCGACGTTCCTCCCCAGGTAGTCGTGCAGAGCGATCCGGCGCTCAAGGAGCTCGTGGCGCGCCTTGAGACGAGCCAGGAGAACCAGCGTCAGGGCAGCTCCCTCGACCTGGCCGTGGTCATCGCTTTGGCGGTATTAGGCGCGGCGTTCCTGGGGCTTGTCGTTTTCCTTTTCGTAGCCGCGGCGCGTTCCCGAAGACGGAACGCCTCCCAGTATGACCAGGGTATTGATGCCTCGTCCATGCAAACGATGGCGACTGGCGGAACTTCCTATGCGGCGATAGGACAATACAGAAGCGAGACGCCG
Source organism: uncultured Treponemataceae bacterium (assembly GCA_964576835.1). Classification (GTDB taxonomy): domain Bacteria; phylum Spirochaetota; class Spirochaetia; order Treponematales; family UBA12059; genus SZUA-370. The sequence continues at coordinate 6,092 of CAZNXK010000103.1, read as the reverse complement.
CTTCTGGAATTCATAGATTCCACACCACAAAGCACTGGAGGTACCGACCTTGCCATACGCCGGGACCTGCTCAAGGCGGACAGGCTCAACCGCATGTACGAAGAAATACGGGCGGGAAGCCTGGGCTGGAACACTGTCAGGCAATACATAGGAGAATTGGAGGTATCGCTGCGATCCGAAATCCTCAAGACCGTCGAACGCAAGCTTGACGAAGGCGACCTCATATCGTCCGACGCGATCCTGCCCGTCATCTTTCCCTTTCTCACGGACTACGACGATTTCGTCCGGGAAAAATCCGAGAAGCTCGCGCGTCGCGCCTTGACGGACTCGCAGAAGGCCAACGGTGGCGGATCTGCCGGGGAAAATGGCGAATCAGCGGGTACGGAGGATCTAGATCCCTTGTCAGTGAAAAACCTCATGGACATACCCCGCAAGCTCAAGACGATATTCAAGGACAACGACCAAACCCTGATCACCGCGAAGGTATGCCGGGGGATGGGAACGGTGCTCGGATTGTCCGCGGAGGAGCGCAACCTGCTTTACAAGACGGCGCTTGCTCATGATTGCGGGTACCTGATGCTCGATCGCGACCGCTTGATCCGTACCATAGCGAAGCAGGAAATAAACGAAGAGGATTTCGCATTCATACAGTCCCACGTAACCCAGTGCTCGGACTACTTCAGCGAGGTGGATTTGCCTGCTCAATTCAAGGGCGGGCTCATGTACCATCACGAGCGAAATGATGGTTCCGGGTACCCCAATGGGTTGAAGAAGGAGGAGATACCCCTATTCGCCAAGCTGATAGGAGTCGCCGAGACATTTGCGGCCCTCGTCTCCAAGCGGTCGTACCGCGACAAGCGCGACGTGACGCACGCACTGGCGATCATTTCAGACGGTGCACGGTCGAAGTTCGACGCCGCTCATGTCGACGCACTCGTCAAGGTAGCGTCGACGATCGGGATTAATTGATGGTCAACCCGACATTCTTCGCGTTCGTATCGAACGTCGCACCCCAGGCCCGTGGGCAGGTGATAGAATCCCTTGCCACGGAATTGGCGATGATGGACTCGGCCAGGCCGGTTCTCGTCAACCTGGACCCTGGCTCGACCTTGCGAATAAAGACAGGAAGGTCATCACGGGAAGACCCGATAGCGCGTTATGGGAATACCCTGGGCTCGTCGGGAATACCCGTCCTCAAGCCGATCGAGGCAGCGAATTTCTTCGATGACGCGGCCAAACCCAGGAACGCGGCCATGTCCGATGCGCGGGTCTTCATCTCGCTCATGAACCAGGCTCCGCTGCCCGATGCCATTCCCCTGTTCGACGCGCTCTGCTTCGCCGTAACCATCAACCCGGCGTCGACAGCCTTCGTCTATGGCGCGATCAAGGCCATGGAGACAGCCGGGAAAAACATACCGATCCGGATCCTGGTGGTCGGGGAACCCAGGATAGAGAAGACCGCTGAGTTTTATGTCGCGATGACCGGAGAATTCAGAAACGTCGGCAAGAACTTCGGGGACCTGACGTACTCCGGTTTCATGGCTTTCGACCCAGAGGAATCGGCGCTCGCGTCCAGCTATGGCAAGTCCACCATCGAGGCCTTCCCGGAAGGCTTGACGCGCGGGCAGGCGAAGCAGGCGGTACCTAAAATATTCGCCAGGGATTTTTCGGAATTGTGCGCCGATTGGGCCGAAAGGGAACGCGCGTATTCCCGTTTCCTGCTCTCAGCCAAATAGACAAAACCACTGGATTCGCGGGTACTTACCACCCAGGGTAGGTCATGCCATCCTGAAACCCTTGCCCGTGACCCCGGGTATGCCGTACTCTGGGGTCATGGCGCACAACGACGACAGGGATTCGGGCAAGCTCAAGATAGGCGACCACTGGAACGCCATCACCATCATCGCGCTGTCCCAGAACAATCCGCTCAAGGCCATCGCGGAGTTCGTCGAGAACTCGATAGACGCCGGCGCCAAGAACGTCACCATCGTCAGGGGCAAACACAGGAACGACCAGTACCTCAAGATAGTCGACGACGGCAGCGGCATCAGGGATTTCCGCTACGTCGCCACACACATAGGAGATTCGATAAAGCGGGAGCTCAAGCGCAAGGGCGAGAAGGGCCTGCAAGGCGAGTTCGGCATCGGGCTGCTCTCCTTCTGGACAGTCGGGGAAACGTGCACGCTCACATCCGCTGGCGAGGACGGCGTCGCGCGGAGCATGAGGCTGGTCAAGGGAAACCCGTCCTACGCGATAAGCGACGCGGGAGCCCTGTTCGGCCGCGTCGGTACTGAACTCCTCATAAGCCCCATCCTGGCCGGCGTCCGGGCGCTTTCGGGAGACAAGATCCAGAATTTCCTGGCTTCGGAGCTGCGCGACCGCATCGCCAGGAGCGGCGTGCGGATCCGAATACTCGATCACGCCTCGCGGCGGGAACTCATCGTCGAACCGAGGAAATTCAAGGGCCGCCTCATACACCAGCTTCCCGAGGTGCGCTGCCCCTTCGGCGACGCGTACCTGGAGCTGTATTTCGCCGAACCGTCGCAGGAATCGAACATCAGCCTTTTCAGGCAGGGAACGCGCGTCCTGCCCGATCTGTCCCGCCTCGACCACTTCTCGGGTCCGCCATGGAATTCGCGCTTCATCGAGGGAATCATCGACGTCCCCTTCCTCCAGCTGACCCCGGGAACCCGGGACGGCGTCGTACTGGACGAAGCCTACGAATCTCTCTGCGTCGCTCTCGAGCCGCTGGAAGCCATGCTCTCCGGGCTTCTCGACGAAAAGCGCCGCGCCGAGGAAGAGGAAGCCAGCAAGCAGATCCTGAGCCGCGTGACGCGCGCCTTCCGCGAGGCGTTCCTGCACCTGCCCAGCGAGGAGTACGGATGGCTCGCCGCCAGGACGCGCGACCCGCGCCGCCAGTCCGGCCAGACCGTCGCCGGCGAACCCGCTCCCCTGGGAGAAGGCTACGGCGACCAGGGCGGACCCGCCCAGCGCGACGGCAACCCCGGCGCCCTTGCCGACGACGACGCGAGTTTCGGCGAGTACATTCCCGAACCGCTGGAGCAAAACGATGCCCAGAAGAGCTTCTTTGATTTTGCCGGCCCCCTGCACAAGCTCATGATATCTCCAGCGTCGTCGGTGATCGGCGTCGGCGAACGGAAAAAACTCAAGGCCGTTGCCCGCGACCGCTCGGGACGCATGGTGGAAACGGGATTGTCATACGAATGGCGGGTCCTCGAGGGCGGCGGGGTTCTCGACGGCATCGACGCGGCCTACGCCGAGTACATCGCGCCGGAGGAACCATGCGTCGTATCGGTGGAACTCAGGGTCACCCAGGGCGAAGAACTGCGCATCGCCAACGCCCTCGTCACGGTGACCGCCGAGCTCATCAAGCGCCAGGGGGGAACGGGCGGCGCGTCGCGGCGCGGCCTGCCGGGCTACACGTACCGCAAGGCGCCCGGAGAGCTATGGCGCTCCAGCTACGACGCCGAGCAGTCGATCATCGTGATCAACAACGCCCATGCCGATTTCATCTACGCGTCACGGCAGGCCATGACAAAGCTCAGGTACATCATGCGCCTCTTCGCCAAGGAACTCGTGCTGGCCAACTTCCCGGAGGCCGACCGCGACGAACTCCTGGAGCGCATGGTGGAGCTGACACTCTACACGGAAGAAAACCTCAGGTAGTCCCCTCGTCGACGGGCATGAGCCCGTCCATCGCCAGGTCTGCCATAGTCATGCCTCCAAGTATACTACGTGAACGCGCGTGGAAGCCACCGCGCCAGCAGCCCCGTTTTTCAGTATATTCGGTACGGACAGGCCCGGATCGCCCGGCCCGCAACTACCAATCCTTCAAGGAGAAATCATGGAATATCGTCGTCTCGGAAGCGCAGGCATAAAGGTCTCGGCCCTCTCGCTTGGATCGTGGGTGACCTATGGCTCGCAGGTCGATATCGGAGCCGCCGCCGGCATGATGGCGGCCGCGTACGACCGCGGCGTCAATTTCTTCGACAACGCAGAAACCTACGCCGCCGGCAAGTCAGAAGAGATCATGGGAGCAGCCCTCAAGAAGCTTGGCTGGAGGCGGGCCAGCTACCTCGTCTCCACGAAACTGTACTGGGGCCTGGCCGAAGGCCCGAACGAGAAGAACTCGCTCAACCGCAAGTACCTGATGCAGGGCATAGACGGATCCCTCAAGCGCCTGGGCCTCGATTTCGTCGACCTGCTGTACTGCCACCGCCCCGATCCCGACACCCCGATGGAGGAAGTGGTCTGGGCCATGAGCGACATCGTCGCCTCGGGCCGAGCCCTGTACTGGGGCACGTCAGAGTGGAGCGCCGAGGAGATCCGCCAGGCATGGGAAATCGCCGACAGGCGCAACCTCCGCAAACCCCAGATGGAGCAGCCCCAGTACAACCTCCTCGTCAGGGACAAGGTCGAGAACGACTACAAGCGCCTGTACGCCGACATCGGCCTTGGGCTGACAACCTGGTCTCCCCTTGCCTCCGGCGTCCTTTCAGGCAAATACGCCACGGGGATTCCGGCGGGCTCGCGACTTGCCCTGCCCGGCTTCGAGTGGCTCAAACAGCGTTATTCCGATGATGTCCTTAAGTCCGCCGCGGCCCTCGGGCCGATAGCCGGGGACCTGGGATGCACCCCGTCCCAGCTCGCCCTGGCCTGGTGCGTCCGCAACCCCAACGTGAGCACGGTGATAACCGGGGCCAGCCGCCTGTCCCAGCTCGAGGAGAACCTGGGCGCGCTCGACATCGTCCCCAGGCTCGGCTCCGACGTGCTCGAGCGGGTGGAAGCCGCGATGAGGCCCGCCATGGCGGCGATGATGACCCAGGCCTGAGCGGAGCCCCGGGTCGATCTTGCAGAAGCCACGATGCCCGGGATAGAATCCCGGGCATCGGAGACACCATCATGGAACGAAAGCGAATACTCACCGGTGACCGCCCGACCGGAAAACTGCACCTTGGCCATTACGTCGGCAGCCTCGCCAACCGCGTCCGATTGCAGGACGAGTACGAATGCTTCTTCATCATCGCCGACCTGCACACGCTGACGACTAGGCCCGAGAAGGAGAACATAGCCGCGCTTGCGGACAACGTACGCTCCGCGGCGCTGGACTACCTGGCCTGCGGCATTGACCCCGTCAAGAGCGTCATATACCTGCAGTCGGCCGTGCCCGAGGTCATAGAGCTGGCGCTGTTCTTCCAGAACCTCATCACCGTGCCGCGCCTGTCGCGCGTTCCCAGCCTCAAGGAAATGGCCCAGGGCGCCGGCATCGAGGAGATGCCCTTCGGACTCCTGGGATACCCCGTGCTCCAGGCCGCCGACATACTCCTGCCTCGCGCCAACCTCGTGCCTGTCGGCAAGGACAACGTCGCCCACGTCGAAGTCACCCGCGAGATAGCCAGGCGCTTCAACTACCTGTACGGCGACACCTTCCCCATTCCCGACGTGCTGGTGTCCGAGTACGGCTCGCTGGTCGGCACCGACGGCAACGCCAAGATGTCCAAGTCGCTGGGCAACGCGATATTCCTGTCGGACGACGAGCGGACCGTAGAGAAGCGCGTCATGTCGATGTACACCGACCCCAAGCGCGTCAGCGCCGACGTACCGGGCAATGTGGAAGGCAACCCCGTTTTCCAGTACCACGACGCCTTCAACCCGGACAAGGCCGAGGTCGAGGACCTCAAGTCCCGGTACCGCGCGGGCAAGGTTGGCGACGTCGAGGTCAAGCAGAAACTGGTCAAGGCGCTCAACGCCTTCCTCGACCCGATACGCGAGCGCCGCGCCCGTTACGATACGCAGTCCGGCCTGGCCGACGAGATAGTCTACGACGGCACCATGCGCATGCGCGAGGAAGCCCGGACCACCCTCTCCGCCGCCAAGAAGGCCATGGGTATTTCCGCCGTCTGGAACCGCATATCCAGGAAGGCGGAGGACGTCAAGAAGAAGCGGGAGAAAGAGGCCTGATTTAGTACGGGGGCGCGTCCCGCCGCGCGGCTACGCACGGCTGGCCGGGCTCTCCGCAGGCGGCCGGGCTTGAAGCCCACGAGATGAGCAGGTTGTTTTTCGTACAGTCC
>CAZNXK010000102.1:5063-12840 GCA_964576835.1 uncultured Treponemataceae bacterium | reverse complement strand
TCCTTCGCCGTATCGCCGGCGGTTCCGTACGGCAGCGGCTCGAGCTTGCCGGCAGGCCCGGCTACGTACACGAGGACTCCCCGCGCGCAGTAGGAGGCGGCGATCTGGGCGGCCGTTTCCGCGGCCAGCTCTATGGATCGGCAAGCGGTCAAGCGTTGCAGGGAATCGAAGAGAAAACTCGATCGGCGTTCCTTATCGCGGAGCAACCGGCCGTTGGAGCGGACGGTAGCGACGAGGGTGCTCGTCACGAACGCCGCAAAAAAGTAGACCGCGAAGAGTATCGAATCCTCCACGAGGGATATCCTGAATGTAAAATACGGAGGTATAAGGAAATAGTTTAATGCTGAGGCGCTTGCGAACGCGAGCGCGGCGACGATCGCCGGTCTCGCGACGAGAGAAAGGCATATGACTGCCGCCAGGTACACGAGGGCGACCGAGCGGTATCCTATAATGCCGGACAAGGCGTAGCCCAAGGCAAGCAAAGCGGTGAACGCCCCCGCCAGCAGGGCGTACTGCCTCGAAGGCGCCTCCAGCATGGCCTTGAGCCTCGTCCACGTCACGTCTCCCCGCCTCGCCCTGCCGTCCTGGGCGACCACGACATCGATCGATCCCGCCAGCCTCGATATCTTGTCCGAAATCGTCGACACCCTCGACGAGAAACGCATGGCCGAAAGCCCCGAGCGGCCGATGACTATCATGGAGCAGCCTCGATCGCGTGCCTCGGCTATGATGCGCTCGGCTATGTCGGTGTCGGAAACGACGACTGTCTCCCCGCCCAATGCCCTTGCCTGATCGAGGCGCGCCTCGATCATATCGGCGTCCTCGGGCCTGCGCGCCTTGCCCGTCTCTACGTGCAGGGCAATCCAGTCAGCTGACAGGGCCTTCGCGAGATCCCTCGTCCTGCGAACGAGGAATTCGGAATTCGGGGACGGACCGACAGCGACCAGGAGCTTCGCCGTCGCGATATCATGGGCGGCCAAGGGCGCCGCCGTTCGTCGGCCACGGGCGGGCGGTTACCCGTTCCCGCCTGCGCCTGTCCCTGGCACGGAGCGCTGCCTGGGCCGCGACCGCCGTGACGACCAATACCGCCGCGAACAGGAGCCTCGCGGCGCTTGGAGGATGAAGGATGCGCTCGCCGAGGCGGATGACCTCGATCTCCATCGCGTGTATGTCCATATCGCCTCCGTGCTCGCCGCAGGCCCGGTGGAATACGCCCTTGACGCGCAATTCGTCTCCCCTGAATGAGTACGAACCGAAATACCGGATAGAGCGGACTGCCTCAGCGCTCATCCAAACGCCCATGGCGCCGCCTGGATCGGCAATATTCACCCAGGCCATGCCACCGCGCGCCAACGCGCTTCCGATGGCCTCCCCGGAAAATTCCACGGTCAGGCCATCGAGCTCGCCGGCCTCCTCGATCATCCGCGTTGATCCGACGCTCTCCATCGCCGCCGACGCGACGCCGTCCCCTGCCAAGGAGGCGGGGGGAGCCGCGTGGGCGATTTGCGCGAAGAGCGCCAGGACGACCGCGAATCCCGCGGAAGCAAGGCTCATTGACGCTTCCTGACCGCGGCCACGATAAATCCACCGAGCACGAGAATCGCCATGAATTCGAGCCTCCCGGCCCACATGATCAGTATATACGAAACCTTCAGGAAAATCGGCATGGCAGGCCCTGTCACGCCGATCGACAGGCCTACGTTGCCGGTGACGGAAGCGGCCTCGAACGCGGCGCTCAGCGCAGGATACCCGGCGGCCGTTCCCGCGAGGGTGGCAACAGCCCATGTGGCCGCGTAGAAGACGGTGACCAGGGCGAAGCCCTTGACCCGCTCGTCGCCAAGATACCGATCGTCGACGGCGTGGATTTTCTTCGTGAATACGGCGCTAGGCGGGAGGAGGAGGCGCTTGGTCTCGTGCTTCGATGCCAGCCAGAGGGCGGCGACCCTGATGCCCTTGATGCCGCCCGCCGTCGACGAGGCGCTGCCGCCTATCATCATGGCCACGCACATGCCGCATAGCGCCAGGTCGCCCCACTCGAGCGCGAATTGGCGAGCCGAAATCGTCATGAAACCCGTGGTCGTGTGCGCCGAGATTGCCTGGAAGAACCCCTTTCGCATCATCGCCGCGAAGCCGGGATACGCGCCTGACCGGGTCAGGCCGGCGGCAATGATCGAGAAGAGGATGGCGAACGTGATCGCGAAGGACACGGTCTCGGCGTTTCGGAGCATCTCCCTCCGGTTCCCGGTCAGCACGGCGTGGTGCAGCGCAAAGTTCAGCGATCCCGCGACGAAGAACACGGCGGAGACCGTCTCGTACGCGGCGCTGTGATAGTACAGGAAATTCTGTGACATGGGCGCGAAGCCGCCCGTGCTCCAGGCCGCCATGTAGACCCACATGCCGTGGTAGAAGGCGTCCTTGGCCGGAAGGCCGATCGCGACACCGGTAACCCAGAGCGCGGCGACGCCGATGACCAGATAGACGGCGCTTATCCTCCAGATTGCCTTGGCGGTATGCGCGACGCTCGGGAACAGCTGCTCGTCCTTCGCCTCCCCTACGTACAGCTCGTACCCGCCGGCCGACCCGCCGATGAGGAACGAGAGAGCCAGGACGACGACGCCTTGGCCGCCAACGAAGGTCACGACGTGTCTCCAGGTATTGAGCGAGGCCGAAATATGGTCGAGGTCCGCCACGAGGGTGAGGCCGGTCGTCGTGAAGCCGCTCATCGCGTCGAACAGGCAATCGAGATAGCTTCCGTAGTGCCCGGACAAGAGATAGGGAATCGCGGCGAGGGCCATCGCCAGAAGCCACGATACGGCGGCGGCCACCATCCCGTGAAGCCAGCCGGGCCGGGCTTCGTCAGGCTCCAGCATCGCGAGAGAAGCCCCGACCGCGAGGCATGCCGCCTGGCAGATCACGAAGTCGACGCAAGCCGTCCACTCGCCCTCGATGATCGCCACGGCGATGGGTACGGCGCAGGTTATTCCCAGCCCGATCGCGACTCTCCCCATGAATCCGAGTATGACGAGGTAATCCGTTTTTTCAGGAAGATTACGCATGGATGGCCAGGCAGACGGCGCAGACGAGCGCCCCGATTACGATGAGCGCCCCGACATAGGCGACCTCGGCGGCGACGCCCAGGGCCATTTCGCCGATGCCGTCGATCCGCCTCCTCCTATCGGCCTTGAGTCGCATTGGAACGTTCCCCAAGAAGCGCCGCGGCCAGGGCGGGCACGGTTTCCGGCTTCGCAAGCCCGAAGACGCGGTCGCCCCTGCGGAGGGTGGTATCGCCTCGAGGGAACTGGACATCGTCGCCACTGATCACCGCGATAAGAACGCAGTCCGGCGGCAAGCCGAGTTTCGATACCGCCGCGCCATCGGCGGGGCAGCCCTCCTCGATCGGGAATTCGTTTATCTCCGCCGAGCTCTTGCCGATAACCGAGAGCAGCCTCATGCCCCTGGCCGGCAAGGCGTTCTCGACCATATTGATGGCCATGCCGGTAGTGCAAATCGTCCTATCCACTCCGAGGCTCTCGAAGAGCGCCTCGTTGCGGGGGTTGGACACTCGGGCAATCGTCAGGCCCGCGCCGAAGCCCTTCTTCGAGATTTGGCAGGCGACCAGGTTGTCCTCGTCGTCTCCCATGACGGCGATGACGAAATCCGCGCCTTTGGCGCCGGCTGCCCTCAGGCAATCGATGTTCGTCCCGTCTCCGTTATAGGCGACCACGCCGATCTCCTCGGCGATGAGGCGGGTACGGACCGGGTCACGATCGAGCACGCCGACGCGATAGCCTTCCTGCTTGAGGTCCCGGGCGAGGAAATACCCGATCTTTCCTCCTCCTATGACAAGGGCATACTTTTTCTGGCTCATGCGGCGCCTCCTCTGGAGAGGATTACCGAATCCCCAGCCCCGATGATCCGTCCAGGCTCCCGGCCGTGGACCCGCCCGCTCGAGACGAGCCCTATCACCTTCCGGCCGTGCGGCGGCATGATCCGGCCAAGGGGCTGCCCTACCCACTCGGGAGGCGCGATCATGGCCGCCACGTTGGGATCAATCGTACCGCCGAGCGCTGAGAAGGCTTCTTCCTGGATCGTCGAGATGATCTGGTTTATGCCGGTGGACGTAGGGCATACGGTCGCGAGTCCCTGCCCTCGGTAGAAGCGCTCGAGATCCGGGTCGGTAATCCGTACGAGTACCTTGGGTACCCCGAAAACCACGGTCGCCATCTGCGCGGCCATGATATTGCGCTTGTCGTCGCCCATCGCGGCGACGAAGAGGTCGGCATGCTTCATGCCGGCAAGAGCGAGGACTTCCTCGTCGATGGGCGAGCCGTCGACGATGACACCGTCGAAACCTTCCCCTACGAGCCGCCTCTCGGCGCCCTCGTCGACGACAACCACGTCATGCCCCTTGGAGGCCAGCGCCCTCGCGACCCCTGAACCCAGCCGGCCGCAGCCGGCGATTATCGTGTACATGACAACAGGCTACCGCCGAGCGCGTATCCAGGCAATAAATGACGCGTTAAGATTGCCGGGATTTCCGTTAAGACTTCATTAAGACCGTCTCGGCCAGGGCATGCGTCCCGCTTCGCGATGCTCGTCGAACCCCGTCTATATTCCGAGGACGCTGAATACGGCCGACCAGAAGGCCTCCTCGTCGAGCCTGTCCTCCAGCCTGGCCTTGACGAAGGCCTTGATCTCCGGCGAGAACGACTTCCAGTACTGGTCCTGCCATTCGGGTATGCCTTCCCACAGCTCCTGCTGCCTGGAAGGCGGCATCATGCCAAGCGAATAGTCACAAAAATCGCGAACTATCATCACCATGGCCTCCGGTGGCAGGTTGGCTCCATCGTCATGTCCGCCACCCGACTGCTCCGACCGGTCAGGCAGGACCTGGTCCAGAAGGGCTTCTATCTCTTCGTCGCTCGCTCCCGGTTCCTTCTGGCGGACTATGCGGGCAACATAGTCGCGGACGGTGTTCCGCAGCCCCGCCACGCTGGAATCGAGGCCTTCCTGAACGGAAGCGGCCATCTTGCCTGCGAGGGCGCCAGGGTTGAGCCCCCCAAGTCCCGCATACCTGCCCATGTCGCGGCGCCTGCGCTCGCAGGCCTTGGCTATGACCTCGAATTCGCCGGGCTCGGCCTTGTTGAGTATGAAATCGACCATAGCTTCCAGCTCGTTCCGTGCCATAGCCTGTATAGTACACCGAACGCAGCCATACAAGGATGGAATATTTGCGCCGTTCGTACTACGATTCCAATAAGAATTTCAATCCTGCATCGACACGAACGGAGGCTCCCATGCCTGTAAAGCGCGATTATGGGTTCAACCTTGACCGCCGCTCCCCGGCAGAACGCGGCCGTCTCATCGCCTATATCAACCTGAAACTGGAATCCCTCGGCCTGCCCGTCTATTCGAAGGAAGGTACCGCATTCCTCGAACTTGCCAGGGATATGCTTGCCAACTACCGGGAGAAGAGCCGCCTGCTGGCGGACTACCTGCCTCCGGCGGACGCCCGCATCCAGAACTTCATCGACCTGTACCTCGCCGACCTTCCATCCGCCGACAGGCCCAGGTTGCCGTCGAAAACACTCGTACTCGACCGCTACGGCATGGCCCGCGAGCTGTCGTTGCCTCCCGATGCCCACGACTACAAGTCGCCGACGCTGTCGTCCTATCGCATCCGCAACGGCATACTCCATAACCCGGCAAACGACAGGCGCACGACGCAAGGCGTGTTCCACATCGCCGAAGGCGGCCTGCCGATACCGCTCGACAAAAAAGCAACGCCCAGGCTCGCCTTCGCACGCCTGCTCAAGGCGGCGTTCGCTCCCCCGGACGACCTGCTCGTGCTTCCGTTCACCGCGGCCGAACCCAATTCGGCGCGCATCTTCCTGTCGCTGCTCTTGCGGCCGATGGTGCGGCCGGAGGTTCCCGGCCTCTGGACAGAGTTGTCGATGGAGACGAGGTTCTTCGCTCCTGCATCGCTGGCGGCCAACCTTGATTTCGTCGAAAGCATCTTCGGCAATTCAGGCGATCCCTACGTCTCCGTCAACGACGCCGCCCTTGATCCGCTCCACTGGACCGGGCACTCAGGCTGCGTGGTGCTCGCGACCCACCTCACCGGCATGCTCAAGAAGGATCTTGGCCTGCCCGCCTGGGCGGAAGCGACCGAACGGCAGAAACGCGATGGCATGGCCTGGAAGGATCCGCAGGAGCAATACAACGAAGGCAAGCCGTTCAAGCTTTGCGCCCGCGACGAGCGCGGGGTCATCGTCACGATCATCGCCGACAACTACTTCGGGTACTCGAAGAAGGAGATAAAGGCGCACATCTCCTATTCGTCGAACCTCCTCGGGATGACCGAGGAAGAGCACTCAGGCGGCGCCCTCGTGATTCCGAGCTTCAGTCTCGGAAACCGATTCGTACCGGACACCAACCTGCGATCCAAGGGGCAGACCTTCGACGACGTGATCAAATTGCTCGGCGACCGCATCGAGGTACGGCCCGAAGGCTACGCCACCGACAGGCTCTTTCCCGACATAGTCTACCTCCCCGAGGACGCGGTAATATCGCTCGAGGACCAGAAGGCGTTCTGGACCCAAGGCGGCGTCAGGCAATCGCTCCGCGTCCTTCCGACCGAGGTGTACATCCATCCCACCGGATACCGCGTGACCCTGGGGCAGCATGCCGCATCGGGAGCCTGGCGTCTCGTCGGCACCGCGGCGGAGGGTCTCCTGTGCCACAAGCCATGCACGGTCTCTGGCGGCGGAAAGTCGGAGATATCAAAGTCGATCCTCGACGCGGTGACCTTCGGCCCCATCGTCACGGGCGACTTCGCCGCCGATATGGCAGCGGTCAAGGCGGTCATCGATTATCCGTATGGAACTCGCCACAAGGACAAGAAAGAGAATCACGGCGGAGACAGCCGGTCGATCCTCTCCGATAAACGGTCGCTCGGCAGCGTCATCAAGCTCCTTTCCCCCTCGGAGCTCTATGTCGACTCGTACAACGCCTGGCTTGCAGCGATTCCCGAGCGCGTCAAGGCCCTCGTTTTCCTCGTCAAGCGATTCTACCGGCCAGAGTGGGGCGATGACTGGCTGGGCCATTTCGGCACCGACGTCGTCAACGGCGCAGCCGGCAATGTCGTCAAGTTCGAAGGCAGGCCGGTGCAGGCATCCTACCTCCGCATAGGCTCGACGCCTGACGGCACGCGCTCGATACACAAGCTCAGGCAGGATTACATGCCCGCCGAGAAGATCCAGTGGGAAGACGACATCACCGCCTCGGTGATAGTGCCGACGACCTCGCTGACCGGGCTTCCCGACGATGCGCGCGGCCCGGCGGTCAAGTTCTCCCGCAACTGCGAGGCGCGGTTCTTCCAGCGGCCGGACGACGCAATCCACCGCGGCTACGACAAGCAGGCGGAGAGCGACATGGCCCGCATGGACAATTTCATATCGAATTTCGAGCCGTTGTCGCGCGCGCGGGCCAACGAGATGGTCGAACACACGATGGAACTCTCCGAGTATACCGACCCGATGAAGAACATGATCATCGAGGCCGAGCGCGACGATTCATTCCGCTGGTTCGTCGTCTCGTCCAAGCCGCGCCTGGTCGACGGCAAGCCGTCGAAGAATCCCCGCTATCTCCAGCTCGATACGAACTACCTCCATCCTTTCGATCGCTACCTCGCCGACGTCGGCGCGAGGCTATTCCGCCGGATAGGTTCCGACCAGCCTGTTCTACATCCGGTCGGAGCGGTGCTGCCGGGCAGGAG
>CAZNXK010000102.1:0-5053 GCA_964576835.1 uncultured Treponemataceae bacterium | reverse complement strand
CCCCCGCCGATCCCGAGGCAGGCATCAGGCCGCTGGCGGTCTACGGCCCGATCCATTACCAGGACCTCCCCGAGCTGTTCATGGATTTCATTTGCTCGCTGACCGGCAAAAGCCCCTCGACCACCGGCGCCGGCTCGGAAGGCGCGCTGACCAAGGGCCCCTTCAACCCCCTCTGCCCGACGACAGACCTGAACAACGCTCTTCTCGGCTTCATACTCGGAGGCTACTCGGGCTTCAGCACCGCAGCCGGCTACATCGGGCACAAGTACAAGGTCGACCACGACATTTCGCTCCTGGTACCCGAGCTATGGGCGCGGCTGACGGTCGAGGAACGGGATCCCGCCTTCCTCGCCGAGAACGGCTACCTCGAGCGGATCGAGGACTTCGACTTCAAGGGAATACGGATCCCCGCCGGCCGCCTGGGCTGGCGCATCACGCCCCTGTTCGCCTCCCATTTCCTCGGCCGTATTTTCGACGCGCCTTCCGCGGTGTTCTCCGAGGAAGTTCTCAGGCCCGAGCTCCAGAGCCTCGAATACTTCGCGGACGGCATCCTCAACATCGCCGAAGCCCAGGAAAAGGTCGCCCGCGATTACATCGAGGATGGCTCCATCGAGGCCGCCATTCCTCCGCTGGCGGCGATTCTCCACGTGATGGCAGAGGGCAGCTGGAACGGCAAGGGGCTCGACAATCCGGATCTCAGGCGCCTCTTCGACCGGGACTACGTCCTCGGTTCCGACTGGTACGCCGCCAGGCTCGGCGCTTACGTCGTGTCGGAGCGGCAGCGGCTGTCCAACGGCATCGCCTACCTGGAGGAATTCCTCGAGTCGCCGGCCGGACGCGACGAGCGCGAACTGGCGAGGGCGCGCCGCCACCTGCAGTCGGCCCGCGACAGGATGGTGACGACGTCCAAGCCGGAATACATGGCTACCCTTTCGGGGAGCATCGGACTGGATCTGCTCTACCGCGGCTGAAACTAGCCTGAAGGAGTCCGGTCATGAAGGCGACGCTCGTCATAAGGAACATCGGCGAACTGGCAACCCCGCTTGGCAATTCTTCCAGGCGGGGCTCCGAGATGTGCAAGGTGCGCGTCATCGCCGACGCGGCCATTGCTGTCGACGTGGAGACAATCGTCTGGGTCGGGCCGTCGTCGGAAATGCCTTACATCGAAGGCCCCGCGCCGGAATCGATCGATGCCGGCGGGAGGGCCGTCATCCCCGGCTTTGTCGATTCCCATACGCACTTCGTCTTCGCTGGCTTTCGCGACGAGGAATTCTTCTGGCGTGCCGGCGGCGTTCCGTACATGGAGATACACCGGCGCGGCGGCGGCATCGCCAATACCGTCCGCGCTACCCGTGCCTCAAGCCTCGAAGACCTCGTCGCGATCGGGGTACCGCGGCTCGAGCGGATGCTGGAGCTCGGAGTCACCACGGTCGAGGGCAAGTCCGGTTACGGGCTCGACACCGGAACCGAGCTTCGCCAGCTCGAGGCTATGAAGATCCTCGACGCCAGACAACCCGTCGATATAGTCGGGACCTTCCTGGGGCCGCACTCCATTCCGCCTGAATACGGCGGCAGGCCGGGCGACTACATCGATTTCGTCATCCGCGATGTCCTTCCGGCGGTACGCAGCCATGGTTTCGCCAGCTTCTGCGACATCTTCTGCGAACAGGACGTTTTTGGTCTGGACGATTCGAGGCGCTTTCTGGAGGCAGCCGCGTCCGCTGGCTTTGGCCTCAAGATGCACGCCGACGAGATAGTCCGACTCGGCGGCGCGGGACTTGCCGCTGCCTTGGGCGCCACCAGTGCTGACCACCTGCTCAAGGCGTCCGGAATAGACCTCGACGCGATGGCCGCCGCGGGCGTCGTCGCCACCTGTCTGCCGGTCACGGCGTTCACGCTCCGCGAGCCGTACGCCGACGCCCGGGGAATGATAGCCCGCGGACTGGCGGTGGCGCTCGCCAGCGACCTCAATCCCGGCTCGTGTTTCAGCCAGTCCATACCGCTCGCGGCCGCGCTCGGGATATTGTACATGAACATGTCCATGGAAGAGGTGCTGACCGCCCTGACGCTCAACGGAGCCGCGGCACTCGGGCTGGCTCAAGGACGCGGTTCGCTCGAGGCAGGCAAGCTGGCCGACATCCTTATCCTCGACGCGCCTTCATACCGGCATATCGCCTACAACGTCGGCATGAATGTCGTCGGCACGGTAATAAAACGCGGAAAGGTCGTCAGCGTACGGGATTGACCTTCCTGCGGGTAAGCGCGAAAACGACCAGGGCGGCCAGGATGCAGGCAAAGGCCGCGGCCTTGACGCCGCCCATGGTCTCGCCAAAGACAAGGACGCCGAGGAGCAGCTGGCCCGTCGGCGATATGTACTGCAGGAAACCCATCCTGGATAGCGGTATGCGCTTGACACCTTGGGCGTAGCAGAACAGCGGTATCGCCGTCACCGCTCCGGCGAGGGCCAGGAGCAGCGTCTCCACCACTCCGACGTTTCCAAAGGAACCACGACCAGCCACCTGCTCGAATACCAGGTAGGCAAGCGCCAGCGGGAAGACAGGTGCCGTTTCCATCGCCAGGCCGACCAGGGCATCGAGTCCTACCATCTTCTTGATAAGGCCGTATACGGCGAACGTCACCGCAAGCGACAGTGCGACCCACGGCAACCGGCCATACGAAATCGCCAGGATAAGTATGCCGACGGCGGCAATCGCGCAGGAAATTATTATGCCCCGGTCAAGCTTTTCTCGGAGGACGAATGCGCCAAGCGCCACAGATACAAGGGGATTCAGGTAGTAGCCCAGGCTCGTCTCGATGATACG
Organism: uncultured Treponemataceae bacterium; assembly: GCA_964576835.1. Classification (GTDB taxonomy): domain Bacteria; phylum Spirochaetota; class Spirochaetia; order Treponematales; family UBA12059; genus SZUA-370. Next base: position 2,231 of record CAZNXK010000102.1, on the reverse strand, counting down.
CCCCGAGTTGACTGCCCAGATATAGATGCCCCAGTTGACGGTCACGAGGAAGCCGGCAGCCAGCGTCGCTATCAGCCGCTTGGGCTGCCTGAGCAACGCGACGACGTCTTTGCGGCGACCCAGAGCGAAGGTCAGTATGGCCGTCAGCACGAATGCCCAGGCAACTCGGTGCGCCAGGATCTGCAAGGCCGGAACAACGGCAAGACGTCTCCAATACAACGGGAACATGCCCCAGAGGGCGTACGCGGCTATGCCGTACAGCATGCCGGATGTCTCGACGCTTCTCTTCGTGGGGCGGGACGCATCCATGATTGACTCCCTATAAACAGAGGAGGCCGCTTGTGGCGGCCTCCCGGAGCCGGAAGCACGCTCCCGGCTATCAGTCGATATCAGCGACTATTGCTTGTTGGCTATCGTGGCCTTGCAAATCTTGCAGATCTTCTGCTTTACGCCGTCAATTTCCTGCTCGTACAGCAGTTTTACTCCGTCGCGCTTGCAGACGGGGCATTGACCACGACCGGCAGACACGAGGGCGACAATTCCCTTACCGCGATGGGCTTTGGACATATTCGTTCCTCCCCTTATTCAGCCGACTTGGGCTGGACCGGTTCCGTGGCCTTCTTGGCTTTTGGCTCTGCTTTTGCCTTGGGCTCTGCCTTGGCTTTTGGCTCCGCCTTCACCTTGGGCTCTGCTTTTTCCTTCGGCTCGACGTCCGCCTTCTTGGCTTTGGTGGCAGTCGTGGGCTCAGCCTTCTTTGATTTGTCAGCCGACTTTTTTTTGTCGGTTTTCTTCTCTTCCAGCTTGTGGTCGACGAGTTCGAGAACGACCATGCTGGCCGCGTCCTGATCCCTGAAACCGATCTTGAGTATGCGGGTATATCCGCCGTTTCGCTCCTTCATACGGGGAGCGATATCGGTGAACAGCTTTGCCAGGATGCCCTGGTCCGCGATCTTCTCGCCTACGACGCGCCTGTTGTGGACGTTGTCTTCCTTGGCCCTGGTGATCATCTTCTCGGCGACCCTGCGGACCTCTATGGCCTTTGCCTTGGTCGTGACGATTCTCTCGTGCTTGAAGAGGACGGTAGCCATATTCCGGAGGAGTGCCTTGCGGTGCGAGGCGTTCCGGTTCAGCTTGTTGAAGCCCTTCTTATGGTTCATGGATCTCTTCCTTCTGCTTCTCCAGCTTCAAGTGGTCCCTGAGTTCGGCGTAATCGGTCATGCCCAATCCCAGGTTCCATTCCCTGAGGCGGTCCTTGATCTCCTGCAAGGACTTCTTGCCGAAGTTCCTCGTCTTGGCGATATCGTCTTCGGTCTTGCGCGTCAGATCGCCTATGGTCTTGATGTTGGCGTTCTTCAGGCAATTCGACGACCGAACCGAAAGTTCCAGCTCTTCGACCGGCGTGGCGAGTATCGCCTTGATCCGTTCATCGAGCTCGTCGCTCTCCTCGTCCAACCCAGGCTCTCCCTCGTCGAAATTGACGAAGATAGAGAAATGGTCCTTGGCGATCTTGGCAGCCTCGGCAAGCGCGTCTTCAGGCTTGAGCGTACCGTCAGTCCAGATCTCCAGGATCAGCTTGTCATAATCCGAACGATGTCCGACCCTGGTCGGCTCGACCGAGTAGCGTGCCTTGCTGACCGGCGAAAAAATCGCGTCCATCGGAATGGTCCCGACGATCTCGATGTATTTCTCGTTGACCTCGCTCGGCACGTAGCCCCTGCCCAGGTCGATCTGTATTTCCAGATCGATCTTGATGCCTTCCATCATGCTCATCAGATGCAGATTGGGATTCAAGACTTTGAGAGCCTTGTCCTTCATCAGATCGGAGCCCTTGATGTCGACAGGACCTGAGAACTCGTACAGATACGTGGCCTGCTCCTCGTCGTCGGGAAGCTGGAGCCGCAATTGCTTCATGTTATTGAGGAGCTCTATGGTATCTTCGGACACGCCCGGTATCGTCTCGAACTCGGAAGACACCACATGCTGGGCGCCATCCGCATCGTGACGGGTAATCCGGACGGCCGTGATAGCGTAGCCCTGGATCGACGACAGGAGTATGCGGCGCAGGGTGTTGCCGATAGTGGTACCGTACCCGGGCTCGAAGGGATATGCTATGAATTTTCCGTAATCGGTAGAGCTTTCGCTCTGCTCGTACGTGATGCCTTTCGGCCTCTTGAATCCCTTGAGCAGGTTCTTTCGCGCCATGTCCACTCCTTACTTCGAATAGAGCTCTA
>CAZNXK010000101.1:0-12939 GCA_964576835.1 uncultured Treponemataceae bacterium | reverse complement strand
TCGCCCAGTTAGGCGCGGCGCACTTTATAGCGTCTTTCGTACGTTCGTGTCAAGCAGCCGATGAAAGCCGCTTTGTATCATGCAGACACAAAACAGGCACCACCGGCACCGACGGCTCAATGAAATATGGACAATGCCTTTTGATTGAAGATCAATTTCCTGCAATCGGCAGAGCAAGTCAAGTAAAAAGAGCTATTTATATATGGAATCATTGACTGTCGCGCAATATTTATACTACGGGACATGACTGTTGTCAAGAACCCTTTCAAGGAATGAGCCAGAAAACATCGCCATCGCCGTACCTGCGAAGGTCGAAAGCTTCGTCGAGGTGGACTCGCTGTATGCTGTCGACGCCGTCAAGATCCGCAATCGTCCTTGCCACGCGTAATGTCGAGTGGCAAGCCCTCGAGGAAAAGCCCGCGAATTCGGCTTTCTCTATGAACGATGCCTGAACATCGCCGCTGAGCGAGCAATACCTGTCGATCCCGTTGGCAGGCAAGCGTCCGTTCACCTTGAAAGCCGATCCAGCGTAACGCCCTGCCTGAAGCTCTCGCGCCAATGCCACCCTGCGCTTGATCGAGCTGCTTGACTCTCCCGGCCCTGAAGCCAGCTCACCGGGACTGGCTGGCTTTACCGGGACACGTACGTCTATCCTGTCGAGCAAGGGACCGCCCAGGCGCTTCCAGTATCTTCGTATCTCATCCGGGGAGCAAAGACAGACTGCTCCACGCCGCCCAAGGTTGCCGCAGGGGCAGGGATTGCACGACAGGACAAGCATGAACCGCGATGGGTAGGCGACAACCCTGTCAGCCCTTGCTATCGAGACAAGACCCTCTTCCAGCGGTTCCCGGAGAGACTGCAGCACGTCGGACCTGAACTCGGGAGCCTCGTCGAGGAGCAGGACACCGCCATGCGCCAGGCTGATTTCTCCTGGCTTTCTCGACCGGCCACCGCCGACGATGCCTTCGGCTGAGGCACCATGATGCGGTGAGCGGAACGGAGGGCGCCGTATCAGTCCAGACAACTCTGGAAGCGAACCGGCAAGGGAGTGGAGCATCGTCACAGTGATCGAATCCTCGGCATCGAGGTCAGGCAATAGCCCGGCAAGCCTCCTGGCAGCCATGCTCTTGCCCACGCCGGGAGGGCCGAAAAGGAGCATATGGTGAGCTCCGGCGGCAGCAACTTCCATTGCCCGCCTCAAGCCCGGCTGCCCGCGGATATCGGACATGTCGGCGAGATCGTCTGTAGAGGTTGCCGTATCCAATTCTTGCGGAGAGACCATTTCGTCGCGGTCGCCGAACTCATCCGACGAGCCTACGCCTCGAAGCGCTGCGGTCAGGCGAACAGCGTCGAACAGGCCACCGAGTCCCAGTGCTGCGACGCCGGCAAGTGCCTTCGCCTCGCGAAGGTTCCGTCTCGGCACGACGAAGCGGGGTACGCCAGCCCTGAGACCGGCGGCGACCGCCGGCAACACGCCCGAAACCGGCCGTACCCGTCCTGAAAGTTCGAGTTCGCCCAGGACGAGCACCGGAAAGCCGATGTCGGGGATCTGCCCCGACGCGGCCAGCACGGCCATGGCCATGGCTAGGTCAAAGGACGCGCCGGCCTTCCGCACCCCCGCCGGAGCGAGGCTGATCAGCAGTCTGTCGAGGGGAAACACGAAACCGGAATTCCTGATGGCGGCCCGGATCCTCTCGCGAGCCTCCTTGACCGCGCCATCGGGCAGGCCCACGATGTCGACGCTCGGGATGCCGCGGCGAAGATCGACCTCGACGGTTACCAACTCGCCCTCGAAGCCGACCGGCTCGAACGCAAAGACGGTCATGGCGGCACCTCCGTACTGGAGACGCGGGCGCGCGCACCGCCGCTTTCAAGGCGATGCCGCTTTCAATCCCTGGGGCGATGTCTGGCGATGATCGCAATGAAGGCCGCCGAGAAAAACAGCCAGGGCAGATTGGGGAAAACGAAGGCCAGCATGCCGCCGCCGCGCAGTGACTCGTCGATACTCCGGACCAACCCGAACTCGAGCAGCAGCGAATAAAGAATGTCAGCGTAGCCTGCGATGATGCCGACGACAATAAGCATCCATGCCGCATCGCGCAGGCGTGACCAGACGACGATAGCCAGGAATGTCGCGATGGCCATGACGATGAATCTGACTGTCAGCGCGGCAAGAGCGGCGCTCATTTGCCGGCCTCCCTGAGGACTGCCGACTTGTGTTCGGCATAGCAGGCATAGAGGAAGCGCCGGATTTTTCTGGTGCTCGTCTTCTCGAATTCATCATCTCGAATGACATGGTCGACTATTTTCATGTATGGCGGCAAGGTCCTGTTGACTGCGCGGATATCCTCGCGCACGCGGTCGGCGGCGAATTCCGCGCGGCCCTGCCCGTCACGGCCAGCGTCGACCCTGTCCCAATCAGGGACGCAGACGGCAATGACATGCTCGCCGGCCTTGAGTCCGCCCACCTTGCGTCCCAGAACGAGGACTTCCTTTATCCACCGGGAACCTTCGAAGCGGAGCTCGATTTCCTCCGGATAGACGTTCTTGCCTCCCTCGGTGACGATGATGTTCTTCGACCTGCCGGTGATGAAGATGAAGCCCCGGGAATCGACATAGCCGAGGTCGCCGGTCCTGAGCCAGCCGTCGGCAGTCATGACGGCAGCGGTTGCGGCAGGAGCGCCGAGGAGGCCGAGCATCAGGGAAGGGCTCTTGACCTGTATCTCGCCGACGCCGTCGGAGCCCTTTTCGGCGATGCGGACGGAAGTGTGCTTGACGGGCAGGCCGACGGACCGGTTGTCCTTGTATTCCGGCAGGTTGACGGCTATGAGCGGGCCGTTCTCGCTCATCCCGTATCCCTGGACAAGGTTGAAGCCGAGCGTCTCGAAGAAATCAGCCGTATCGAGGGCCAGGGGACCGCCGCCCGCGACGCCGAGGCGGACCGACCCGATACCAGCCTTGGCCCTCATGAATCCGAGCAGGAAACGGCCAGCGGGCAGGCGGAGCAGCTTGAGCGACTGCGCCGACAGTCCGAACATCGACTTGACGAAAATGGCCGCCGGTCCGCGCAGTTTGTCGATTTCAGAGCGTATGCCATGCTTTATCTTGTCGAACAATAGGGGTACGCCTATCATCATCGTAACCCCTGACTCGCGCACGTGCCGCAGTATCACCGAAGGTACGATTTTTCCCACGAAGGTCAGCGATCCACCCGCCTCGAGGGGCGCGAGGAAGGTGCAAGTCGCGGCGTACGTGTGGTGGAGCGGCAAGACGGCTATGAAGATGTCGTCGGACCCGACGTTCAGGGACTGGATAGCGGCGTTGATGTTGGCGATTATGCCCCGGTGGCTGAGGGCAATACCCTTGGCCAGGCCCGTGGTCCCCGACGTGTAAATGATTACCGCCGCCGCGTCGCCGTCCAGACTCCCGGCCGGTGGGAGCCCGTCGTCTCCGCCCGCGGCACCTGCCGGCGCCATTGCAAGCGCATCGACCCAGGAAACGGCGCCGGGCAAGGCTGGCGGATGCATTCTGGCGTCGGCCGGACGGCATGCAGGAGGGCCGAACTCCACGATGACACCGACAGGCCTTTTCGCTACGGCTTCCGCAACTTTCGAGGCTACCGCGTTCGAGTAGAAGAGGGCCTTTGTTCTGGAAACCTCGAGGATTCCCGCAAGTCCGGCGACATCGATGGTCGCGTCCACGGGAACGACGACTAAACCGGAAATTACGGCGGCGAGGTACGCGAAACACCATTCGGGGCGGTTCTCGCCAATGACGGCTACGCGGTCGCCTTGCCCGAGGCCACGGAAGGCCAGGAAGCGCGCCGCCGCCAGGCATTCGCTCCGCATGCCGGCGTAGGTCCAGACAGTGTACGGAGCGCCGTCCGCCAGGCGGATTCGCATGGCGGGCAGATTGTCGTATTCGTCGCAGACTGCGCGGAACATCTCCCCGAAATCGGAGTAGAGTCGATCCGGCAGCCGCGAATACCGCTTTTCAAGATCCATGCGGCGCACCATCACCCTGGAGCAGCGAATCAAGGTCAAGCTCGCATGCGACGCAGGGCATCGAAATGCCCCAGTTCTCGAGCACCGCGGGGTGGACCTCCCCGAAACAGCCGATATTCATTCCCCGCACGAGTATCCTGGCCTGCCTGCCAGGCAGGAAGCGGGGATCGACGGAATCATCCACGGCGTACTCGTCGCCCAGGTAGTACAGGAGGGCGGACACGACGCCGGCCAGCTCGTTGTAGTCCGCTTCCTGGTGGGAGCAGAGGAACCCGAGACGCTGCCTCGTCGAGGTGCCGTAATTCTGCGTCTCGTCAAGGAAAGCGACCTTGCCCGCCTCGAAAATGCGGTGGGGATACGGAGCCTTGCTCGACACGGCTTCAGACTGAAGGAGCCCGGGCAGGATGGACGGACGGACGTACTCGAAATTCTCCGTCATCGGATTGGAGATGCGTATGACCTTCTCGGAGCCGACGTTCATGCGCTCGATGTAATCCTTGCCCGAGCCCAGGTAGTTGTAAATCATTTCCTGATACCCAAGTCCGACCATCACGTCTTTGGCCTTGCGCGTGAAGAGTTCTATCGGGGAGAGGCGGCCGATGGTAAAGTCCTTCGGCCGCTCCGGCGCGAAGCTGGCCATGCCCCTGCCTATCATCACATCCTCGACCAGGTCGACGCCGTGCAGAAAATCGTCGCGGTATTCGGGCGGCCAGGCCTTGATGTGCTGTCCGTGGGCCTCTGAACGGACGCCCATGCTGGCCAGGGCTTCGACTACCTTTTCAGGTCCGATGCTTTCGCCCAAGAGCTTGGTGACGCGGCCGGCATCGACGGATGACGCCGTCTGGAAATAATAAGGAAAGGTGACCGACCGGCCGAAGGGGGTATCGTACGCGTAGTCGACCCGCAAAGGCATTATTTCGTAGCCTGCGTCGGCGAAATCGCAGGCGACTATGCTCGTCGAGAGGCAAACGGCGGCCATGTCGGTGCCGGTGAACTCGACGAGTATATCCCGGTCGCCCACCTGGACGGCTCCGATGGTAGCGCTGTTTATCACGGGCGCCATGGAAAGCACGCCGCCGTCCGCGTCCATCAGGATGGGATAGACCGGGGAACCGGCGATGATGTGGCCGTACTCCTTGCCCTTCGGGTGCTCGAGGACGATGCGGCGCAACGAGAGGCTCTCTTCCATCTGCAACGGCACGAAGCTGACGGAATCGGGGTCGACGGCCTTGTACGAGACAGGCCACTTGATCATCTCGATTCGGTACATGCCCATGGATACGGAGCGGCGCTTGCGACCGTAGTTGGAGCACAGCTTTTCCTGGGTCTGGATGGCGTCCCGGAGCATGGCGTCGTCTATGGCTTTCCCGGAGATTATGAAACCGGCCATGAAGGGGCGCAACTGGCGTATCGAGGCGTCGACGACTACACGGTAGTCCGACGGCCGCGCATCGCCTTCGCGGGAAAAGAACGGATAGGAGGGGATGACGCCCTTGTCGCGGATGCGCAGCAGCCGAGCGATGCCGGCGGTCGACCAGAGGTCGGGCCGATTGGTGTCGTTGAGTTCTATCTTGATGACCCGCCCGGCCGGGCCGACAGCGGAGCCGACGGCCCAGCCGTCGAGCTCGGCCTTGGCGAACTCGAGCGCGGGTTCCAGCTCGGCGGCGTCCATTGACCGTCCGACCAGGTCGAAGAACAGCTTTTCGTCAACTTCTATCTTGGGCATCATCGTTCTCCATTGACAAGCGCCCGGCGCAGGCGCACGTTTTCGATATCGTAGCTGAACAGTTCCCGCAGGTCGTTGAGGCCGAGCGCCATCAGCGCCATGCGGTCTATGCCTATGCCCCATGCGAGTACCGGCACGCTGACTCCCAGGGGCTCGGTGACCTCCGGCCTGAATATGCCGGCGCCGCCCAGCTCGAACCAGCCGAGCACCGGGTGCTTTATATGCACCTCGACCGACGGCTCGGTGAAGGGGAAGTAACCAGGGACGTACTTGACTTCCTTGGCTCCGGCAACCTCGACGGCGAACATCTCGAGAAACCCGAGCAGCGTCTTGAGATTGACGTCCTCTCCGAGAACGATGCCCTCGGTCTGGTAGAAATCGGACAGGTGGGTCGCGTCGACCTTGTCGTAGCGGAAACAGCGGGCTATGCCGAAATACTTTCCGGGCACGGCTGCCTTGGGCAACTGGCGCGCGGACAGCACGGTACCCTGGCTCCTCAACACCAGTCTCTTGGTGAATTCCCGGTCGAATCCGTAGCGCCAGCCCCGCGAGCCGGTGGCGCCGCCGTTCTCGTGCGTCGTCGCGACACGTGACAGGTACGGTTCCTCTATGGACTTGGCCCTGGTCGGGTCGGCAAGGTAGTAGACGTCGTGGATGTCCCTGGCGGAGTGGAACTGCGGCATAAACAGCGCGTCGCCGTTCCAGAACTCTGTCTCGACGAGGCCGCCGTCGAATTCTTCGAAGCCAAGCGAAACGAGCTTGTCCTTGACGCTCTCGAGGAACTGGACGTAGGGGTTTCTCCGGCCGGGGATGAGCCTCGCCGGGCGGCTGCCGATGTTGTACGAACGGAAGGCCGCGCCTTTCCAGGAGCCGCTTTCGAGCATGGCCTGGGTGACCGCGCCAAGTTCGTCGCCGGAGACGCCCTCTTCGCGGAGCAGGGCGGAAACGGCGACGGCGTCGTGGGTCAGCGCCCAGGTGACGGTCTCGCGTTCCGCCGACCTGAAGGCCGCGTCGCCCGAGCCGCGCTTCTTGGCCACGTCGGCCATAAGAGGTTTCTCGGCGGCTGCCAGGTCGGACTCCTCGAGGATGCCTCCCGCCGCGGCGGCCTTTGCCAGCAGCGCCTTGAGCGCCGCCGCCCTGATCGAGCGGGACGCGTCGGCGACGGCAACGAGCTTGTCCGGGGTCATCGACAGGACCCCTTCCCTCGAAAGGCGCCCGAACGCGGATCCGGCGTCCTTCTGCTCCATCCCGATGGCCTGGCAGATGGCCGGCATCGCGGCCGGTCCGTTGTCGCTCAGGTAGCGTATCATCCGCTCTTCGGGCGAGCCCGACTCCAGCCAGGCCCGGCCAAGCGCCGTCAATTCGTAGACGGCCTTTGCCACGCGGCCAGTCTCGGCGGCGAGCCCTTTTGCCGCCAGCCATGCCTGGGCCTGGTTGGAGTGGCCCTCGACATAATCGAGGTCTTTCGCGAGCCTTGCGGCATCGATTGGCTCGCCGGGGGCGTAGCGGAGGAGGACTCTTATCTCAAGCGGGTGCAGTCCCTTGAGAAGCGATCGTGGATCCATTATTCGAACTCCGGTTTCAGATAGGTGAGCCAAGTTCAAAAGTCTGTTACTTTTGAACTTGGCTTTGCAGTTTCTCGCATTTCTTGCCGTAGCAAGAAATGCTGCGAAATCTGCGCAGGCTATTGAAGCTTTTTCAAAATGCGTCTGCATTTTGAAAAACCCTCAGTTAGCAATGATATTGTCGGATTTCTCGTCGGGCGTCAATCGGAGGGCCGGCACGCGTATGACTCCGTGTCCCAGCCTGCCATCCATCGATATGTCGATGTCCTCCTCTGCGGGCATGAACGCAATGCGCTGTCCTGGCCTGCACAGGCAACGCCGCCAGCGCGTCCCAGTCGACGAACGACGATGCCGAGCCTGAAGCGGCGGAAAAGTAGCCGATGTTCATCGCGGTGACGTTGTGGAAGAAATGGCTGCCGAGCGACGAATCCACGCTGAAGTCAGGCAGGTCGGCCTCGACGATGGCCTTGGCATTGGAGATCTGCGCGAACGATACGGGGACCCCCAGCCACCGGTCGCGGGTTCCCCAGCGGCCAGGGCCTATGAGCGCGTAGTGCCGCCCGTCCGCCCTGAGGGATTCGTTGAGCGAGGCTATCTCCCTGGCGATTTCCTCGGTTTCGGACCGGTCCCAGAGCGCCGGATCGACGTAGACCACGTCCCTGACGCCATGGATGCGACCATTGCCCATGCACCGGTCGCTCGCCACGAGGCATTCGTCCTTGACCAGCGCCCCGAGTTCTATGGCGACCTTGTCAGAACGCTGGATGAGCGGCTTGATCTGCAGGATATAGAATACCGGGGCGAGGTCGGGGCCATCCTCGCTGACGGCGTACTCTATCTCCACCGGTATGCCCATGCTCTTTGTTCCGACCTCCAGGACTACGTCGACGACGGCCGCGAATGGAAACAGGTCGTATTTGAGCACAGGCGCGAAATCGATGATCCTCGGGCCGCGCGCCGAAACGCCAGGCTCGAGCCTGTCGTCCTCGATGTTCCATGTGCTGGCGACGAGAGAAAATCCCCGGTCCTTTTCAGCCTCTGTCAGATCGAGCCTCGCGAGCGTCGCTTCTTCTCCGGCCGAAAGGTCGAAGTCGAGCCGTTCCATGTCGAGGGCGTAGAACCAGCGCTGAGTGCCGTTGAGGCTCCTGCCCGGAGCGACGACGTCGAGCTTGGGGTATCGCGGCGAGAAACGGTGTGCCGCGCCTCCTTCCACGACGTAGGGACCGAGTCCAAGCGCCGCGACGCACAGCCCGTCGTCGGGTTTGAGGTACGATATCGGATAGTAGTTGTACGATTGTGCCGTGCCGGCTATCAGCGGATAGTACCAGCGGCCACGCCGTCTGCCGACCAGTTCCTGGACGACTACCGCCATCCGCTCTTCCTCGATCTTGTAGCCGGCCGCGTCGAAGTAGGAGCGGGCCGACTCCGAATACAGGCTGGCGTAGATGAGCCTGATCGCATCGCATAGCTGGGACAGCCGTCGCTCTGGATCGGGATCGTCGTTGGGTATCAGGAAGGTGTCGTAGACGCCTGAAAACGGCACCATCAGCATGTCTTCGAAAAGGCCGGAGGAACGCACCGCGAGCGGCTTGTCGGTTCCGGCGAGGAAGACGCGCAGGCGGTCGACGAGATCCCCTCCGAGAGGCCTGGAAAGAAAGGCCTTGCGCACCTCGGCCTCGGGGGCGGCGTACCAGGCGAAGCCCCAGAGTCCATGCTGGTCCATGAAATGCTCGAATTCGTCGATGCCGAGGAAGGCCGTGTAGGGCAGCCTGATATCCATGCCGTTCTGCGTGCTCGAGAAGGCCATGTTGTCGATGAGGCTCTTGATGAAGGCCAGCCCCCTGCCCTTGCCGCCGACCGAGCCGCCGCCGAGGCGCGCCAGTCCCCGGTCGCCGGTTACCGGTCCCATGGTGCTGCCGATGGCGGGTATGACGCCGCGTGCCTTGCCGCGGCGGAGGTCGTCGAGAGCCCTGCATATGAAGTCGCGCAGCTCCGCCGGCCCGGAAAAGTCGTCCGGCATGTAATTGCGCATTATCCGGGCGAATCGCACCTCGCCGCGGGCCATCAGCCAGGCCGAGAAGTGGTTGCGCTCCGCGTGGTAGAGAAGGCTTTCGGCCGGTATCGACCGCAGCTGGTCCTCGAATTCCTGCATGTTGCGCGCCCGCGACTGTTCGTTGCCTTCGGGATCCCGGAACACGAATGGGCCGAACCCAAGCTGTTCCTGGAAGAAGAGTCCCAGCTCACGGGCCAGCGTGTTGGAGTTCTTGTCGGCGAAAGCGGCGCCCAGGATGTAGGCCTTCTCGCGGTTCTCCGGCTCGCTCGACTGTATCAACACGGGCAGATCCGGCTTGCGCTCCTTTGTCATCGCGAGGAAATGGAAACCCGCTTCAGGATCCACCGCGCCTTCCTTGCTGAAACGCACGTCCGATATGACGGTCAGGAGGTAGGGCTCGTAGCGGTCGTACAGCGCGACGGCTTCTTCGTAACTTGTAGCGAGCAAGACCTTGGGCCGGCCTCGCATGCGGAGGATCTTGTAGGTCTCGACGGACTTCTCTTCCTCGACCAGCTGCTGCGTCTGTTTCATCACGACCGAATACAGGAGCGGCAGGTAGCGGGAATAGTAGCGGACGGAATCCTCGATCAAGAGGACCACCCGCACCATGCCCACGCGGGTGTCGGTGTCGACGTTGCGCAGGTCCTCGACATACTTGATCATGCCGACGAAGAGCTTGGAGTAGCCGTTCCAGACGAAGATGCGGTCTATCGAATCGCGGCAGGCCTGGTTGTCGTCGTCGAAGCCCGCGAGGCTCGAATTGTTCATCGCGAGCAACAGTACGGGAACCTCAGGCCAGACCGACTTCATCCTGGTGGCCAGCGTGAGCGGCACATCGAAATCCAGGCCAGCCATCAGGATGACCATGTCGAAACCTTCAGTGCCGAACATCTCCATGGCCGAATCGGGCGTATAGGCGCAGGTAACCCTTGGCGCCGTCGTCAGGTTGAGCTTGAAGAATTCCCCGTAAATCTGCTCGGACAGCGCGCCGTCGCTTTCAAGCACATAGGAGTCGTAGAGGCTGGCGACGAGCAGTATCTCGCGCACCCGGTAGCGCATCAGGTCATGGAAAATGTCGCGCTCGTGGCGCTCCCTGTCGTACGACGCGACAAGTTCGTTGAAGTACATGCCGTATTCCCCCGCGATACCGAATGTATCGATCCACAGTATCGTACCGTGGCATGACGACGGTAGCAAGCATCATCGCCGCGCCGCTGACGTCAGCGCATAGGGATGGTGATGGCAAATGCGCTGCCTTCGCCCGGATGCGATACGACGTCGATGGACCAGCCATGGGACTCGAGCACGCCCTTGACGACCGACAGCCCGAGTCCCATGCCCTGCTCCCGGCGGGAGGAAGACCCGCGATAGAACGGGTCGAAGATACTGTCCAGATCAGCCGGGTCGATGCCGGGCCCGTCGTCGGAAATTTCAATGACAACGCGGTCCGGCGCCGGGCCTGCCGGTTCCGCCCGGGCCGACACGCGCACAAGCCCGCCAGGGTCGGTGTAGCGTAGCGCGTTGTTGACGACATTCTCCATGGCCCTTGTAAAGAGGCGCTCGTCGAAGGGTACGGACAGGTCCTCAGGCAGGTCTATAACCACCTCGGCCCTGCGTTCGAGGAGTACGGCGTCCACCTCCAGCCTCCTGCACAGGCTTCGCAGGAACGGCGCAAGCGGCGCCGTCTCCAGCCGGCTCCTCCACTCGGCTGAATCGACGCGCACGAAGCCTATGAGGTCGTCTATCATGCCGGCCAGCTGGTCGACCTTGGCGCCGATGATGCCGACATAGCGATCACGCGCGCCGGCCTCGTCGGCCATGCCGTCGCCGATGGCCTCGGCGTAGCCCTTTATAAGCGCGAGCGGCGTCTTGAGGTCGTGCGTGACGCCCATGATGAAGCGCGAGCGCCTGGCCTGGTCGTCCTTGAGCGCGAGCCGCATCGAATTGAGCGACGCGGCCAGCGACGTTATCTCGTTGGAACCGTGAACGGTGACGCTCCGGTCCAGCTCGCCCGCTGCTATGCGGCGCGTGGCCGCGTCCAACGCGAGCACGGACTGGGTGATTGACCGCGCTATGAGCACCGACATGCCGGCGGAAAACAGGAACATCAACGCCATCAGCACCGCGAGGGTCTCGAAGAGCAACTGGATAAAGGACGGAGGCCCGAGCTTGTTACGGTCGATCCGCGTCAGGACGAAGAAGCCCCCGACTCCCAGGTGCTCCGGCGCGTCTATCTGGTAGAAGAAGTCGGCGCTCGTGTCGCGGATATAATCGAGCAGGGCCTCGTCGGACATGAGGTCGCCGGCGCGATGGGTCTCTATAGTGGAGAATACTACGCGGCTCTCCGCGTCCAGTATGGTGAAATCCATCGTAGGCGGCTTATGGGATATGAAATCCTCCAGACGCTCCCACGATTTGCGGTCGAAGGTGCCGCCCGCCATCCTGGCCACCTCGTCATAGCCGGGAATCTGCACGACCTCTGACTGTCGGCTGCGCTGCAGGCCGTAGAGCCCCGCCACCACGAATATGGGCATGACGAGGATGCCCAAGACAAGAATATAGAATTGATTGCGTATTTTCATGACGCCGTTTCCGGATCCAGCGTGAAACGGTATCCCATGCCGTAGACGGTCTCTATATAACGTGGCGCCGCGGGGTCATCCTCCAGCTTCTTGCGGAGGCGCTGGATATAGACCGCGACGGCGGTCATGTCTCCGTACGCGTTCTTCCATACGCCCGCGTAGATGGCCTCGGGGCCGAGCGGCTTGCCGGAGTTGGCGATCAAGAATGACAGCACGGCGAATTCCTTCGCGGAAAGCGCCACGCGCTCGTCGCCCCTCTTGAGCACACAGGCGTCTAGATCGATGGTGAATGGGCCGAAGCGGACGATGGTCCCGTCGCGGGGCGCGGGCGCGTCCTGGACGCGGCGGAGCATCGCGCGGACGCGGGCGACGAGCACCCTTGGCGAGAACGGCTTGGTAACGAACTCGTCGGCGCCGTAACCGAGCCCGGTTATGATGTCCTCGTCGGCGTCCCGCGCCGACACGATCAGCACCGGGCACCCGCCGGACTTCCGGAACTCGTGCAGGAACTCGAACCCGTCCATGCCTGGCAGGTTGATGTCGAGGATTACTATATCGGGCTCGAACGCGTCAGCGCCTCCGGCGCCGAGCAGGGCCAGCGCGGCCTCGCCTGACTCGGCCTGCCGCGTCTCCATGCCTTCCTTTGACAGGTAGAGCGCCACGAGATCGGACAGCTCCGCTACGTCTTCTATGATCAGGACCCTTGCCTTCATGCATGCCTCATGATCGCGAGTGTACACGGGTCTCCGCGGGACGGCAATGCGGAAATATAGGGCGACAGGTGGACATAACAGAATATTATCATCGCTTCATACGCTGTTAATAGGCTCCGCCCGAGTCGCCGGCGTATCCTCTGCTGACGCGGGGGTACTCCGCGCCGGAGGATACAAGCGAATGAAGAAACCGACTATCGTGTTGATGGCACTGCTCGCCGCGGCGGCCCTGGCAAGTGCCCAGGAAACACTGAGCCTGGAACAGGCTGGGGAAACGGCATTGGCGAACAACGAAA
>CAZNXK010000100.1:0-13073 GCA_964576835.1 uncultured Treponemataceae bacterium | reverse complement strand
GGGCGGAAAACTCCAACACGACCAGGCACCTCGCGGAATTCTGGATGATAGAGCCGGAACTTGCCTTTGCCGAGCTTCCCGACGACATGGAGCTGGCGGAGGAATTCGTCAAGTACCTCCTTTCCTGGGCACTTGACCGCTGCGGCGAGGACATGGCCTTCTTCGAGAAGCGGGTCCAGCCGGGCATCATCGCCATGCTCGAATCGGTGCGCTCCAAAAAGTTCGCGCACATGACCTACACCGACACCATAACCGAACTCGAGTCCAGAAAGGACCAGTTCGAATTCAAGCCGTACTGGGGCTGCGACCTTCAGACCGAGCACGAGCGATACCTGTCTGAAACGGTCATCGGCGGGCCCGTCATAGTCACCGACTACCCCAAGGAACTCAAGGCCTTCTACATGCGACTCAACGACGACGGCAAGACCGTCAGGGCCATGGACGTCCTCGTGCCGCGGATAGGCGAGATAATCGGCGGCTCCGAGCGCGAATACCGCTACGACGTCCTGGTACGGAACCTCGAGGCCAAGGGGCTCGATCCGGCGGCGTACTGGTGGTACCTGGACCTGCGGCGCTTCGGCTCCGCGCCGCACTCGGGTTTCGGTCTAGGATTCGAAAGGCTCCTGCGCTACGTCACCGGCATAGAGAACATCAGGGATGTCATACCCTTTCCCCGGGCCGTCAAGCAGGCTGATTTTTGATGACGATGGCGAGAATGTTCCGTTTCCGCATCCGTTCCATAGTCCCGTCCATCATTCTTCTGACGATTTCAACCGCGCTTGCCTTTGCCTCCGACGTGCCGCGCTTCGATGTGGGCAGGCCGGCGGCCGTGGACGCCAGCTCTGTCATCATCATCGACATGGCACAGGGCGATGTGCTCTACGAGCGCGACGCAGACGCGGTGATACCGCCTGCGAGCCTTGCTAAAATCATGACGCTGATGGTCGCCCTGAATGCCGTCGACTCAGGGCGAATATCACTGACCGACCGCATCGACATCACCAAGGCCGATGTCACCCTGCCGTACCGGTCGTCGCTTATGTACCTCAAGGAGGGCATGAGGGTCACCTTCGACGACCTCCTGCGGGGCATGGCGGTGATATCCGGCAACGACGCGGCCATGACCGTCGCTCGCGTGCTGGCAGGCTCGTCATCGGCCTTCTCCGAGCTTATGAACGGTGAAGCGGCGAGGCTGGGACTCGTAAAAACGCGCTTCGTCGAACCGTCCGGCCTGTCCGAACTGAACACGACGACCGCCAGGGAAATGGCGAGCCTGGCGCGGGCCTACCTTCTCCGCCACCCCGACGCGATTGCCGACTACCATTCAAGGACGACGATGGAGTTTCCACGGGCCGACGTGATGCCCGCCGGCGAAGAGCCTCCCGCGACCAGGATACTCTTGCGGAGCACAAACAACCTGCTCTTCAGCTATGACGGCTGCGACGGCCTCAAGACCGGTTACATCGACGAATCAGGTTACAATCTCATAGCGACGGCCGAACGCGACGGTACCAGGGTCATCATCGTGACCCTGGGCGGAACGGGAGGTCCGGCGGTCCGCGAGCGCTCGGGCCGGTCCCTGCTCGACTGGTCGTTCGCACAGTGGCGAACCGTACAACCGCAGGCGCCCGAACCTCCCCTCGTCCGCTCCTGGGGCGGCGCCACTGAAAACGTCAGTCTGGCGTATGCCGAGCGTCCTGTATTCACCATACCGGCATCGATGGCGGGAAGCATCCGGACCCGCGTGGAGGTCGAGCGCGAAGTAGACGCGCCGGTGATGGCGGGCGCACTATTGGGCAGGGTCGTGTTCCTGTCGGGCGACAGCGTCGTGAGGAGGGTCGACCTGGTGGCCGGAAACGACGTGCCGCTCGGCAACATCTTCGTCAGGATGCGCGACGCCGTGCTCAGGTTTTTAAGGCGGCTGTTCGTCAAAACCTGAACACTGTCATCCTACTCTGCGAAGCTGACCAGCTCTCCGTTCGTCTTGACGAGCCCGTCGCGCTCCAGGCCGTGCGCCGCCTTTTTCAGGCGGTCGTAGTCCAAACCCGACTCGGCGGCGAACAACCCCAGGTCCAGCCTGCCTCGGTCGCCGATGGCACGCAGCACGGCGCCCCTGGCTTGCCTCGTCGAGCCTTCGAAAATCGGCTGCCTGGAATATCCCGCGGCGCGCCTCGACGGATCGGGTTCGCGTCGCTTTATCCAGGCGCCGTAATCCATCAACGCCTGGTACCAAGTCCGGGGGTCGCCGCGGTCAAGCACCAGCTCGGCGGGCGCCTCGAGTTCCCGGTCCATGACCTTGAGCCTGCCCGGAAAGAAATTGAAAATCAGCGCCGCCCTGATGTTTGTCTCGAGGAAGACGGTCGGCAGCCCGTAGGCGAAGGCGAGCACGGCGCGGGCTGTGTAGCGACCTACCCCAGGCAGCTCGAGAAGAAGCTTTTCGTCGGCCGGAGGCTGCCCCGAGTATGACTGCGCACAAATTCTTGCGCTTTCCCGCAGCCTGTGCGCCCGCGAATTGTAGCCAAGACCGCGCCACGACTCGTAGATGGCCGGCATGCCGGCGGAAGCGACACTCGCGGCGTCGGGGAAGCGTGCCATCCACGCCTCGTATTTGGGCGAGACCCTGTCAGTCTGCGTCTGCTGCAGCATTACCTCGGACACGAGGATGGCCCAGGGATCGGCCGTCCGCCTCCATGGAAAATCCCTGCCCTCGCGGGCGTACAGGTCGAGAACCGACGCCCTGAAAGCCAGGACGTCATCGCTCGAAAAACCTGGCACTGCAGCAAGCTTTTCTAGTCGCCGAAGATGTGCACGTACTCGTTGAGCAGGTCAACCGCCACACCCTTGCAGCCGCCGCAGACGGTGCCTATCTTCGTCCGCTCCTGCAGGCCGTTCCAGTCGCGGGCGCCGGCCTTGACGGCTTCCTCGATGTCGCGGTCGCTGATGTTGAGGCAGGAACATATTATCCTCGCTCCTTCGCTCTTGTACTCGCCTTCCCGGCCGTTCTTGGCCAGATAGTCGTCAATGGCGGCGCGCAGGGCCTTGTCGCCGAGCACCGAGCAGTGGATCTTGTTGTCAGGAAGGCCGCCGAGCTTCTTGACGATGTCGTCGGGCTTGATGTTGTAGGCCTCGCGGATCGGCATGCCCTTGATCACTTCGGAGAGCATCGACGTGCTGGCTATGGCGCTGGCGCAACCGTACGTCTTCCAGCGGGCATCGACTATGACGTCGTTCTCTATCCTGAGGAGGAACATCATCTGGTCGCCGCATTTGATGTTGCCGGTGACGCCTTCGGCGTTTGACGTGAAGCCGTCATCTGGATTGAAGACGTTTTTCGGGTTCATGAAATGCTGTTTCACGACATCAGAATAGAGCCAGGCGAACGCGTCGCTCACGGTTTCCTCCGTTAATCGCCACTCGGGGCGGCCCCGCAGGGCTTTTAGAATGCTATGGTTGACATCGAGCGCAGGCGCGCGATGATGGGTCCTATCTTCGAGATGACGTAATCCACCTCGTCCTCGGTCGTATCCCGTCCAAGGCTGAAGCGTATCGAACCATGCGCCAGTTCCGGTCCGACGCCGGTGGCAAGGAGCACGTGGCTCGGCTCGAGGCTGCCCGAAGCGCAGGCCGAGCCTGTCGACACGCGTATGCCTTCGAGGTCGAGCGACAGCAGTATGGCTTCGCCTTCGGCGCCCGGGAACGACACGTTGAGGGTGTTGGGCAGCACCGATGTCGGGTGTCCGTTGACCCGCGCCTTGGGCACCGATGCCAGTATGCCGTCCCGCAGCCTCAGCCGCAGGGCCGAAAGCTTCCTTCCGTACGAGTCGAGTTCCGCCCTGGCGAGTTCGGCGGCGAGACCGAAGCCCAGGATCCCGAGGTTGTTGTAGGTGCCTGCCCGGTAGCCGCCCTCCTGGTGACCTCCGCGGATGAGCGGCTCAAGCGGCGCGCCTTCCCTGATGTACAGGCCGCCTATTCCCTTGGGGCCGTAGAGCTTGTGGCACGACACCGTCATGTAATCGACGCCCAAGGCGTCGACATCGACGGGAATCTTGCCGACAGCCTGGGTACCGTCGGTATGGAACCAGGCTCCGGCGGCTTTGACGATGTCGGCGGCGGCGCGGAGGTTCTGCACCGTGCCAATCTCGTTGTTGGCCAGCATGATCGACACGAGCAGGGTGTCGGGACCGACGGCTTTCTGCAGCTGGTCGAGCCTTACCATGCCGTATTCGTCGACGTCGAGGAACGTGACGGGAAAGCCTTCTTCCTCGAGCCACCTCGCCGAGTTGAGGACGCAGGGATGTTCTATCTTCGTCGTGACGATGCCGCGCCGCTGCCCCTTGCGGCCAAGGTGGAACATTGTCGCGAACACGGTGTTGTTCGATTCTGAACCGCCGCTGGTGAAGATGACACGTTCCGGATCCCTGGCTCCGATGAGTCTCGCGACCGACGACCTCGCGCCTTCTATGCGTGAGCGGGCCCTGCGGCCGGCCTCGTGCATGCTCGACGCGTTGGCGTAGACTTCGAGGTCTTCCATCATTTCCGCCTTGACCTCGGGCCTCAAAGGCGTAGTCGCGTTGTAGTCCATGTATACGAAGCGTTCTTCCATCGAGTTCATCCTTCCGATACGTCTTTGAGCGTACTCTCGGCAAGGTACGCGTCTATCGTCTGCTTGAGTCCTACCCAGAATTTCCTCGGGTGGCAGTTGCCTCCCAAGGCGCAGGCGCCGGCGGCGTCGACGCAGGTGACAGGCTTTATCTTGCCGTCGATCGCCTCGACTATCTCCAGCATCGTGATCGCGGCCGGGTCCTTTGCCATCCTGTAGCCGCCGTTCTTTCCCCGCTCGCTCTCGATGAGTCCGCGCGCGGTGAGATTCGACATGATGCCTTCGAGGTATTTCGGCGGAATGCTCTCCGCCTGGGCCAGCTCCGCCGACGTCGCCGAGCGGTCCCGCCTCGTGGCCAGGCACGACATCGCCCGTATCGCGTACTGGGTTCTGGCGGAAACTGAAAACATTGAGCATACCCCTCTATTCCTATCTGGATAGTGGGAATATAACCCGGCCACCATCGCCTGGTCAAGCCATCGCGCGGCTTGCAGATGGTTTTAGCGGCGTGGAGGCCTGTGTCTCCGGGAGCGGAGAGCACCGGCTATGACGACGAGCGACGTAATGAAGTACGGCATGGCCATCAGGAGTTCGGGCGGCGCGGCGGCGTACGACTGGGCCCTCGTTGCGGCCGACAGAAGGAGCGCGAAGAACGCCGTCGCCGCAACCGCTCCGCCCAGGCGTTTGCCTCCGAGGTAGACGGCGACGAGCGCCACCCATCCGCGGCCCGCGCTCATGTTGGGTACCCAGGCCCCAACCGAAGCCGCCAGCGTGGCTCCCGCGGCGCCGCAGGCCAAACCGGAAACGGCATAGGCGATGCCGCGAATCCGGCCTGAGTCGAGGCCGGCCATGCGCAGCGACTCGGGGTTCATGCCGACCGCCCTGGCCCTCGTTCCGAACGGCGTCGCCGCGACAAGCAGCGCCACAAGGACCGCTACCGCGAGCGCCAGGTAGTCCGAAGCCCGGTGGCCAAACAGGAAGCCAAGCACTGGCAGCCCGGAAAGCGACTGCAGCACGCGGCCGGATTGCAATCCCGCGACCACCGCCACGCCCTTGCTGCCGAAGATGGCCTGGGAGAGTATCGACGCCGCCGCGGGCACCAGCATGTTGACGCCAAGCCCGACGACGAACGAGTCCGCCCTGGCTTTCCTCGCGAACAGGTCAGAGCCATACGCTATGGCCGCAGGTATGGCCATGGCCGCGACGGCTCCGGCCATGGGTCCGAGCGCCAGTCCGACGGCCGCGTACGAAAACGCGCCTGCCAGCATGAGGCCTTCAAGCGCGATGTTGAGCGAGCCGACGTATTCGGTGACCAGTCCGCCTACGGCCGCGGGAGCCAGAGGCGCAAGGAAAGCCAGACCGTCGAACAGGGCGGACGTTGCCTGGCTCATGGCCGTTTGTCCAACGCTTTGACAATGCGTATCCGTCCGAACCGGTGCTCCAGGAAGGCCTTGACGGCCCTGGCGGACGGACGCGCACTGACGACGAGTATGACGATGGCCTTGATGGCCTGGCCGGCGTCGGGAGGGAGGTCTGACAAAACCGCCGCCTGACGCGCCCCGGAATCGAGCCACGCGAAAAGGATGGCGGCCAGGGGAACCGCGGAGGGACGGGATCCGGCTACAAGAGCGGCTCCTATGGCGCTCCAGCCTATGCCGCCGCTCATGCCCCGTATGGCGGTTCCCCGTGCCCCGAGCACCATAGTTGCGCCAGCCATGCCGTGAAGGATGCCCGCGACCACTATGGGCGCCCACGCGAGCCGCTTGACGTTAAAACCCTGGAGTTCGGCGAAACGCTTGTTGCGGCCGTACAAGTCGTGGGCGGCTCCGCTCCTTGTCCGCTCGAAGTACCACGCCGCCCCGAGGCAGAGCGCGGCGGCGACGAACGGCGCGATGGTCAGAGTCGATGGCGGCGCGAGCCTCGGGAACAGTACACCTTCCGGCAAGGCCGGCATGGACACCAGGTTGCTCGAGTCGTCGCGGAAGGGTCCGCTTATGGCCCAGTCGACGACGAAGACGACTCCCTGCGATACGAGTATGCTCGTCAGGAGCACATCGGCTCCGGCGAAGCGACGGCCGGCGGCGGGCAAGGCAGCCACCAGGCCTCCCGCGGCGGCTCCTGCCGCGAAAGTGGCAACCATGGCCACGGGCCCGCTGCCAAGAAAGCCGGAGTATCCCGCCGCAGCCGCCGCCAAGGCGCCCGCGTAAGCCTGGCCTTCTCCTCCGAGGCTGTAATGCCCCGCCCTGAACGCAACGACGACGCCCAACGCGCAGAGCGCCAGAGGAGCGGACAGCTCGAGCATCGACAGGAAGGCCGAAGGAGTCGAGAACGGCGCTACGAAGAAGGACCTGAGCGCGAGCCACGGCTGGCTCGACAGCGCGGCCGCGGCGGCGGCCGCAAGTATGGTAGCCGTTCCGAGTGCGACGGCCAGTCGGCCAAGCGCCCCCGATCCTCCGGAATCCTTGATGTTCCTGTTCACGAAGCGGCGCCCGTGATGGCAGCGGCGAGTCCCGACGGATCGCCGCCCTTTGGGTCGAGCAGCCTGAGCCGGCCCCGGTACAAGGCAAAAACCCTGTCTGCGAGTTCCGACGCATCCTCAGGATCAGCGGTGAGAAGAAGGATTGCGGCACCCTGGTCCCGCAGTTCCGCGAGGCGCCCGAAGAGGGCAGTCCGGGCAGCCGGATCAAGTCCCTGGGCCGGGTTCGCGGCTACGACCACCGGAGAAAAGCCTTCGAGTTCGCGGGCCGCTACGACCCTCTGCCGGTTGCCGCCTGACAGGGAGTCTACCCTGCGTCGCCGCCAGTTGCCGACGGCAAACCTGCCGAGCATCGCTCCGGCATCGACACAGGGGACCTTCCCTCCTGCGAATTCCGCAAACGAGTAGCGGAACAGCTTCCGCGCGATGACGTTCGACCCCACGCTCGAGCGCGGACACAGTCCCCTGCCCTCACGGTCGGTGGGCAGGTACGCCATGATGCGCGTGCGCAGCTCGCGCGGCTTCCAGTCGCCGATGGCCTTGCCCAGCACGAACACGTCGCCATCGTCCGGTCTGACGAGTCCTGCGGCCACTTCCTCGAGCGAATCGAGGCCGTTGCCGCCGAGAGCGACGACGGCGACAACCTCGCCTGAACGGGCCGCGATGTCGATTGAATCGAGCGAGTCATCGCCGCGACCCGCCAGCGATACGGTCCTGATCGATATGGCAATGTCGCCCGGAGTCCCGCCTTTGCCGGGGCCGGTGCCGCAAGCCTCCCTGGTGACGATGAGGTCGGCGAGACCGCATTCGTCAATCTCGTCGGCCCGTATCGTCCTCTCTACCTTGCCGTAGCGCATGACGCTTATCCTGTCGGCCAGATCGAGCAATTCCCTGGCGCGATGGGAAATGTAGACAATGCCGGCGCCTGCCTCTTTGAGCCTGCCTATAAGCGAGAACAGCGCCTTGGTCTCGTGTTCTCCCAGGATGCTCGTAGGCTCGTCAAGGACCAGGACGTCGCCGCCCCGGGCAAGAGCCCGCAGTATCTCGACCTCGCGGCGCGCAGCCGCAGACAGCGACGAGACAGGCGCGTCGGGATCAACGTCGAAGCCGTACCTGTCCGCGAGCATCGAGAATTCGTAGGCTGCCCGGCGCCTGTCGGAAAAAACGCCGAACCTGACCGGCTCGTGCCCCATGGCCACGTTCTCTGCGGCGCTCAAACCCGTGGCAAGCATTGAATACTGGGGAACGAACCCTATGCCAGCCCGCTCGGCGTCACGGTGAGAATTGAAGCGCACGGGTTTTTCGCGCACGCGTATCGAACCGGAATCGGGCGTCTCGAAGCCGCATAGTATCCTTGCCAGCGTCGATTTGCCGGCGCCGTTCTCGCCCACCAGCGCGTGCACCTCGCCGGCTTCGAGGCTGAAGTCGGCACCGTCTACGGCGAGGGTCGCGGTTGACGAGTAGTATTTCCGTATCGACGAGAGCGAGGCCAGCACCATCCGGAAGAAGATACACTCAGAAGGTGTCGAACGAAAAGTCAGGGGTCCCGGCGCGCAGCGACGACAGGGCGGCATCCAACCCGGCCTTGACCGCGGAGGATAACGCCTGGTAGCCCGGACCTTCGGGGTCGAAGCCGATGTAGCCGTCGCGGGCCGAAACGATATCGGCCTTGCCGTACTTGGACTCGTCTCCGTCGAGCGCAGCCTTGAGCCTTTCGTAGACCAGCCTGTCCTGGGCTATCGTGGCGCAGCCTATGACCGCCTCCGGATCGAGCGCATAGCCTGCCCCGTCGAACCAGACCACCGACCCGCCGTGTTCCCTGGCCGAGGCGACGACGCCCTGCCCCCCCGAACCCGCGATCGGCAGTATCACTTCGACTCCGGAACCGTAGAGCGACGACGCCAGTTCGGCGGCCTTGGCCGAATCGTACCAGTTGCCGACCTCGCGGAACTCCAGAGTGAAGGCCGGATCTACCGCCTTGAGGCCGGCCTCGAAGCCCGGCCGGATGAGCCTGTCGAGCGTCGGGTAGCGTTGGGCGGCGACCAGCCCCGCCACGGGGACCGCGCCTGGATTGCGCTCCTTCGTCACGAGTCCCGCCAGGTAGCCGACTATGTAGCCCTGCTCCTTCTGGTTGTAGAGCACGGTATGGATGGAGGGATTGCCAGCCAG
Organism: uncultured Treponemataceae bacterium; assembly: GCA_964576835.1. Lineage (GTDB taxonomy): Bacteria > Spirochaetota > Spirochaetia > Treponematales > UBA12059 > SZUA-370. The sequence goes on along the minus strand of CAZNXK010000100.1, from coordinate 3,828 downwards.
GTACGCGTCGACGACTATGAACCTGACCGCCGGATAGTCTGCCGACAGCTTGGCACACAATTCCGGGAGCGACGGATTGGAACTGACGACGACCCCGAATTCTCCCGAGGCGACGGTATCGCGGAGGCTGTCCAGCCAGGTCGACTGATCGTATCCCGCCTCGATGATCTTGATCGTGGCGCCGGCCTTTTCAGCTACGGCCTTGTTCGCGCCAACCACGAGCATCTCGTATATCGGGCTGCCGGACGTCACGCCTGGAACGAAAACGGCTACCGAAAGGGGGTTTGGCCCCGCCGGCCCCTTGGCGCATGACGCCGCGAGGACAAGGGAAAGGCCGAATGTCAACAAACGCTTCATGATGTACTCCTTGCGCGCCGGCTTGTTCTTGTCGTGGCCCGGCTGCGCTATTCATGTTGTCCGGAGGATAGTATACTCGCCAGTCGTGCCGTCGATGATCGCCTCGAGGCTGTCGCGGAACGAACTTTACGTCAAAGGTCAATCTGCATGGTTTCGGAACGATCGTACAAGATAGGGCAACTCGCGCGCATGTTCGGCCTGACGGCCCGCGCCATCCGCTATTACGAGGAGCTTGGGCTCCTCGAATCCGAGGACCGCGAAGGACCCGAGCACAGGCGCTATTCGGAACGCAACGCCATCCGCATCAAGCGCATCCAGCAACTCAAGGACTATGGCCTGACGCTCGCTGAAATAAGCGGGCTTTTCGACCTTGCACGGCGCGACCGTTCAGGCGAGTCGGTCAGGAAAAGCCTCGCTGAAAAATACCGGGCAAGGCTCGACGATGCGCGCAAGCGGCGGGAAGCACTCGACGCATACATCGACGACCTTTCCTGGCACGTTGAACAGCTGGAGCGCGTGCAGGACTTCTTCGAGTGCCCTGGCGCTTCATGCGCAACCTGCCGATGGTCAGAGCGCTGCGACGTCAGGCTCCTCGTCTCAGGCGAGGCCTAGCTTGTACTGCGGCATAGACATTGGCACTTCGTCGATCAAGTGCCTGCTGGTCGACGAGCGAGGCGCCAGACTAGGCCTGGGCCGGGCTCCGGTTGGCCTCTTCAGAGGCGAACGGGGCTACGAGGCCGATCCCATCGAATGGCTCAAGGCCACCGCAGCGGCGTATACCGAAGCGTCTGCCGCTACCGGCCTTGGTTCGGGCGGCGTGCGGACAAGGCTCCGCGCTGTGGCGGTTTCGGGCAACGGCCCCACGCTGGTCGCCGTCGGCAGGGACGGCCTGCCAGTCGGACGAGCCTCCCTGTGGATGGACAGGAGCGCCGGCGGCGAAGCGGAGCGCGCCTCGGCGGCGGCGGGACACGCGATCGATCCGTCTTCCTACCTGCCCAAGGCCATGCGCGTCTTCGAATCCGCTGAAGGAGCCAGCGTCGCGCGATTCTTCTCCGGCCCTGAATATCTTGCCTTCACGCTCGGCGCCCGGCCGACAACGTACCTTCCGGACCCCTACTACGACAAGTTCATATGGAACCGCGATGTCGCCTCGCGGTTTGGGCTCGACGGCGATATCCTGCCTCCCTATGTCGAGCCGGCGCTCAGGATAGGATCGGTCAGCGTCAACGCCTCGGAAGCGATAGGTTTACCGGCAGGCTTGCCCATTGTCTCCGGCTTCCCTGACTTCCTCGCGGCTCTCGTGGGTTCGGGCGCGGTGACGCCAGGACTGGCCTGCGACCGCTCCGGCTCGAGCGAAGCGCTCAACGTCTGCGCGCGGAAGGCTTTCCAGGACGAAAGCGTCTTCAGCCTCCCGCATGTCGTCAAGGGGCTGTGGAATCTGTCGGGGGGACTATCGACGAGCGGCAAGGCGCTTGAATGGTTTTCCGGCATCGCCGGCTATTCAGGGCTGGGAACCGACAGCGTCTACCAGGACGCCGAAAGCGCGGCCGCGGGCGCCGACGGAATCCTCTTCCTGCCGTACCTGGCCGGCGAGCGGGCACCGCTGTGGAACCCGAACCTGCGCGCCGCTTTCGTCGGCCTTTCGTTGTCGCACGGCAGGAAGGAGATGGCGAGGGCGGTCATCGAGTCGATAGCCTATGGGTTGCGGCTTGCCGCGGACCGCATCCGTAGCGGCGGATTCGACATCGACATCATACGGTGCTCGGGAGGCGCGGCCCGAGACGACGCGCTGTGCGCCATCAAGGCGGACGTCATCGGCGTTTCCGTCGAAGTACCGCAGAACCCCGAGTGCGAGGCCATGGGTGACGCCTGCGCCTGCGCCGTAGCGCTGGGCGACTACGACAACCTTGCGGACGCTTCGGCATCGATGGTGCGCGCAGCGTCCCGTTTCGAGCCCGACTCCAGGTCGAGCCGATTTTACGACGAGCGCTACGCCGCGTGGAAGGCCGCGCTTTCCGCCGCGCTGAGCCTCGTCAAGCCGTCCGGGGCGGGCGACTAGGGCCATGATGACGAACTTGCCCCCTTCGGTCATGCAGAGCCTGATATTGTTCCTGCTCATGGCCGGCGGCTTCGGGGCCAGCAAGGCCGGCATACTCAAAGGCGATACGCTGCGCTCGCTGTCGCGCTTCATAGTGGATTTTACCCTGCCGGCCATCATCGTCATATCGATGCAACGCCCGTTCAGCCCGGAACTTAGAAACCAAGCGTTCCGCGTTCTCGGCATCTCTTCGGTGGTCTACGCGGCCTCTTTTCCTTTGGCCTATGCGGCAGTGGCGCTGTACCGCAAGGCGGGCGCGCCGGAAAAGGGGGTCCACCGATTCGCCATGTGTTTTTCAAACGTCGGGTTCATGGGATTCCCGGTCGCCGGATCGATACTCGGCCATGACAGCCTCTTCATGGTATCCATCTACAACATACCGTTCCAGCTGCTGGCGTTTTCAGTCGGCATCGTGATGATAGCCGGCAGGGCAACAAGCGACGGCAAAAGCACGCCATTCGCTTCCCTGAAGGTCCTGCTCAACCCGTCCATCATCTCGGCGTTCATGGGCTTCGCGCTGTTCCTCTGTTCGGCCCGGATACCCGACCCGCTGTACACGGCGCTCGACCTGTTCGGCGGCATGACGACGCCTCTTGCCATGGCGGTCATCGGCGCCGTTCTGGCACAGACGAGGATAGGCGGCGTACTGGCCAACCCTCGCCTCTGGCTGACGACGGGCTACCGCCTGGCGATCCACCCGCTGCTGGTGCTCGCGTTCGCCAAAGCGCTGGGCCTTTCAGGCATGGAGCTGGCCGTGCCGGTTCTCGTGTCGGCGATGCCGGTGGCGGCCAACAGCACCATTCTCGCGGGCGTCTACGGAGGCGACCAGATCACAGCCTCCGGTCTCGTCTTCGCGTCGACGGCCTTGTCCCTGATTACCATACCCGTGATAGCCCTCTTGTTCCGCTGACGAGCCATTCTCTTTCAATCGGTACTACAAAGAAAAACTGTATCCCATTGACAAGATGAAATAGCTGGTAGACATCGATTCAAGGGATTCGGTATACGCACTGGGAGGGCTTGTCCGCTCGATATCTCCCCCGGTGCCATTCATCACGAACATGAACCGTGCCGAAAGGTTTTTATTGAAACTGTACTCGATATCCATAATCATGGCGGGTGGAATGGGATCGCCCAGGGAAAACCCGCCATCATAGCTTGCCAGATATGTTTGTGCGCCATTGTCATAGTCATATACGCTGATGGACGACACAAACGCGGGTCCCATGTAGATGCCTCCCCGGAGGGATGCCGTCGCCCGTATGTTGAAGCCCACCAGGACAGCCTGGTATTGACCGTGTTTGCAGATTCCATCCTGCTTGTTCAGCTCATCGCTGTTGAAAAGATAACCCGCGCCGAAGCCGAAATGGGTG
>CAZNXK010000099.1:8148-13305 GCA_964576835.1 uncultured Treponemataceae bacterium | reverse complement strand
CAAGCGTGCACTCATAGGTATGCGCCAGCGGGAGTATCGACAAGAGCCTGTCGATGCGGTGCATCCTTATGATCGATCTGGTCGCTATGACGTTGGAAACCAGGTTCTTGTGCGACAGCATCACACCTTTGGAGTTGCCCGTCGTCCCGGAGGTATACAGGATGGCGGCGAGCGAGTCTTCCTCTACCGGAGGAAAGGCCGAGGACGGGCTGGCCCCGAAGGCGGCCTCGCGAGCCGCAGGCGAAGCGAGAGACTCCATGGCTATGGTCGTCCCCTTGTAGACTCCGACCTTGGGAGCCATCTTCTCCGATACCGCGACGGCTTTGGCCTCCGAATGGGCGATGATGTTGGCTATCTGCTCGGGGATGAAGTCCGTGAGGATCGGTACGACCACATAACCCGCGGCGGTGGCGCCGAAGTACGCGATGCCCCATTCGGGCCTGTTTTCCGACAGGATGACCACGCGGTCGCCCTGTTTCAGGCCCGCCGCGGCGAGCTTGCCGGCAAAGACCGCGGCCAGCGGCGCAAGGTCCTTGTAGTGCACGATGGTCGATCCGTCCACGGTACCGAGCGCGGGACGCTCGGCGTAGGAGGCGGTACTCTGGAGAAGGACGTCACGGAGCGTCAGGCTGGCTAGTTTATACACGGTTACCTTTCTTGTAGGCCTGTTCTGGGCCAAATAATAGACAGAATGGATCTCGGTTTAGACAAGATAAGCAGTCAAAGGTTGCGACACCGAACAGAGTAACCCGGAATAAGGGAACGGGGAAGGGGAATTTTCCCACACTGGTGGTGCTTGCGTGCCGTGACTCGTAGAGATAGACTGAAAGCATGGACTTGAGCACCAAGGAGACGGACAACATCAAGGCGCTCCTGCAGGGCGACAATCGAATTGCCGCACTCTACCTTCTGGGCAGCGCGGCCCGAGGCACCATGCGCGCTGACAGTGATGTGGATCTGGCCATTCTTCCCGCAGAAGGTTGCCATCTTGGGTCATTGGAACGAGCGGAGCTGGCCGGCAAGCTTGCTTATGCCATAGGCAGGGATGTTGACTTGGGACTCGTGTCATCACAGAACCTTGTCTATTCCAGGGAAGCCATCCTGACCGGTCGACTGCTTTTTGCCAATGACCGCTACCATGCCGAGTTGATGGCGGCCAGCCTCCTCGGGATGTATGACCGTTTTTGCACAGAACGCAAGGAGCTGATGGATGCCTACAGCATCGGATGACGTGGCGGTAAACAAAGCGGCCATCATCGAACGTTCCATCAGAAGGGTATTGGAAGAGTATGCCAACGATCCCCGCCTGGCAAATTGTACACATATAGACGCGCTGACGCTCAACATAGAGCGGGCTTGCCAGGCGGCCATCGATCTGGCTTTCCACCTCTGTATGCTGCGGCAACTTGGAATGCCCCAGACGAGTGCAGACGCATTCCGGCTGTTGGAGAGATCTGGACTAATAAAAAAGGAAACAGCCCGGAAAATGACCGCCATGGTAGGTTTCCGCAATGTGGCCATCCACGAGTACCAGATTCTGGATATGGATGTCCTGCGTGCCATAGCCGATGGTGGATGGAGATCCCTGGTCGAATATCTGGAAGAGCTGGGCCTGAGAATACGAGTGGTGTGAAAAGAAGCAAGCTGTATGACTCAGCCCCGCAAAACCTTCCAGGCTTCATCGATATCGATACTAGAGTAAGGCCAGGTTCAGACATGGAGCCTAGCTTGTTTTGGTGTATACTATCGTAGAGATCTCTTGATTATTGGAGAATAGCATGAGTCGACACGCCCAGACCGCAACCCTTGGAAAACGCATCGCAGCGACCATGATTCTGGCTTTTTGCGTGCTTGGGGGAGCGTGGGGGCAGAGCACTTCACGTATGCCAAAACAACCAGCTGGCTTCGTTGAAGACACGTGGACGACCCAGAGCTGGCTGTCCGGGGCGTTCCCCGCCGGGAATGGGGATCGGGATCAGATCAATGTGATTTTTTTTGAGATACCCGACACGGTAACATCAACCCTGTACTTCGCCATCAAGGATCCGGGCTCGACAGGAAACGCGGATGAAGTCCTGACAACAGCCTCTGATACTTCATTTTATCTTATCGGCGGCGCCAATACCTATTCAGCGCCGGATTCACGACTCATCGATTATTCCACCAACAGGCCGCTGGGTACGGCGGCACCTGGATCTGGAACGGGAACTCGACTGGCCGCAATGACGGGGCTTTCGGCAGACAATGAAGATCTGACGGTTGCTCCATACGGCTGGACATATTTCACCGGAGTAAGTCCGAGCCAAGGTGAGCATATTGGGAATAAATACTATTTTAGGGTTGCGGTGGAGGTTAGCCAGACAGGCAGCTACAAGAATGGCTACCAGGTCGACGTTTCGTTGGCTAATTCAGGCATCCCGACAGGAATTTCTGGCGTTTTCAGCTTTGCCTATAACCTTGCACTTGGGGTGAGAAACGATACCGATGCCGGTTACGAATGGTCGTTGTATCCGTTTCTTGACGATTCAGCGGTGGGTTGGATTGGATTCCTGAATTTCGACCTTGAAAGCGTCGGGACTGGAGCGGCATATAATGTGGCGAACGCCACATCGAGGATAACCGCCCAGGTTCCTGCCCCTGCCATCTCGATAAACGGTGCGGAGGCCAGTCAGCTGTATTCCATAGCCGGGTCAACCAATGGGACCTGGCTTTTGGATTTCTACGAGGGAGCCAGTGGCCTCGGCATCAATACCAGCGAGTTCTGGTTTACTTACTCATCTGACAATGTCGCGGATGGAGCGGACACGCCGCTCAAGATTTACTCCTCGTTCTATCAACCTGTTGCCGCTGATCACGTCAGTGCGTCTCCGGTGTCACAGACGGTCATCACCGGCCTGCTTGCTGCAGATGGAGCGACCGTGACGCTGCAGGTGGCGGACAGTGCAGGGAATCCCTTGCCTTATGTGCGCACAATTGGAGTTACCGTCTCCGGCTCGGCGATCATAAATGGTGTCGATGCAGACGAGGCAATCACGACGAATTCCGATGGCCTTGCAATATTCAAGATCAGGGATGCAGTAGCGGAACTTGTCACCATTGCGCTTTTCACTGATGGTAGCCATGGCTCGACAAGTTTCGGAGCCGGAACCGATGGATCCGCAACTATCACGTTCACAGCCAATCCTGATCCGATACTGTCGAGTGCCGCAAATACCAGCTTTGTAGAAGGGTTTGGTTCGGCATTGCCGATCGTTACAGTTCTCGCCAATGGCGGAACAAATATAACATCAACAAATGATATTCGCATCCATTTACCGTCCGTGCTTTCTGCGCTCTTTGTCGCGGACACGGACTTGACCGGTCAGCTGGGTGGTTCTGCAGCGGCAAGAGTCTCGACGACCGCCAGCTATCCCGATACCAGGACATTGCTCCTCGATGTAACCGCGGATTTTCTTGTTTCGGATACCTTGACAATACAAGGGCTCTCCCTGACCACGCCGACGACTGACTCCAGCGGCCGACTCGAGCTCGCGTACAACGGTGCGAGTCCCAGCTATTCGGTAACCGACGACAAAGTCATTACGATACTCGACACCAATACGACGTATACATGGAATGGCGGGGACACGAGCTGGACGACCGGGACAAACTGGAGCCCGAATATTGCCGGTGGACCACCGGCTGCTTCGAATGTGGTCATCCCTTTCATGGCTACCGGCTTCTATCCGACGCTTGCCGCGAACATCACCATCAACAACATCACCATTGGAACCGGTGCTACACTCAATACGGGTGCATTTACTCTCACCGTTACGGGAGTGTCGAGCGTCTCCGGTACAGTCACCGGCACGATAGCATTGCCTTCCACATTGTCAGGTTCGTATTCAACCGGCGGTGGCAATCTGGTTTTCTCCTCACCCGTTACTTTGGCCGGAGACACGACGCTGACAACCGGCAGCGGAACGGTAACATTTCAGCCGACAGCAACAGTGAATGGTACATACAAGCTGAGCATCAATTCAACAGGAGACAAAATTTTCCAGGGAATCATGGGAAACATAATGAAGCCAACACAATTGATCCTGAATGGATCGGGCATAGCAACGCTATCCGCGGCTTCCTTCTTATTAGCCGGGAATACCATGCAGTTTGATTCACCGGTCGTCATCGCGGCAGATACAACACTCGAGGATACGACAGGCAGCATCATATTCAACAGCACGCTGAGCCTGAATGCCGCTGTCGACCTGATTCTTCGAGCGTCGGAGATTGATCTGAATGGTGGATCCAATTCTGTTACTGGGACGGGTACATCGACTCTGACTCTGGAAGCCTATGGCGGGGCTTCAATCGCGCTTGCGGATCCATCGAATCTGACTGCGAACCTTGATATCACGGATACCGACCTTACTGCCATCGCGAGCGGATTCCAGCTCGTATCTTTCGGGCCACCGGGTACCTCGATCGAATGGAACGGATCGACGTCGCTCAAGAGTCCGACCACACTAAACGGCAATTTTACCCTTACCGGCGGCGCCATGACGCTCGGCGGCAATCTGGTCGTGAACGGAACCAAGACCCTGAATGGTACAATCACTACAACCGGGGCTGCAAACATCGATTTGGGCACCGGCGGAACGGTTACGATTACAGGCAACAGCACGATAGGTGACACGACAGGCACCATCACCCTGTCGGATACGGTCATCAATGACGGACTGACCTTGAATCTGGGAAATGGGAGCGCATCGACCTTGCTGATCAACAGCGTCAGCGGTGAGGCAGCAGGAGTTATGTCCAACCTGACCATTGACAACGCAGGTGCAAACATGACGGTAACCAACGCCGTCGGCACTGAAATTGGCACGGTGAGCCTGAACAAGACAGGAGGTATTGCGCTATTCAGCGGCGATTTTCAGGCAGATAGTCTGCTGACAAATATCGGAGGCTACGCTGTGCGTCTTCTGGGTTTGACGACAAGCGTGGCCGCGGATGCGAACTTCCTGAACACCGGGCTCACGACGCTGGGTGACGGAGCAGGGGATGTACTGACATTCACGGGGGGCCTTGATACGACAGGCGGCCCGAGCGGGACAAGTGTGGCGGGGATCATCCAGACGACGAACACGCAGATGGATCTCGGCGCGGTGACGATGA